>QIAN01000406.1 GCA_003225005.1 Acidobacteriota bacterium | reverse complement strand
AGTTCGCTCATCCTAGCACGGTCCGTCGGCTCCCGACCGATGGAGGCTGCCCGAGTTGTAGCGTTCCGGCCGGTTTCAGCCTGCCTCAAGTCGTTTGTTGGCGTGGCTCGATCCGGAGAGAAGGTTACAAAATATTCAAAGGGACCCTAGGACAACGACGCAAGAGATTTTTTCTTTAGCTGCTGTGATTTTTGCCGCCCTTTTATTTTCAAAAAGTTAACGGATAGCGCCCTGAAGCGCTCTATAGTGCTGGAGATTTCGTAAGTCCGTGATTTCTTGATGGTTCCTATACAGCAACCAGAGTTGCTGTGCAGCACCCAACCTGGGGTGGCGTGTCCGTCCAACTCCCAGTGCCGAAGGCACCGCTCTTACGGTGCTCGGCGTTAACCGGCCTAAGAAGCTCCTCAGAGGCGGCTAAAGGCAGGAGTCAGGCCAAGCCGCTAATAGTCTATCGGCTCGTGCCGATAGCGACCGCCGGACCAAAAGTACACCTCTACTTCATATTCGTTTTCGGCTGAGTCTACGAGCAAGATGCCGTCCACGGTGTGGGCCTGGAATTTCTTCCTGGATGGCTCATCGAAGAACTTGCTGATGGGCGTCCTGTGAATGAAATAATTCGCGGCTCCGTTCTGATCCAACTTGTCGAGAAGCCTGGCCTCATAGGTCGGCTGGCCCGCTTTCTCGCTAAAAACCAAGAACCTGTAGCCCCCGTCTGCGTGGGCCACAGGGATTAGCAGAATGGCATAGGAGCGCGTCTTGGCGCTCTCGAAGTGCCCGACAGCGATGCCTGAACACTCTAGCGGCATCTCAGATTCCCACCTTTCGTGGGCACGCGGGCTGAGATCGGTGGGTTCCTGAATCTTCCACGAACCAAAGTCACTTTTGAGGCGATTCTGGATATCCGAGGGAAGAGATTCCACCTTGCACAGGGTCGGGCTTTGGTTAGCACGACCTGCCCCCTGGTCGAAAACCAACGCAAGCAGAAGCAAGAACATCCACGAGAAAGTCACCCTTAACGCGTTCATTCGGAGCAAGAGGCTCATTAGTCGGAGATCCAGATTTTGGCCACCTTGTTATGGTTTGTCCAAGCGTAGAGGATGCCCCAGGACTCGTACTTGGTGAAAACGATGACGGGTCTGGTCGCTCCGATCGTCTTGTTGCCATAAACGTCCCCGTACTCGCCCGGTGGCAAACTCCAGACAACCGGCACTGTTTGGCCGCCAGTGGCCAACGTGCTGATATTCCAGGCTGCTTCAACCCGGTGGGCCACAACAAGTACCGAGCTGTCCTTTCCTTCGCCGTTCCCGATCAAAACCAAGGCCAGAGTCGGCTTCCCGTCGCCGTAGAAGTCAACCTTGACCAGACCAGCTGTTGTTGTGATCTTTCTGAAAGAATCCTCTATCGTCATCCTGGAGGTCAGCCAAGTTAACTACTTTTTTGCCCGAGTACTTATTTCCAACTTCGCGCTGCAAGTCCTTCGGAAGATCGCATGCTTCATTTGGTGGCGCACCTACTGCAATTGGGACAAACAGAAGACAAAAGCACATCGTCGAAAACGGAATCAATTTCAGTAACACAAGGTGTTCTCCTCACCTCGAACTTCGACTAGCGCAAGGTTTGCGGTCCGGACGTATCATGTTCTTGGCCTTGCTTGGCCCCCTGGGTGGAACAGATGGAAGTGATAGTTGTAACCCTGGGTGGTCTCGATGAACGCCTTGACCGCTGCTTCTTCGTGGTTCATAAGAGGAGAATGTTAGGTCCACGGTTTGGGTGCAGTCAAATAACCATATGCTGCGGTCTCCCGATTGTTTACTCCGCTTCATTGCTGTGGCTGGTGTTCTGCCTGCCACCACTCACGACACCTTGCCGCGTAGTAGTTGGGATTCTCGCGGAACGCCGGCAACGGTGGCACCCAGTCGATAGCTCCGCCTCCTGCCAACTCGATCAGGGCTTGCATAGCTATGAACGCATTATCGGCATGGGGGTCATCGAGCATCTTTAGAAGGGATGGTGCACTCTGTGGGGAGTTGATGGCGCGCACAGCTTGCAGAATTGCTTGACGCGCAAACGGGCTTGGAAGCCGCAGCAAGCGAAGCAGGATTGGGAGCGTGGCGGGATCGCGGATCATGGAAATCTCCCCGGCTAGCCGATCCTGCATCTCGAACAACGCATCCCTGGGCAGAGTGAGAGATGGAGGGGGTTGCGGTTGGGCCGTAAGCCATTGCTCGACGGCAGGCAAAACAGAATAGTCATGCAAGCGCAACATGGCCTCAAAAACGTAAGTTCGCACTAGCGGGTCTTGTGAATCCAAAAGCGAAACAAGCTCCTCCTTGGATTGCAAATGACGCATATTTCCCAGCATGCGAATACTGTCCAGCACTCGCTCGTGATCTTCGTCATTCAGCCCTGCCTTCAAATCCACTTCTAGCCGGTGCATCGGGTCAGTGTCTCCGAAGGGCGTTGCTCCGAGTTGACGCGAGATGGACAGTTGACCGAACCAGTCGTCTACAAGAACGTACCTATCTTCTTCGGGCTTGAGGAAGAATAAACGGTAATCGCCTTTCCGAAGCACCACATACGGTCCACCTCCCGGAGGCAGGATGTTGTCGAACAACACGGGCACTACTTCGCTCGCCGGCCGTTCTCCCTTGAAGCATCGATCCACGTGAACGATCGCGGTGGCTGTCCGATGGGGCGGCCGAGGATCGGAAACGACGGTCACCTCGGGTGCTTCCACGACCTCACCCTTGCAGATAAGCGCGGAATCCGCCATCAATTTGGGAATGTTCTCTGTCCCACGAGGAGGACGCGGATAGGCGAGTGCATGCGAACAAAGGACAGCTGCCAACGGCGAACATAACAACGGTCCTACTCGCATTCCAGGATTATAGTCCCGTGAAGTGCTTGATAGACGCGCTATTCGCCGATTGTGAAGCCGCCGAAAGGAGCCCCTCTCTGCGGCTCTTCGGACGCGCAAATGGCGAGGCCGTCCGCCGTGCATTCGTGCCGCCGACCCGCAAAAACAGGTTGATTTCAGAATCTATCTGGTGAGCAAAGGCCGATCTGTGATGCAAGCCACGAAAGGCCAGCAGAAGCGCACTTCAGTACCAGACTTCAGGCGCAACAACGGCTCGCTTCTACTCGGAGGGGTGCAGTGGACTTCACCTCGGCACTGCACTCATACCTTTGATTCGCTTCACCTTGACGGTAACGCGAACCTGTAAAAAGCACGAGAATTAACCCGTGCAGAGGAAGCTCGGAAGGACGCGGCCGAATTCGGATGAGGCGGGAGCGACCCCACCCTTTGACGCACCGTGCGTCACAGCTTCTGTGGGGTCGCTCCCGCCTCAGTCACGCGCAGCGCGTGACCCATTTAGCCGCGTCCCAGAGCCGGAGTTTCGGAGCTGTCAGACAACGTTCATTACGCCCCGTAAGGGAGAGAGGAAGGACACGGATCAGAGCACCTGCAAAACAACCCAAAAATGGCACCTGCCCAGGCTCGTGGTGGGGAGGCCGTCGAGGGCCTCGTGGGCTGGCATGCTGAATTCAGCGATGATCCTATTTTCCCCCACCTGTGGCTCCATTACATTGTCGCGACGGCGCCATTCGTTTCCTGAAACTAACAAGCGTAACGCCTATCCGCCCAGATAAGCGGCAGATCGCGCTGCTGTCGCCGCGCTTCATATAGCTCCTCCTGTTGGACGCCATGAAACTTCTCCGAGTGGGGGCTGGTCCCCGAAAGAAAAGTGGCAAATCACAAAGATTTGCGTTGAGGTTTTCGTTTCTGGAGGCCTCTTAGTATATAGGGGGCAGTTTACGTTGATATCTCCCGTAGGCCTGGTGAAGTCGTTTCCACACACGGGGATCAAAGATGGAAGCCGAGCGCGCTCCGGTGCCGGTCGCAATTTGTTTTTGACATTTTTTGTTTCTGAGGCCTCTGTAGTGGTAGAGGGGCGAAGATCCTAGTGAGATTCAATCGGCTTTTCTGGCGCGGAAAGGTGAACGTGGCATGAAAGACACAGATCACTTTTTGACGGGCGTTCCGTTCACCTCTGCGGTGAACGGAAGTATTGAGGAGCACTGAGGATGCGCGCGGCGCGACATTCAATTTGGGCGCGGGCAAAACACCGGAGTGGGCTGGAGCGACCCCACCTTTTGGGGGCTTTCAGCCGCCCAAAGACTTCGTGGGGTCGCTCCAGCCCACACGTCTACGAGAAGAGCGTCGCGGGTGAAAGGGAATTGATGTGCTGCTAACCATCCAGGAGAGCTACGAGCTTCTCGCAAAGTACGGATGCTTCGCCCGCGAAATTTGCGACAAATGCGGAATCGTGCTCGGTGCGGTTCGTTTCACACGGAGAGACGAGTCTGGGGTCTGGTGTAGCCGGGAATGCAGAGGCGATGGCGATCGGAAAACGATCCGCAAGGGTGGACGGCCTCGCAAGTACAAAACAGAGAACGATAGACGCCAGGCAGAACGGCTCCAAAACGCGGAGAGGCAGAAAGCCTTTCGAGTAAGAGTCCAGCGTAACGGAAAACTCTCTCGCAGGTTTGCTGAAACAAAAGACTTGCAGGCGCAAAAAACGCATCTCTCGCACTACCCCTTATCACGGCTTCTTCCGGCCCCGGAAACAGTTTTTCGCGGAGGTGGGAGCACAACCGATTAGGCGATAGCAACCAAGTCACAACTCGCGTTGCAGTTTGATTGGCGAAGGCGATCTCGAACAAAATGGCAGACGTTCTCAAATTCGAGCGAAAGGAACGGTCATGCGGGGAGGAAATCCCCGCCGCGCTTCGCGAATTCATCGACGCTGTGATTGTTCCGGCGCTTGTGCGGGAGTATCTTGGCGAAATGAATGTGTCGAAAAACCTTGCACCGCCTTCGGGCGTTGTGTCAGATTCGTCATCGGACGTTCTAGCCTTTTCTGAGGTGCGTCGATGAGTCGACTGCGTTGCGCCATCTACAGTCGTTTTTCAAGCGATCGCCAAAGCCCCACCAGCATTGATGACCAGGTGCGGAAGTGCAGGGCCTACGCAGAGAGACAGGACTGGAGCGTTCTCGATGACCATCTATACTCCGATGAAGCAATCTGCGGAGACAGTACAGACAGAGCCGGTCTGCACAAATTACTTGCCGCAGCGACCGGATCGGCGCGCCCGTTTGATTGCATTTTGATCGATGACACTTCGCGCCTGACGCGGAAACTCGCAGATGCCTTGAATCTATACGAGAGGCTCTCGTTCGCGGGAATCAGGGTGGTCGCTGTTTCTCAGGGTGTCGATTCCGATAGC
>QIAN01000002.1 GCA_003225005.1 Acidobacteriota bacterium | reverse complement strand
CGATTCTCGTTCGCGCAGAACAGGAATGCGCATCAGTCCCGATGCCACTGTCCTCACACGCCGTGCGGATCATAATCTTTATCTCGCCTGCGGCGGTGTGAACAAACCCCTTCTGCCACGGTCTGCTAGCAGTAACTGCGCTGGCGGGTCTGATTTCAGAGGTGGATTCGAACTACAATTTGGACAAGCATCTGAATCCCCTCGCCGAAGGAACCGCGATCAATCGCCACTTCCGCGCCTGGGAGTGGGAGTGGTATGCGCAGGACGCATGGCGGGTGCGACCCAATCTAACCGTGACTTATGGGCTCCGCTATTCACTTCTTGAGCCTCCATACGAGACGACAGGCACGCAGGTTCAGCCAACCACCAGTTCGCATGACTGGTTCATAAACCGGGGAAAGGCAGCCGATCAAGGCCAGTCCTATTTCCCCCAGATCGGCGCGGATGGTTCCGGCAATCCGATCTATGACCACAACCTTCAGTTTGCCCTGGGTGGGCAGGCAAATCACGGCAAGCCGTACTGGAACTGGGACTACCGCAACTTGGCACCCCGCCTCGCCATCGCCTATTCACCCAGCGGAGATTCGGGACTTAGCCACAAACTCTGGGGTGGGCCGGGCAAATCGAGTATTCGCGTCGGCTATGGCATGTACTTCGACCACTTTGGGGAGGGCATTACCAGCACGTTTGATCGAGAAGGCGCATTCGGACTGACGTCCTCAATCTCCAATCCTGCCGGGATCCAGACTACCGATGGGGCCGCCCGCTTCACTGGACTGAACAACATTCCCACCACCAGCTTAACAACGACTGCATCCTGTCCGACGGCGCCTTGCTCATCATTGCAGCCTCCTGGCCGCAGTCTCATCGATATCCTGCAACTCGCACGTCAGGCACTCGTAGTTGCCGATGTTGTTTTTGCGGTACAGATCAAAGCTGGAGCAGCGCGGGCAGTGCGATGCGCGTGGCCGCGAAAGTGCCGTCTGACACCGCATTCCGCGAACCTGTACTTGGAAGGTACTACCAGGCTGCTACAGCGCTGGCCAAGCAGTACTGGAAGGGGGTTGATATCGCGAATGTCGCTCCCATCCCGTATTGGGAGAACCTGTTCCCACTAGCGGGTCCCAACGCCACCAACAAGGGATATATCAATGATTGCGCTCCTAATGCTGGAGGAATCACAACCTTCACATCTACCCAGGCGATTTACGACATGTATTCCTGCAACAGCGGCATTTCCGCGCAAGCAGCGAATGAAACAACTTCTCTGGCGTACCTTGATGTTCCTGGATACTCTGGGGAAACTGCGGCGAATGAATGTTTCCCGGCATGTGCTACGCTCAACGGTCAAACAACAGGGTATGCCTTCTGGTCGCCGCAATACGCCTCGTTGGATTCCTGGTCCAGTATTGGTAACAGCGCTTACAACTCCGGCCAACTCAGTCTCCGCCACCATTCCGGTGGTCTGAGTTTTGATCTGAATTACACATACTCAAAGTCGACTGATATAGGCTCCAATGCAGAGCGAGTCAGCGTGTTCGAGGGTCTGGGATTCTCCAGCCAGATCATCAATGCATGGTCTCCCAACCAACTGCGTGGACCTTCAGATTTCGACACCACACATGCAATCAACGCCAACTGGGTCTATGAACTCCCTCTAGGGAAGGGCAAGCGGTTTGGCGGAGGAATGAGCAAGTTGGCGGACGCCGTCATCGGTGGCTGGCAAATCTCAGGTCTGTGGCGCTGGTCAACCGGATATCCATTCTCCGTATATCCGTTTTATAGCTGGCCCACCAATTGGGATCTCGAATCTAACGCGATACTGGTTGGAAAGAAACCGAAGACAGGACAATTTATTGTTGCGCAGGCGGGAGGTGGCACCGGCCCGAATGTGTTCCAGAATCCCGGAATCACGAACTCCAGCGATCCGAACGCCGCGGTCAACCAATTCCGTGATGCGTATCCAGGCGAATCAGGGCAGCGCAACGAACTGCGGGGGCCGGGATCGTTCAATATCGATATGGGCTTGTCGAAAACTTGGGAGATCAACGAGAGCCAGAACCTGAAATTGAGCTGGGAAGTGTTCAACGTGACCAATTCGGTGCAGTTCGATGCCGGGAATATACAGAATGTGAATAACTACACCGATAGTCCCTCCAGCTTCGGCAACTTCATCAACACTCTGTTTAAGCCGCGCGTGATGCAACTTGGCGCCCGCTACACGTTCTGAGCATGGAAAGGTTCAAGACCAAAAAGGGCGGCGAAATTGCCGCCCTTTCTACCCCAGCGGCGAGCCGCTCATCCGAAATCGTGTCCGCACGTGTTCGGAGATGAGTTCGATCGCGGGACGGTTCTGCACCGGGTCGACTTGCGCCAGATACCTTCATGGCCTCGCCCATCCACGTAACGAGGATCTGAGATACGCTCCCTGCGCTTATTGCCCAGCTTAGGAGGGACTGTAATCGTAAAAACCTTGGCCATGGAATAAACGCAACTCAAGGTGGGGGTCAGTATAGCTCCCCGAGCGCGATTCTCAGCACACCTTCTTATCCTTTCGATCGCGCGATTGTTCAGACGGCCGCGTTTCGCGCCAGGAACGCAAGTGCCACTGTTCGCCGCCGCGTAGCACTTTGAATGGCTGTCCCAGCGTCTGGCATTGGTGGATGAATTCATCCGGTGAGGCGTTATTGAATTCAAACATGTCGAAATGACACGGTATAACCAGTTGCGCCTCGATGTCCCTTGCCAGTTGGGCAGCTTCGCGCCCGAATAAGTTACCTGGAACACGCCGTTCCGGCGCCCGCCCATTGATGGGAAGAAGCGCAACATCTATTCCGAAAGACCGCAGTTTCTCTGACATCCCTTCGTACCGGACTGTGTCACCGCTGTGGTATAGGGTCCAACCGCCGAATTGGAGAACATACCCCAGGTATTTCGCGCGACCGTGCTCATCGCGTTCTAACGCTTCGTGCGCTGATGCGACGCCGCAGAATCTGATCCCCGAAATTTCGACAGAGGTTCCATCGTCAAGACCAATTGCGGCACCAGAATCAATCTTCAGACGATCCGCCACAATGGCTCGATTGGCTTCCGCGATCACAAGTTTCAGACGTGGGTTTGCGGCGAGAATCGGACAGAGCGTTTCCGCGTCGAGATGATCGGTGTGGTTATGGGTGGAAGTGACGATATCCGTCATGGAAAGCCGGGCAGGACCGATTACTAATTCTGTCATACGCACGTGCGGCGTCTCAGTTTGGCTGTACTTTTTGGACAGTGAGTCTGATAGATAGGGATCGAGCAATACGTGGATGCCCTGCCATTGCAGCAGGAAGCCGCTTTGTCCCAGCCACCACAGACGAAAGCCTCCGTCGCGCCGGTCGGAGGCGTGAATGTCCGCTAGCAGCGAGTCATGGGATTGGAGCGGCTGGATCACGCGAGTCCAAGTTCTTTCCGCACCATGGCTACACCGCTCACCATGTTGGCCAATTTCTGTCTTGCCGCCCAACGAGCCGTCTGACTGAGTCCGCAGTCGGGAGCCAAGGAGAGTCTTTCTGCCGGCACGTATTTCAAGCACAGGCGCACGCGCTTGGCGACATCGCTGGCGGACTCGATGTAATAGCTCTTCACGTCGACGATCCCGACAGCCACGTCAATTCCTCGGTCTGCGATCTCGCGAATCTTTTCGATTTCCGAGAACTCGCGGCTGGCCATCTCAAGGTGCATTTCATCTACAGGCAGATCGAGGAATGCTGGAAACAGCGGCTCATACCGGCGCGGACCAATGGCGCGGCCTTTGTAATTGCCAAAACAAAGATGCGTGGAGAGGCGGCAGCGTCCGACGATCGGTTTGACCGTCTCGGCAAAAATCTTCACGAAGCGGCGAGGATCTTCGCGATGAGCGTAGCAGCTCATCGAGGGCTCATCCAGAGTGATCTCATGGCAGCCGCATTCCACCAACTGCATGAGTTCTTCTCGCACAATTGGAATCAAGGCCGCGGTTACATCCCACCGGCTCTTGTAAATACTGCCGGGGTTAATTCGGCCGCTTAATGTGTAGGGACCCGGCACACTGGCCTTCAGAACAGGTCCCGAGGGGGCGATCTTTTGCAGACGCTTGAACTCCGCTACTGCCCCGAGGCCGTGTTGGGAACGCAGTCGGTCGGTGACATCATATTTCCCGCGTTGATCGTGGGCGGGGGGGCCGAAATGGCGAGTTGAAGCAGGCCTTGCACCAAGGCCCTCCAGCCGGCCATAGAAGGAGAGATTGAAGTCATAGCGAGTCTGCTCGCCGTCAGTAATGACGTCTAAGCCTGCGGCGAGCTGATCGTGAACCGCGGCGATCACCGCATCGGAGCGAAGTTCCTCGATATCGGCCTCGCCGAATTGTTCCTTGTGGGCCGATGCGAACTCGAGCCATCCCGGAAAGGGATAGCTTCCAATCACCGTGGTTTGCAAAGGACGATGTGGCCACTTTTGATACCGGGGCATGGAAGCGGGCTTCTTTGCAGTGATCGCGTCCTTTTTCGCGCCTCTCATTCGCTTACCGTCCAGCCGCCGTCCACGGTGACAACCTGGCCCGTCATCGGGGTTGAATCCCTGCGTAGAAGGAAGCAAGCCGTCTTGGCCACGTCCTCAGCGCTCAGCAAACCTTTGGTCAGGGGCTGTTTGTGGGTCATGTATTCGGTGATGCTAGGATCCAGTTGAGCGCGGGCACTCATCGGAGTCCGCACCAGGCCCGGAGCGATGACATTGATGCGAATCCCGGCGTGGGCGTAGTAGGCTGCTGCCGACCTGCTCATCGCTTCGATCGCTCCTTTACTGGCTGCGTAGCCCACAGTTGCGAAGTGGTTTGGTTGCGGCCGTCGCGCCAGCACACTTCCACAATTGAGAATCACGCCTGCTTGCGCATTCCTTGTCCAAACGCCAAGGACCTCACGACACATCAGGAATGTGCCTTTCGCATTCACGTCCATGACAAGGTCCCAGGCCGCAGGCTTACATTCGTGAAGTGGACCGTCACCGGCTGAGCGCGCGCTAATACCGGCAACATTGAAGAGGGCGTCAATTCTCCCAAATCGATCCAGGCACTGAGCAACGGCATTCCGCACTGCAAGCTCGTCACGGACATCCGCGGTAGCAAAACCTGCCTCACCGAGGGCTGTTGCCACAGCTTTCGATTCATCTGGGTTGATACCGACGACAAACACTGGGTTTTCGGCTCCCCAAAGGCGCGCCGTAGCGGCCGCGATCCCTGATGAGCCGGTGACTAGGAGGACTTCCTTCACTGTGCCCTATTCAAATAAGTGTTTCAGACTCTGCCGGTATGCCTCGTAAAAAGCGTCCAGTTGCGCCGCGGCGCCGGTGTTGTCAAGGAACTGATGGCTGGGCAAAATGACCGGCTTCATTCCCTTTGCCAGCAGCGCTTCGGCGCACCCGCAGCGGACCATATTTATGATCATGGCGCCCGTGATGGTCGATACCGGCCCGGTCCTCCACTCCAAGCCATCCAACTCAAGGACGCAATCCCCCGGCGGGCAAAGATTATCGATCACGAGGTCGGCGCAGTCCACCAGCTTCTTTCCTGACGAATGGACCGCTTTCGCTTCTTTTGAATGAGCTCTGGAAACGATCGCGATCACCGGCAGTCCCCGTGACCGAGCTCCCATCGCCATCTCGACAACGACAGGGCGAATGCCGCTTGTCGAGATGATGATAAAGGCGTCGTGCGGACCAAAACGGAAGCTATTCAGAATCTGATCGGCGTAGCCCTCATAATTTTCCAGATAGAGCGAGGAGCGCAAGCCATTCGCTCCAATAATTGCCGCATGGTTTGAGAGTGCAGCCTCCACCAGGGCTACAAAGCCGGGGAAGCCGCCCTGGCGAGGCGTCATTTCCTCGCACATCATACGGGAGTGGCCGTTGCCGAAGAGAAAGACAAGCCCTCCGCTGGCGATGCGTTCCGCACAAAGCTCAGCCGCTTTCTGAATGATGTCTGATTGCGTGTTTTTCAACTCGTGCAGCAAGTTCATGGCGTGGTCATAGAAGGCCAAGCCCGCTTGCTTGCCGACAGTCTTAGTAGCGGCACGATCACTCACGGATAGTTCCTTGCTCCTTCGCCGCGAGAACCGCAAAGACGTCGCTTTGGCCGCGCGGCCGGTCTTTGGCCATGGTCACATTGCCCAGTAGAATTGCACAAAGTGGGTATAATGCACAAACCATTGTGAGCGAAAAATTCAGTAATGCCGATGCGGTTGAGCCTCTCGCGATTGGCGTTGACATTGGCGGAACCGGAATCAAGGCCGCCATTGTGGACGTACGCGGAGAACTGCTCGAGAGCTTTTGTGAGCCCTCACCGCGCAGCACCTCCGCCTTGCGTGACTTCGTTGATTTGGTTGTGAAACGCGCCAAGGCTCCGGTGCGGGGAATTGGCGTAGGCTGCAAAGGGATCATCGACGCCAATTCAACTCGCGTAAAGAGCTCGCCGGGCGACCTGTGCTTCCTCGAAGGGCAGCTCTTGAGCGAAGTGATCGGCGCTGGTGATGTCCCCGTCTGCGCTGAAAATGACGCGCGCGCCGCGTTGATTGGCGAAGTGCTTTGGGGCGCTGCCCGTGGACGGCGAAATGTGGTAATGCTGACGCTGGGCACCGGTGTTGGCGGAGCTGTATTGGTGGATGGGGTAGTCCTGCAGGGAGCGGGCGGCGCCGCCGGACACTTGGGTCACACGACGATTGATCCGCGGGGTGGGCTGTGTATCTGTGGCAACTACGGCTGTCTGGAGACGCACTTTTCGTCGCGTGCCATCGAATCCGATTATTGGGCGCATATGCACCGGGCCGCGCCGGCGAAATTGTCGATAAGCAGCACCGGCGAGGTGCCGAATCCGGAGGCGATCTTCCGTGCAGCCGCCGATGGGGATGAATGCGCACGCTATGTCGTTGATCGAGCGCTGGAGTATCTGGGAGCGGCCCTAGTGAGTTTTCTGCATACGTTCGATCCCGAGATTTTTATCCTGGGAGGCAACATCGTGGCTGCCGGGCCGCAGCTGATCGCTCCGATTCAGGACAAAATCGCCCGCCGGACAAGGACCCTGTTGGGAAGGGAAGTTCCGATTGTATTTCAGACACTTGTCGGCTACGGCGGTGTGGCCGGAGCGGCGGGTCTAGTCTTTCTGAAGCAGAATTTGTTGGCAATTTGAAACGAAGGTGTGGTGCGGCTCTTGCGGAGTCAATTCACCGGTAGTCAGCATCACGAAATGGATCCAGTGTTCAACACTGGGTTAGAGGAAGGCTCAGCTCGTTCAGTGTACCTGCCGGCCATGGTAGCGGCCATCGGTGGGTTGCTGTTCGGTTTTGACACAGCGGTGATTAACGGTGCGATCGTCTTCATCAAGCAGCAGTTTGGACTGAGCGATTCGCAAACTGAAATTGCCGCCAGCAGTCTTCTTCTGGGATGCGTCGTCGGCGCCAGCGTGGCCGCCCTCACCAGTGACCGCTTTGGACGAAAGCGGGTTTTGCTTGCTGCGGCAACTTTGTTCACCCTGTCTGCCATAGCTTCGGCCTTGCCCCGCGATTTGATTGAGTTTGAGGTTGCCCGCCTGGTGGGCGGCGTAGCCATCGGAATCGCGTCAACCCTGTCGCCACTGTACATCGCAGAAATCTCACCCGCACAAAAACGCGGCCTGCTCGTGTCTCTGAATCAATTGGCGATTGTGACCGGAATTCTGCTGTCCTACAGCGTGAACTATCTACTCGGTGGTGCGGGACCGGCAAACTGGAGATGGATGTTCGCCTCGGCTGCGGTTCCCTCGATTGCTTTCTTCTTGACGCTGCTTTTCATTCCGGAAAGCCCGCGGTGGCTGATGCAGAAAGGCCGAGAGCAGGAGGCGAAACAATTTCTGGCGCAGATTGTTGGCCCGCAAGCGGCCTCGGGAGAGATTGAGGCGATCCGGGCCGCCATCTCAGAAGAGAGCGGGAATCTGCTGGATCCCGCATTCCGAAAAGCCCTGATCGTGGCCATCCTGATCGCTCTCTTCAGTCAGTTCACCGGCATTAACACCATCATCTATTACGGCTCGATTGTTTTCCTGGAACATGTACCGCATCAAACGGCCATCACGGCCCTGTGGGCTAACGTCATTATTGGAGCGATCAATTTCGTCGCCACCGTTGCGGGTATGCTGCTCATCGATCGCTCCGGACGAAAGTCACTGTTGATGACAGCATTCGGGGGAATGGCGCTCTCCCTGGTTGCTGTTTCAGCCGCCATTCATTTCCAAGCCTCGGGTGTTATTGTTCTGATTTTTATCCTCACCTACGTGGCATGTTTTGCGGTCGGCGTTGGCACCGGGACATGGGTGCTGATGTCGGAAATTTGCCCGACGAGGGTGAGGGGACGGGCAATGTCGGTTGCCACTGTCTTCCTCTGGTGCGGAACGCTATGGGTTACTCTGACGTTTCTTTCACTCGTGAACTTATTTACCGCGGCTGGAGTTTTCATACTCTACGCAATCGTCTCGATCGCCGCATTTCTCTTTGTCTGGCGGGGAGTTCCAGAGACCAAGGGGAGGACTTTGGAGGAAATCGAAAAGTTCTGGTTAAGTCAAAGGTCTTCACTAGGATAGTCCGGCATGAGCACACGTTTTCTTTTCAAGTCGTTCGTAATCCTCACCTCCGTTGCCGCTTCGACCCTTTCCCTGTGGGCGACCGACAGAACGACGATCTCGCTCAACGGCACATGGCAAATCGAGGATTCGAAGGAAGCAGAGGCAATCCCTGTCGCATGGAACCACAAAGTTCCAGTGCCGGGACTCGCGCATTCCGCCCAGCCCCCGTTTCCGCAAGTGGATCAGTTCGACAGCAGGATGTTGCTTCAGAATAGGGTCGGCCAGGGCGGCCTTCCCAACGGTGCCACCGTCTACAACGCTGGCGTGTCGCGGCAAGAGCGCAACTGGTTGTGGTATCAGCGCAGGTTCGAAGTCTCGGATACGAAGAGTGTGGCTATTCTGCGCATTAACAAAGCGCAGTTCGGGGCAGCAGTCTGGCTCAACGGCGTTAAAATTGGCGACCACCTACCTTGTTTCACTGCGGCCACATTTGATGTCAGCAACGCTCTTCGGCGAGGGTCAAACGAACTGATCGTAAGGGTCGGGGCTCATCCCGGTGTCCTGCCAGCTTCAGTTTCGGGCGGCACTGATTTCGAAAAGATCCGCTGGACACCCGGCATTTACGACAATGTTTCTCTGGCGCTCAGCGAAAATCCGGTGATTGACGGCGTTCAGGTAGCGCCGAAGATTGTCGACAGCTCCATCGTGGTGCAGACAGCGCTGCGCAATCTCGGGAACAATTCTGTCTCGTTTCGCCTGACGCAGGAAGTACACGGCTGGAAAGGGAGCGCGATCGTCAACACATCCGCTCCTCCGCGTAGTATCGTGCTTGCCCCCGGCGAGAGCAAGGTAGTCCTTCAATCCATCGCAATACCGGGAGCGCGGTTGTGGTCTCCCGAGTCGCCGAACCTATATGTGCTGGAGACGGGTACCGGCGGCGACACTGCCTCGACTCGCTTCGGCATGCGGGAGTTCCGCTTCGATACCGCCACCAGGCGCGCATATCTCAACGGCCACGTCTACTTCATGCGCGGTTCGAACATCACGCTCCATAGGTTTTTTGAAGATCCGCTCTCCGGCACCTTGCCGTGGGATGAGACATGGGTCCGTAAACTGCTCGTCGAGATTCCGCACGAGATGCACTGGAACAGTTTTCGGTTCTGCATCGGTCCTGTACCGGATCAATGGCTCGACATCGCGGATGAAGCTGGCCTGCTGATTCAGAACGAATATTTTGTCTGGACCGGGCACGATTGGCACGGCCCCGAGAATCGGGTGCATTTTGACACCGCCGAGATGATTCGCGAATACAGGGAATGGATGCAGGACAACTGGAACCATCCCAGCGTGGTGCTCTGGGATGCTAACAATGAAACCTGGGATCCGATATTCGGCGAGAAAATCATTCCCGCAGTTCGTGGTCTCGATCTTTCAAACCGGCCGTGGGAGAACAGCTACAACCCTCCGCAGGGTCCGGACGATCCCGTCGAAGATCATCCCTACGAACATCAGGTCATGGCAGATGGTGGCCCACCGTTCAGTATGACCACCCTGGAGAGTCCGGGGGCGAAAGCTCCGGGTGCCCCGAGCGGTCACGCTCTCATTCTGAATGAGTATGGCTGGCTGTGGCTGAATCGAAACGGAAATCCCACCGAACTCACTAAGAACCTCTACCCGGCGCTGCTCGGCAAGAATTCGACTCCGGAAGAACGTCTGGCGCTCAACGCCTATTTGCTGGCCGGCCTCACGGAGTACTGGCGAGCGTACCGCCAGTATGCCGGTGTGCTCCACTTTGTGTATCTGACGAGCAGCGATCCCGCAGGCTACACTTCAGACCACTTCCGTGACGTTGGAAAACTCGAACTCCATCCGGAGTTTCGTGACTACATGAGCAACGCGTTTGCCCCGGTGGGAGTTTACCTCAGCTTTTGGCAGCCATCCATCGAGGCTCGAAGCCTTCGGTCGCTCGAGACCATGCTGGTGAATGACGAAGACCGTCAGGTCGAGGGTACGCTTACTCTTGCGCTCGAAAATTCAAAAGGCAAACGAGTGGCCAATCAAACGAAAAAGTTCATAATTGGTCCGCTCGGTCAGAACACCATTTACAACGATTTCAAGTTCCCAAGCACGACGGGCGATTTCCTATTGCGGGCTATCATTGAATACCCTGCGAACGGAGACGGTGTGTCCACGCAAAGTCGCCGCTACGTCAAGGTCATGCGAGCGACAGGAAAGGAAAACTGAATGCCGTGATTGGCCAATTCCATGATTCGGTGGTTGAGCGGGAGTCATGAAGCGTAGGCCGTCCAACTACGACAAATTTCCTTCCATTCGAGTACCGGTTGGCCGGGAGTCCGTGTGGCAGGGCTGGCCTGAGATTATCGCTCGAATCGGTGGCGAAGTCGCGCTCGGCGCACAGAAAATTTCCTTGGAAATTTACCCGGGAGTTTACGAGGAACAAGTGTTGGGAGCCTTGGTTGAGATTTGGCATCCCGCACATGTGTTCCGTACCAGCGATTGCTGGAAAACTCCGCAGGAAATCGATGCGATGGTCAGCCGCGATTTGACCGATGACCCGGTTTTTGGCCGCATCAGCCGACTTATCATCGAGGACTTTGCGGACCCGCAGCGTACTGCGCAACTTCAAGCGGCCTGCCGATCGGCGGAAGGTGTAACCCTAATCGTTGGCACGGGAACCGCACTCGTGGCTCCTGAACCCGATGTGTTGATTCTGGCGGATCTCGCGCGTTGGGAGATCCAGCAGCGTCAGCGCGCCAACCGGATCGGAAACTTTCCCGCCGGAGACGTCCACGAATCCGCTGCGATGAAATACAAGCGCGCTTTCTTTGTTGACTGGCGTGTAGCGGATCGGATCAAGCGGGACCTGCTTGAGCGGATCGATTATTTGTTAGATACCAACGATCCAGCCACACCGAAGATGAGCACTGGCGAAGCTTTTCGCGCTGGTTTGCAATGCGCGCGGAACCGGCCTTTTCGTGTGGTTCCCTTTTTCGACCCCGGTCCCTGGGGCGGACAGTGGATGCGCGAAGTGTGTGACTTGCCCGATGGCCCGCCGAACTATGCATGGTGCTTCGATTGTGTTCCGGAAGAAAACAGCCTTCTCCTGAATATGGCCGGCGTGAATATCGAGATTCCGGCGATGGATTTGGTGCTCGGCCATCCCCGTGAACTGCTGGGCGATGCCGCGTATGCCAGGTTCGGTGCCGAGTTTCCAATTCGCTTCGATTTTCTCGACACCATGCAAGGTGGCAATTTGTCTCTTCAGGTACATCCTGTCCATCAGTACATCATCGAACATTTCGGGATGGCTTACACGCAAGACGAAAGTTACTACTTGCTCGACGCGGCTCCGGACGCATGCGTGTATCTTGGACTGAAGACGGGGGTCGACCGAAAGGCTATGATCAGAGATCTCGATCACGCGCAAGAGAACGGCGCACCGTTTGAGGCGTTGAACTACGTAAATAAGTGGCCGGCTCGCAAGCATGATCACTTCCTCATTCCAGCCGGTACCATCCATTGTTCTGGAGCTAACAGCATGGTTCTGGAAATCAGCGCAACGCCATACATCTTTACCTTCAAGTTGTGGGATTGGGGACGGCCCGGACTGGATGGCCGCCCGCGCCCTATTCACCTGGAGCACGGCACCGCCAACATTCAATGGGATCGGGACACAGAATGGGTTCGCAAAAATCTGTTGAATCGTATCGAAAAGGTGGGCGAGGGCAGAGGCTGGAGAGAAGAAAGAACCGGCTTGCATGAACTGGAATTCATCGAGACCAGAAGACACTGGTTCACGTCTCTTGTGGAACACGACGCATCCTCCGGTGTGCACGTGCTGAACCTAGTCGAAGGAGAAGAGGCAATCATCGAAAGCCCGTCCGCAACTTTTGAGCCGTTTCACGTTCACTATGCCGAAACGTTTATTGTGCCGGCGCAGGTGGGAAGGTACAGCGTCAGGCCGGCAGACGGGGTGCGTGAGTGCGCAACCATACGGGCCGCAGTGAGGACCGGAGCATGAGATTCGATCCCTGCATCGGTGTTGTCCCTGTCCGCGAGCCTCTGGGATTTCGCTATGGACCTGGAGTGTTTGGTCCACAACCAGAAACACGTTCGCTCGATGCAATTCGGTCAAGTCTGCGCGACCCCGCCTGCACCGGGCCTGATCCTGTCTATGCCATCGTGATGGACGTAGGGCGCGAGGACATTCGAGCCGAACTCCAACGCAGAATGCTGCTGTTCGGTGCGGTCATTTACGCGTCGGGGAAACTCGGGGAAGAACCGGTACGCAGCCAGGGCCACGTGCACCGCGTCTCCTCGCACAGCGGGTGGTCGCCGCCTGAAGTGTACGAGATTTGGGATGGAGCTGCGTACGTTTATATGCAGGAGCATGTGGCTGACGATCCGGGGCGTTGCTATGCGATTATTGCCAAGCCTGGCGACGTCGTGGTGGTACCTCCCGCATGGGCCCACGCAGCAATCAGCGCGGACCATTCAGACTTCATGGTTCTAGGCGCTCTTTGCGATCGAGAGTACGGTTTCGACTATGAAGGGATCAGGAAGCGCAAGGGCCTCGCTTGGTATCCGATCGTCACGCCAAACGGCGGAATCGAATGGATGCCTAACCCTTGCTACCAAAAGACCAGGCTTGACGTACGGCGCACCAGGGACTATCGAGAATTCGGCTTCGTGCACGGCTATTCCCTCTACGAACAGGCGGTTCGGGATCTCGATCGGTTTCGATGGGTCTCAAGTCCGGCTCTTTGCGCGGGGGCTTGGAAACACTTTGAGCCGTGAAGCACGGCATGGAAGAAGCTGATCCCGGGGCATTGCCTCGTACATGCGGTGAGACGAAATAGATAAGTATCGTCTGCAGTTTGCACTCCCGGAGACCCATTACTTCTCTTCCAAATAGTCAAAATGCGTAGAAGATGTTTTCTTAAAGCCATCGCAGCCAGCGTTCTTCAAGCGGCCGCTGGCCAACTCTTATGCAGGCCAAGAACGCCGTCCGCCGTCGCGTACGCCCATCGGACGCCGGTTGACCCAGCCGCGCGCGCTGGGAAGAGCTGAATCAGGCGGTGGGCGGCAATCTGATCAGACCGCTGCCGCTGTTCGCCGGGTGCGAGTCGCTGAACGGCGCGGCGTGCGCCGATGTCGTGAAGAATATCCGCCATCCTTTTTATATTGGCGATCAGCCCGCGGGCACGGAGGTTTCAGGCTGGCTGGTTGCGTGGACCCCCCCGGCGAAGAAGTCGTCGAGCTCTACATTCGTCTACGAGGCACAACTACAGCTCAACCGGTGCGAGCGTTGAAAGGGTTCCGGCGTGTTGCACTCGCTCCGGGAGAAACGCAGAAAGTGACGTTTGATCTAAAGCCGGAGGCCTTCGCCATCTGGAATGACCGCAATCAGTTTGCCGCCGAACCTGCCAAACTGAGTGTCTGGATCAGTCCCGATTCAGCCCACGGCACCGCGGCAGAGATGGGGATCGTTCCGTAAAATGGACGGTTCACTCCGCCACGCAGCACCTTACAGAAACCTTGAGGCTGACGCTGATGAAATTCCGGAAATTCAAATCTGGCACGACGGAAAAGATGTGCTGGCTTCTGCTGTTCACCGTGTTTTGCCTTTGTGGACGCGTATGGGCGAACACGGACTATTATCGCCACACCGTTTTCGACAACAGTTTGACCTCGGATACCTACTTCTACAGTGCGGGCACATCGAATGGGCCCAGTTTTCTTGAGCAGAAAGACTGGCGGTTGCCGGTCGACACCAAGACTTTTCTGACGCCCCCGAATGCTCTCCGCCTGCAATGGCAATCGCAACCCGGTGGGGGATGGGAAGCCGAAGTGCGGCTCGTCACCTTTCGCAATCGTTTTCCGGAAATGAGTGGACACAATCTCTATTTCTGGTGTTTTGCTCCGCAACCGCTTTCCGCGGACGACCTTCCTTGGCTAGTGCTCTCTACCGGGCGTGAGGGATTGCAGGTCGCCGAATTTCCAGCTTCTTTCACCGATCCTTTGCCGATGGGTAAGTTCACGGGCGATCTGCCCGCGGGGCGCTGGGTTCAGGTGCGCATCCCGTTGTCTGAATTCCACAGCGGCTCTATTTACCCATTCCGTCCGGAAAATCTGCAGAATGTCGTTTTTCATCAAGGACGCTCCGATGGCGCGCGGCACAGTCTGGTCGTCGATGAAATTCGGATTGACGACGATTCCGCTGAGAGTCGAGAGGCAGCGCTGCCTGTGCCCGGCAATGTGCGGGCGATCGGCTATGACCGGCACGTGGAAGTCCGCTGGGATCCGGTGAACAGCCCCGCGCTCGGCCGCTACGTGATTTATCGTTCCCTCGACGGGAAGAACTTCGAGCCCATTGGCATTCAACTCCCGGGGACCGATCGATACTCGGATTTTCTGGGCAAGTCGGGAGTCACGGCTGCATACAAGGTTGCCGCCTCGGACGTCGGTTACCATCAGTCTCCGCTTTCGAAAGCAGCCACCACATCCACGCGGGAGTTCAATGATGACGAACTGCTCACTATGTTGCAGGAAGCCTGCTTCCATTATTACTGGGAAGGAGCTGATCCTCACTCGGGTATGGCTCGCGAGAACATTCCTGGCGACGACCGCATCGTCGCCACTGGCGCCAGCGGATTCGCCATCGCCACCCTGGTTGTGGGCGTAGATCGAGGCTTCATCACGCGGGAGCAGGGAGTTGAGCGCCTGACCAAGATTGTGGGATTTCTTGAACACGCGCAGCGTTACCACGGTGCTTGGTCGCACTACATGGACGGAAGCACGGGAAAGACGATGCCGGTGTTTGGCATGTTCGATAACGGTGGAGACCTGGTGGAAACGTCGTTCCTCATGCAAGGGCTTCTCGCTGCACGGCAGTACTTCCATGGCAAGGCTGAGACTGAGGAAACTCTTTATCACCGAATTTCACAGCTCTGGGAAACCGTCGAATGGGATTGGTACCGCGATGACGCGAACAGTGATTTCATTTATTGGCATTGGTCCGCGGAGTGGGCGCGACAGATTCATCATCCGCTGGTTGGATTCAACGAAGTCATGATTACGTATCTGCTCGCGATGTCCTCGCCCACGCATGGCGTGCCGGTCGATATGTACTATTCCGGCTGGGCCGGACAGTCGCAACCGGCGATTGGGTATCGTGGAGGTTGGTCCGGCAGTACGGATGGAGATCATTACTTCAACGGGCACACTTATTACGGCATCAAACTCGACGTGGGCGTGGGCACGGGTGGTCCACTGTTTTTCACGCACTACTCTTATTTGGGCTTCGACCCGCACCGCTTGCACGACCGCTATACGTCCTCCTATTTCGAGAACAACCGCAACCTCGCGCTCATCAATCGCGCGTACTCGATTGCCAATCCGAAACACTTCCCAGGCTACGGGCCCAATGCGTGGGGTTTAACCGCGAGCGACGGTCCGCAGGGCTACGTCCCGCACGCTCCGGATGACGCCGACGATCGCGGGACACTCACCCTCACCGGGGCGCTCGCTTCTTTTCCGTACACACCCGAGCCTTCCATGACGGCCTTCAAGCACTACTATCGCGATTTGGGGGCTCAATTGTGGGATGTCTACGGTCCTCGCGATGCCTTCGATGCTGGGCACAACTGGATTTCACCCATCTACATGGGACTGAATCAAGCGCCGATCGCCGTCATGGTTGAGAACTACAGGACTGGCCTGGTCTGGAAGAACTTCATGTCAAATCCCGAGATCACCGAAATGCTTCGTAAGCTTGACGCGCTCACAGCAAAATAGCGAGGGCAGGAGTGCCGGTATTGACATTAAGATGATGATAGAAGAGCCCAGAGCGCCCGTCAGGAGATTGAAGGATGACCGCTGTTGTAGGTCAGAAGACGAAGCGGTCCTGACGACGTTGCAATCCGTCTCGGCGTGAAGTGTTTGTGCCTGCCAGAAGCCGATTTGGGGATCTGGTGAGGAGCCGGCCTGGTGGATAATCCGCAGGATACAGGAAGCTCGGTTTCGCGATTACTTCCGCGAGGGCTGGCTCGTTCAGACCATAACGTTATTTTGATCTGTAGGCTGGCTTGCGGTCTAATCGAGAACAGCGCGGAAGTCCGAACCTGCAGATCAAGGCGAGCCGAATATGAAAAAGTGTCAGCCGTTCGGCTTAATGGTTGCCTTCATGGCACTGGTCACCCTCTGCCTTGCTCAAGAAGGCCGAGATGAGAAGAAGGCTAGTTCCACAACCGTCGACACGCACCGTTCCCATGAAGTGGTCCGGCCGGAGGACATGAGGTGGGGGCCGGCCTCGCCGAAGTTACTGCCGGGCGCGCAATTCGCGGTGTTGCTCGGGGATCCATCCAAAGCCGGAGCCGTATGTTTTCAGAACGCCCCTTTTCAGTATTTACAACGCTTTACAAGCCGCCGAGGACTGCCTTAGTACCTCTAAGTACGTGAAAAACGGAAATGCCACAGGTGTAGACCACAGGTGATTTTTTAGCCGCAATCCCGTTTGTTCGGTCTCATTGACGGGCGAGGTCGACAGCGCCGGTCTCGCTCGAGTCAGTACTTGCTTGTAAGGTCCCGTTGCGCAGGGCGCGCTGTTTCATCATCACGAAAAAGACGGGCACGAGGATCAGTACGTGAATGGTCGAAGTAATCATGCCGCCTACGACGGGTGCGGCGATTGGCTTCATCACGTCTGAACCGATGCCAGTTTCCAAGAGGATCGGCACCAGGCTGGCGAGGACCGCTGTTACCGTCATCAGTTTCGGTCGGAGGCGTTGCACGGCGCCTTCAATTGCCGCTTGCTCGATGTTTTGCTCCGTAAGCTCGACACCGCTGCGGATACGGCGATCCAGCGCCTCGTGCAGATACACGACCATAACGACGCCGGTCTCAACGGCAATTCCAAACAGCGCGATGTAGCCAACCCAGACTGCCACGCTGAAGTTGTAGCCAAGCAGCCATTGCAGTAATAGGCCGCCGCTCGTGGCATAAAAAGTTGGAAAGATGAGGACGAGCGCCTCCGCCACGGAACGAAAGACCAAATACAGCAGCATGAAAATCGCAAGGAACACAACGGGTAGTATCAGTTTCAACCGCTCCTTGGCCCGCAGCTGAAATTCGTATTCCCCGGACCACTGATAGCTAAAACCAGCAGGCAGCCTCATTTCACGAGTCAGCAACTGCTTCGCTTTGTTCACGAAGCTGCCATAATCATTGGTTTTGAGATCGATAAAGACATACCCGGTGAGCTGGCCACCTTCGTCGCGAATCATTGCCGGACCACGGGAAAAAGAAATGCGGGCCACGGAATTGAGTGGCACTTGCACACCAGACGGCGTGGCAACCAAGACACGCCCGAGGTCTTCTGGTGAATCGCGGAAGTCTCGCTGGTAGCGCACGTTGATCGGATACCTTTCACGGCCTTCCACGTTTTCCGCGATATTCTCGCCGCCGATCCCCGACTCCACTGCCCGCTGCACGTCTTCAACCGTCATACCGTAGCGGGCTGCTTCCAAACGGTTCACGTCAATATTTAGATAAAAACCCTGTGACACTCGTTCCGCGAAAACGGCGCGGACTTCCGGCAAGCGCGAGAGCAACTGCTCGATACGGGAACCGGCCGCTTGAATCTCCTCGACGGTTCGCCCCTGGATCTTCATGCCAATGGGCGTCTTGATCCCCGTGAGTTGCATGTCCAGGCGGTTTTCGACCGGCGTCGTCCAGGTGTTTGACAGGCCGGGGAATTGGAGCTTCGAGTCCATTTCCGCGATGAGTTTGTCGTAGGTCATTCCTGGACGCCAGTGTTCCCGCGGCTTCAGCATGACTGTGGTGTCATACATATCGAGCGGTGCGTTATCGGTTGAGCTGTCGGAGCGACCGACAACGCCGAATACGCTGTCCACTTCAGGAAAGCTCCGAATGATTCTGTCCTGCTCTTGCAGAAGCTGCGTGGCCTGAGTAATCCCAATTCCTGGCAGCGAGGTCGGCATGTACAGCGACGATCCTTCGTATAGCGGCGGCATGAACTGGCTGCCCAGGCGCAAGGCCAACGGAATGGTGACCGCAAGGAAAACGAGGTTGACCACGATGGTTAGCCAGCGGTAACGCAGCGCGAAACGAATGATCGGCAGATAGATCGCCTGCGTTATCCGAGAGACTGGATTCCGGGACTCGGGCCGCAATCGCCCGCGAATAAAGAACAGCATCAACGCCGGGACGACCGTCACGGCGAGCAGTGACGAAAAGGCAACCGACAAGGTTTTCGTCCACGCGAGTGGCCGGAACATCCTTCCTTCTTGCGCTTCGAGCAGGAAAACCGGCAGGAAGGAAACCACAATGACCAGCAGTGAAAAGAAGAGCGCAGGGCCGACCTGCTTTGCTGCATCAATCAGAATTCGGCGGCGCTGTTTCTCGTCGACCTGACCGGCTTCTGAGAGGTGGCGATACCCATTCTCGACGATCACAATCGAAGCATCGATTAGCACACCGATCGCAAGGGCAAAACCACCGAGCGACATAATGTTGCTGCTGATGTGCAGGAAATACATCGGAATAAATGCGGCCAGCAAAGCAATCGGCAGCGTGAGAATGGGAATGAGCGCCGAGCGGAAGTGGAACAGGAAAATGATCGTGACGAAACTGACGATCACACATTCGGCGACCAAGTCGCGTTGCAGCGTTCGGATGGATTCGCTAATCAGGCCAGAGCGGTCGTAGCCTGCATGGATCTCAACTCCGGCGGGCAGGGTGGATGCGATCTCAGCAACCCTTGCCTTAACTCCGTTGATCACGTTCAAGGCGTTCTCGCCCGTGCGCATCACAATGATGCCGCCTACGGCTTCTCCCTCGCCCTGCCATTCCGCCACGCCTTCGCGAATATCTGGTCCAAATGTCACCGTGCCGAGGTCGCGCAAGAGCACCGGCGTGCCATTTTTTGTATTTACGGACACTTCCTCCAAGTCCTTGAGAGAAGTCAAATATCCCAGGCCTCTGACCATGTAACGCGCGCCATTCATCTCCAGCACCCGTCCACCGACTTCATTGGTGCTGGCGCGAACCCGATCAATGACGGTGGAAAGAGAAATGCCATAGGCCAACAACTTGTTTGGGTCAAGCTGCACTTGATATTGCTTGACGAACCCGCCTATTGTTGCAACTTCTGCCACTCCGGGTACCGTTTCCAGTTGGTAGCGTACCTGCCAGTCTTGTATCGAACGTAAATCGGCCAGGCTGTGCTGATGAGTGCGGTCAACCAACACGTACTCGAAAACCCAACCCACTCCGGTGGCATCTGGCCCAATCATGGGCTGCGCCCCCTGTGGCAAGCGTCCGCCAAGTTGCTGAATGTATTCGAGGACCCGCGAACGCGCCCAGTACAGGTCCGTCCCGTCCTGAAACACGACAAACACATAGGAGTCGCCGAACATTGTTTGGGCACGCACGGCTTTCACATGCGGTGCAGCGAGCAATGTCGTGACAATCGGATACGTGACCTGATCCTCGATGACATTCGGCGGACGTCCAGGCCAAGGCGTATGCACAATTACTTGCACATCGGAGATATCCGGCAGCGCGTCAAGCGGTATCCGCTGTAGCGACCAGATGCCGCCGAGCAACAGAAATAGAACTCCCGCGAACACCAGAAACCGGTTTCGCGCACACCATTCAATCAGACGAGAGATCATGGCTTACATCCCTCCCGTTGCGGTGACGTTCATGCGCTTGGTCAACACGAGTTTTCCGGCTTGCTCGGCACTGATTGAGACCTGCCATGTGCCTCCGGAGCCGAGTTCGAGCGATCCTGTGTAGGTTCCATTTCCTTGATCGTTCAGCTGGGCCACCGCATTCATCTCTGCCATGCCCATCTCCGGCATGCCCGGCATACGAAATCGGACGGTGACTTTGGCTCCCGCCAATGGCTTGCCGTCCGCTGAGGTGAGCTTCACCTGAACCGCGCTTTTACCTTTGTGCGGGGGCGATGGATCAGTCGTGAGTTCAGCCGAGACCTGCTGCGCTGTGGTGCTCATTTCGGTGCCTGCTCCCGGAGGAGGCGGACTGTATGCTCCCGCAGCCGCCTGGAGCTGGCTTTCGGAATCGATCAAGAAGTTGGCCGAGGTTGCTACCGTGTCGCCCGCCTGCAAGCCTTTGAGAACCACGAAACCGTCGTCGGTACGAGTGCCGAGTTGGACTTCGCGCGGCTCGAAAGAACCATGCCCTCGCGCAACAAAAACCACCTGCCGGCTTCCACCCTGCAGCACCGCCGAGGCCGGAACAAATAACTGGCGTCCGAGTGGAGCGCGCAAGCGGACATTCACAAACATGCCAGGCTTTAGCAGCAGGCTCGGGTTGGGCATTGCCAATCGGACGCGTAGAGTGCGCGTGGATGGATCAATTTGTGGTAGTACCTGTTCGACTCGCGCGTGAAATGTGCGACTGGGGTACGCGTCAACTGTGACTTCAGCCGGAACGCCAGGCTTCAGCTTGCCTGCGTCCTCCTGAAAGACTTGCCCGTTGACCCAGACGCTCGACAGATCCGCAATCGTGTATAAGCGCGTCTCCGGTTGCACATAGCCGTTCGGCAACACCATGCGTTCAATGACATAGCCAGAAACCGGCGAGGCGAATGTGAAGTCTGTCAACGTTTTTCCGCTGGCCTCTAGTTTGGAAATGTCTGAATCGGAGATATTCCATTGCAACAACCGATCCCTTGCCGCGCGCAGCAGCGTATCTGCGCCGGAAGAGACGTCTTGTACCGAACTCTGGCCCACGCGTTGCGCGTTGGTCCTGGCAAGCAGGTATTCCTGCTCGCTGGCGACAAGTTCCGGACTGTAGATCGTAAAGAGAGGCTGTCCCTTTTTCACGAATTGATAGGTCGCGTTCACGAGAACGTCCTTGACCCAACCTGGATAGCGCGTCTGCACGTAAGCCACACGTCTTTCGTCCACGTCCACAGTGCCGGTCGCACGAATATCCGAATTGATGGTCTTGTACTCGATCCGTCCTGTGCGCACGCCAATGCTTTGCATGCGTTCCGGCGATAATTCGACAGGCGTGAGCGGAGGGGCGGAACCTTCCGGAGGCGTGTTGACGGTGAAGCCCTCCATGGGCGGATGTTCTACTGCACTCGTCGAGCTTTGCGTCGGCCTCGATGATCTCCAAATCCAGTAAGCACCCAGCGCAAGCGCGACGTTGAGCGCTACAGCGACGATGAAAAGTTTACGGTAGTTCATTGCAGTTCCTCCCCGATCAAGCCTTCGATCCGAGCAATCGCTGCCTCGTGTTCAGCTAGCGTGCGTTCACGATCGATGGAAAGCTGGAGCGTATCGGCGAATGAAGCCAAGAGCCCCTGGTACTCCTGTTTTCCGGCGCGGTACCCCGCCAGCCCGGCGTTGAACGCGGCTTCACTTTGAGGGATTAATCCTTCTTCATAGACTTTCAGTTGTTGTTCGGAGGTCCGGACAATCGCGAATTGTTCCCCCAAGTCACTCTCCATTTGCTTCAGCCGCGATTCTTTTTCCGCCTCTGCTTGCGCGAGCTTCGCTTGCGATTCACCCTCCGCCGCGCGCACCCGAGAACGGTTGGGAAGCTTGATCGAGAATGTCCCCATGTAGTAATCGCGGAAGTTGTCTGCCGTGTGCTGCCACATGTACTGGACGCCGAAATCGGGCTTCTTCTCCCGCTTTGCGAGTTCAACGGCTGCGCGCCGTTGCGAGACTTGTTCCGCACTCACCTGTAACTCAGGGTTGTTGTCTCGCAGCTTGGCGATCAGTACGTCGGAACCTGGAATATGGCGCGCAGACAATGCCTCGGGGATAAGATCAGGTGACTCTGCAGGACGATTGAGCAAAGCTTTGAGGACAACCTGCGCCTGGGCGCTTTCGCGTCGCTGCATCGAGAGTCCGTTCAGCAGCTTGGTGCGTTCGAGTTGGGCCCGAAGTACGTCCTGCTGCATCCCTTCTCCCACACGGTAGCGGGCCTCGGCGCCTTGCTCGATCTGATCTGCGACTTGCTGATTCTTTCCGAGCACAGAAATAATGCTTTGCGAAGCCGCGAGCTGGAAGTACGCGAGCTTAAGCCGGTTGAGCACATTCCAGACGACAGAATTCCTCTCCGCACCTGAAATTGCAATTTCGTGCTGGGCCACGTTCGCCCGCAATGCGCGCTTGCCGGGATAAGGAAGCTCCTGTGACGCTCCGAACCCGATGTACGCGAAATCACTGTTGCTGTATCCGGCGAAAGGCCGCGGACTTCCAACCGTGAAATGCTGCACCATCACTTCGGTGTCGGGCAGCGCAGATGCCTGCTTGGGCATGTAGCGGGATGTCTGAATCGCGCTTTCGGCAGCCTTAATCGCGGCGTTGTTCTGACGCGCCTCCGCGATCAATGACTGCAAGCTGGTGGCAGTGCTCTGCGCAAAAGCGGCACCCGCCAGAAAGACAAATACACATAGATTTCTGATCTTCGTCATTTCTCCTCGCACACGTTTCTGAGGATGAGGTCACGCGAAGACACACCACGATGCCCTCGCAGTTCTATTGCGACGAAGAGAGGATCAGATTCTTAGGACAGTGCTTATTTTTGGAGGACTCTCGGGCGGGGACTCCGAGGTGCGCATGCTGCTTCGAAACAGCGGTGTTGGAAGGGGCGCACCCCGTTCGAAAAGTAAAACAGCAGGAGGAGCGGCAAGATCACCGTTGCGCGCTTTAGAGACAGCAACCACCTGCGGCGACAAGGCATGCTTACAGCACGAGTGCGAAGCTGGCATGGCGGAGGTTTCACACATGCTCGCCATCTTCAAGCAGCAGTTGTGCTCGTCCTCAGTCATCTCTTGTCCAGCCGTCACGCAGGCTACAAGTGGCTGCCCCCAAAGCAGTAGCATCAGCGTTGCAGCGATGATTTTTGAAGCTTTGCTCAACATTGTGATTTTACCGCACTACGCCAAAAAGATCGCTTTCAATGCAGGTCGCCTTCCCAGCGCGTAACTGCCAGGAGGCGACCCTTGCACTTAATTCACTGCTGCTTCTCCCCATTCCAGACATATGTTGCGAGCAGGAAGCAAGCGCCGCAGCTGGTAACAAAGGTAGCGCAATCGCAAGTCCCGCTGCTACGAGTTTGGAATATGGAGTCATGCTGCTGAAATGATCATACCGAGTAGCACACCGACTCGCTGTGATGGAAGTCACAGGTGTACGTACTCATCCTCACAATGCTCGCAATCACGAGGCCCGACGGCACAGGAGTCCGTTGAATCGCCGACAAATTTCTTTGTCCACAGAAAACACTCTCTCATAACGCCACAGGCCGCAGCTTCACTCGGCGCAATAACTGTGCATTCGCAGCCACGATAATGGTGGAGAGGCTCATTGCGATCGCGCCAACGCTCATGGGGAGATCGAGTCCCCAGCGGACGAGAAGCCCTCCTGCGACAGGTATGGCGATAAGGTTATAGGCGGTCGCCCAAACGAGATTTTGAATCATCTTTCGATATGTGGCCCGAGATAGCTTGATCGCTCCCACAACGTCGCGCGGATCGCTACGTACGAGCACGATTCCAGCTGACTCAATCGCCACATCCGTGCCCGCGCCAATTGCGATTCCGACGTCCGCAGTTGCCAGCGCCGGTGCATCGTTCACGCCATCGCCAACCATTGCGACCCTCTTGCCTCCCATCTGAAAGCGCTTTACTGCCGACGCCTTGTCGGCAGGGACAACCTCGGCCGCGACCTCATCTATGCCGATGCGTCGGGCCACCGAATCGGCAACCGCCCTGGAGTCCCCGGTGATCATTGCGACCCGAATGCCAAGCCGATGAAGTTCTGCGACGGCTTCATTGGACTCGGGCCGAATCTCATCTTCGACGGCTAAGGCGCCGAACAGTCTCCCTTCGACGACAACATATAGAACCGTCTTTCCCTCGGATGCCGACGCGCCGGTCGACTCTTTAACTTCGGGCGGCACTGTTATCGTGGCCTCACTCAACAAACGAGGCCCGCCGATTGCAACCCTTTTGCCATTCACGACTGCCTGTGCCCCTCGACCAGGCAATGCTTCAAAGCCGGTGGCTTGCAACATGGGCAGATTTCGGTGCTTGGCCTCGGCCATAACTGCTTTAGCAAGCGGGTGTTCGGAGTTGGCTTCGACGGCAGCCGCATAGGCAAGCAGATCGCTCTCGTTGCTGCCGAGCACAGCGACGACTCCCGATAGTGCGGGGGAGCCGCGTGTAAGCGTCCCGGTCTTGTCGAAGATCGCCGTGTCCAGATTGCGGGCACGTTCGAGTGCGAGTCTATCCTTGACGAGGAGACCATTCTGAGCCCCAAGCGATGTCGAAATTGCAATTACCAGTGGAATCGCAAGTCCCAGCGCGTGCGGGCAAGCAATAATAAGGACGGTTGTCGACCTGATCAGAGCGTGTTCGTTGTCTCCCGAGAACCACCAGTAGGCGAAGGTAAGCGCCCCAGACGCGACTGCAACATAGAAAAGGATTGCGGCCGCACGGTCAGCGAGAGCTTGGGTGCGAGAACCAGAAGCCTGCGCTGCGGCAACGAGCCGCATTATCGCGGACAGCGCGGTCTCCTCCCCAAGTGCCGTAATGCGCACTCGAAGGCTTCCGCCACTAACGACCGTTCCGGCGATGACGGTCGCACCCGGTCCCTTCGAGACTGGCCGGGATTCGCCGGTAATCATCGACTCGTCCACATCGGCGGCGCCCTCGACGACCACGCCATCTGCCGGGACGCGGGTTCCGGGCCGGACAAGCACTATGTCGCCCACGCGCAACTCGGAGAGCGGAACGGTTTTAATTTCCGCACCGCTTACACGTTCGGCAGTGTCGGGGAGCAGCGCTGCTAACGCGTTCAGTGCGCCACGAGCCTGGGAAATTGCGCGCATTTCCAGCCAATGGCCCAAAACCATAATCGTAATGAGAGATGAGAGTTCCCACCAGACATCGATCTCGAAGACGCCGAATGTCGCAGCGAGCGATGTACCAAAGGCGACTGTAATAGCCAGACTGATGAGAGTCATCATGCCGGGCTTGTGGTCGGCAAGCTCGTTCCATGCCCCACGGATGAAAACGAGGCCGCCGTAAAAGAAGACAACAGCTCCGAGAACCGGTGGGATAAATTTCGAGCCCGGAAAGGACGGCGCTGTGTAACCTAGCCAATGTTGGACGTCGACCGACCAGAAGACGACTGGAATTGTAAGAGCGAAGCTCAACCAAAATTTGTCACGAAACATGGCCACAGAGTGGCCGGCATGGCGGTCACGACTCGCGTGAGGCTGGGATATCTTGTGATCGACACGTGGATCCGCCGTTTGCGCACCTTGATGCCTCATGTGAACCATTTCAATTTATAGGAATATGTGGCCAAGGGGCGGAGTTGAACCGCCTTCACTTTTGAGAACTCGAAACGTTTAAGCTGCCGGGGACCGCCTTAGTCCCGTGGAAATGGACAACACCACAGGTGAAGATCACAGGTGAGAAATTCGAGCGCTTTTTGTAAGTTGCTGAAATCGCTGGCAATAATTACATCCCCTGAGGGCTGACTCCAAGCCTTTTCAGAACCGTGGTTTTGAGTACTTACAACGCTTTACAAGCCGCCGAGGACTGCCTTAGTACGTCATAAGCCCTGTAAAACGGAAACACCACAGGTGACGATCACAGGTGATTTTTTCTGGCTAGTGCAGTGGCAGACTTCCGAGTAGCTCGTGATCCGATCGGAATCCGGAAACGTCCATCTCTAAACGGTGGGTGACAAAGGAGCCACACTTAGTGCCCCATCGGATGTCGCGGCCCCGTGAACCCGCCGGCGTCAGTGTCTTGCTTAGGCGCGAAAGGATTGTCATCATGGGTACATGCAAACTGTCTTCGAGGCAGCGGGTGGCAACGAAGGACTGTGGCGTCTTGCTTACGCCTGGCATAAGCGGGTGATGGCCGACGACGTCGTGGCCCATGCGTTCAGCCATGGCTTCCACCCCCAGCATGTCGAGCGACTCGCCGCTTATTGGGCCGAGGCACTCGGTGGCCCGACTACGTATTCCGATTCCTATGGTGACGAAACCACGGTCGTCAAGATGCACAGCGGAAACGGGGAGCACGATGAAATGAATCGCCGTGCAATTGCCTGCTTCGACCGGGCTCTGGCCGATGTCGGACTAGCCAACGACGATAGTTTGCGACAAGTGCTGCACGACTATTTCGCCTGGGCGACCACGACAACGATGTCCCGCTACCACCAGTCCGCTGATGATGTGCCCGACGGCCTCAGCATCCCACACTGGTCATGGGACGGACTCCAGGAGTAACACTCCACCGCCCAAATATTGAACGGTTCTCAAACGGCGACGAAGTGGTCGCCATTCTTCAGCTCGCTTTCGCCTCAGCGTCGCGCTTTCGGAAGGCGGCTTCTCCAGCCTCAGACACCTCGACCCACTTCAGGTCAGGCGAGGCCTCCGCGTCGTAGTTGTCGTGCCAGTTCCACCACTTGTACGGCGGGGTCTGGGGATAACCCTCTGGCGAGTCCTCCCACGTCTCCTGACGGCCGAGCGGCGTGATGTCGAGGTAACTCCAGATAGTCCCCATCGCCTCGTCGCCGCGGTTATTAATGAAGTATGTGCGGAACACTCGCTCGCCGTCGCGGAAGAACACATTGTGGCCGTGCCATTCATCGACGCCGAAGTCCTTATCGAAACTGTCCGTGATGGTGTACCAGGGCATCTCCCAGCCCATCCGCTCCTTCAAGCGCGCGATGTCCGCCTGCGACGCGCGTGAGGCGTAGGCGAGGGTGGTATCGCGAGCGTTCAGATGCGCGAGGTGGGAGACCTGATCGGCGCCCAGGGAGCAGCCGCGGCAGGCGTGCTCGGGCCAGCCGAACACCCCGGGCTCGAAGAAGGCGCGATAGACGATCAACTGGCGGCGCCCTTCGAACAGATCGAGTAGGGTAACCTTACCGTTGGGCCCGTCGAACTCGTACTTCTTCTCCACCGCCATCCACGGCATCCGCCGGCGTTCGGCGGCCAGCGCATCACGGGAGCGGGTGAAGGCCTTCTCCTTCGCGAGCATCTGCCGTTGCGCAGCCTCCCACTCCTGCTGCGACACGATCGAGGGTGTCTTCATCGCGAGGTGCCCTTTCGGGTGCTCCTTGTTTCTCTCTTTGCTGGTTGCCACCTCATTGCGGGTTGACATCGGAAACGCTCCTTTCATTTTGATCTCTAGTGACTTCGCTCATATTGTTCTTCTTTCGGGAAAGCTTCACGGCCAACGCCGCCAGTCCTCCCGTGGAGACTGAACCGGCCACGACAAATCCCAGGGTTGAAACACAGAATGGGCACATCGGTCACCTCTCAGGCGGCTTAGCTTTGATGGTTAAGCCGCTTCTATATGGATGACGGGTGAGTTGGAGGAATTTCTACAGGACCAAGAGAAAAAATCAGCCCCGTCTTTGAAGCAGGAACTCCCTTATTGCAGGATCTTCAGCCAGTCCGATCGCCCGGTCGTAAGCATCTGATGCTTCAGGAGATCTTCCCAAGCGTTGTAGCAGGTGCGCGCGAACCGCCCAGTAAGGCTGATAATCAGGGACTGCGTCCTGATCGATTGCATCCAGAACTGCTAATCCACGTTCCGCTCCGCTCGCCTCCGCGATGGCGGCGGCGTATCCAGTCCGGCCGCCGATTGTGGGCGAAATATGGTTCAGCTGTTCGTAGAATCGCGTGATCGCGGTCCATTCAATCCTGCCACTGCGTGCCCGCTCGGCATGTACTGACTGAATTGCAGCTTCCAGTTGAAAGCGCCCTAGACGTCCATATTTGGCCGCCTCTGCGAGATGGCGCTCCGCCTCTTCTACTAGTGTTAGTGACCACAGTTTCGGGTCCTGCTCGGAGAGGGGAACGTAACGGCCATGACGATCACGCCGGGCGGCGCGTCGCGCTTCACAGTGGAGCATGAGCGCCAGCAGGCCCCGAACCTCTGCTTCGCCGGGCATGAGCTGAAGAAGCACTCGCGCCAGCCAGATGGCTTCTTCTGCTAGACCGCGGCCGGGCTGCTCGGCGCCCGCCATGTCGTCCCACCCAATGCCAAAGGCGGCGTAAATCGCTTCAAGGACCGCATCCAGCCTCTGTGGCAGTTGGTTCTGTTCCGGCACTTCGAACCGGATACCGCCATCCCGAATCTTCGTCTTGGCGCGACTCAAACGCTGTCCCATGGTTTTCGGTGACACGAGGAAACTGCCGGCGATGCGCTCTGCATTGAGGCCGAGCACGGTTTGCAGCATCAGCGGTGTGTGCATAGCGGGATCAATCGCAGGATGTGCGCAGACGAAAAGTAATTTGAGGCGTTCGTCTGGATAGTTCGTTTCCAAAGAGGTCTCCACTGAGTCTCGGGTTAAAAGCAAGAAGTCAGGTTCTTTGTCGGACACTACTCGTTGATGACGAAACAAATCGATCAGCGAGTGGCGCGCCGTCGTGAGCAACCAAGCCTCAGGATTTTGAGGCACGCCCTCTCGCGGCCAGGCAGTCAGCGCCTTGAGCAATGCCTCACTCAGCGCATCTTCGGCACCTGCCAAGTCCCGGGTATGGACGGACAGATAGGCCACCAGCCGACCGTATGACTCGCGTGCCACTCGCTCGACTGCCCGATGAGCCTTCTCATCCTTACTTCCACTCATTCCACGATCCTGCGCTTGGTTTCAGGCGCGAGCGGACGCACCTCGACCGCACCGTACGAGGCGGCCGGACAGCGTGCTGCCCACTCGAGGGCTGCATCCACCGACGGAAGCTCCAAGATGGTGAATCCTCCCAGCTGCTCTTTGGTGTCAGCATAGGGACCATCCTGTACGCCCCGCTTTCCTTCCTTAATTCTTATGGTGGTTCCCGTTTCCGGCAGTTCCAGCGGATCGCCCCCGACAAAGACGCCCGACTCGACCAGAGCCTTGTGGTAGGCGCGCCAGGCGCCGGTATAGGAATTACTCCCTTCGCCTTTGCGTGACGCGAAAGCTTCGCGCGATTCGTAGATCAGCAACGCGAATTGCATGATTTTTTCCTTTCGAACCCTGTTTTGCATATCCCTGAACGCATGACGTGCAGGAGGCCGACATTTCGACAAGCCAATCATCAAGGATCTAGTTAGCGGTTGGTCGGCAGCTCTTGCTCAATCCGACCAGGGAAGAGTAGTCCGTCATCTGCCCAGCGGAATCTTTCATGAACCCTGCCAACGCACGCACTGCCTGATTCTGCATTAGACTCCCTAAGGAAATGCCGCAAATCGAGTGGATCTCGGCGACTGTAGCTTTACAGTAGGCAGCTTGGAGCGGAGATAAAATGCAAACGATACCCGTTGTACTCGCCGCGATTTTTCTCGGACTCTTCGGCTTGGCAAGACCCTTTGTGAATTGCTCCGCACACGACGGCGAAAGGAGACAGGCCATGCCTTATAGCGTATCGACCTTGCTGCTTCGTAATCTGAACGACGTATTTGGCGAAAATGACCCCGTGCGTCGTCGCGCTGCAATCCTGGAAACGGTCTTGAAACCGGAGCAGATCGCGAGAGCTCGTCAGCGGGCGAGTAGTTTGCTATTGGAACGAGAGCGGCAACTCTCGGCTAAAGCATTCGCGCAGTAAGCAATTGACGCGAGTTTGTACTTTGTTTCGGGGACGTTTTTCACCGGGTGCCATGCAGGGCGGTTGTTATCAAGGAGCAATTCGCGAGCGTATGACATTGTTTGATGAACGGGAAAAGTCCGATTCACTGTCAATAAAGGGCTCAGGATCTACGATCCCTGTTCGGCAACCGCGCACCCTTTTGTCGGAACAGATTGGGGAGGTGTTAGGGGACTTTGCGATATACTCTGCCAGCAGAGCGGGAGTAGCTCAATGGTAGAGCATCGGCTTCCCAAGCCGGTGGTTGCGGGTTCGATCCCCGTCTCCCGCTCCACAATTTCCCGAATGCTTTCCCTGCGCCGAAGGGTTAATGTCCGTAACTGTCCAAGATCCTGTGGAAAAACGAACCAAGAATTGACTCTCACTTACTAAGAAATGAAGAACCGGTCCTGACCGCCCACCGGTTCGTCTTCGATAATTGGTTTTCCCCGGCTGGCGAGGAGCGGGTGTGCGTTGGTGCTCAGGGCGGCTGAAAGCGAACTTCTGAAATGCAGGTGCAGTTACGTGACCCCGGATACGACGGAGCCAGTAACCCGTGCGATGCGATTCTAGGAGAGCCACGGCTTTTGCCGCATCACGCCGGATCCCCGATTTTTTCGGTATGCGACTACATGAATACCTCGCCGACGGAGATGACGTCGCTGGAGCAGCAACCTGGCGCCGGCTATAACCTCCTGTCGTACAATCTTTTCATCATGTTCGATTCCGCGCGACTGTTGTTATTTCTGACGGCAGCGGTATTGCTTGCCGTGGCCCCGGGAGCGGGAATGCTTTACGTGCTGGCCAGAAGTCTAGCCGGAGGGAAACGTGAAGGAGTGCTCTCCGCGCTGGGCACGTTTCTTGGGGGCATGGTACACGTTTTTGCAGCGGCCCTCGGAGTTTCCGTCATCCTGAACCGATCTGCTCTGGCGTTCTCAACCGTGAAGTATGTGGGTGCGGCTTACCTCTGCTTCTTAGGTGTGAGAATGATCCTTGATGCGCGAAGGCAAGAGAGATTCTCCACAGACGATGTCCCGGCGGCGACCGGCGCTGCAGCTCGAAATCCGCTCTGGCAGGGCGTGGCGACGGAAGTGCTCAATCCCAAGACCGCGTTGTTCTTTCTCTCCTTCATCCCGCAGTTCGTCAACCGAGAGACCGGAAATGTGTTCCTGCAGTTCATCCTGCTGGGGACTGTTTCGGTGGCTCTGAATACCTCCGCGGATCTGATCGTGATCCTACTCGCCTGGCCGTTGGGGATGAAGATTCGATCCTCGGCAATATTCCGCCGCAGGCAGAGAACAGTGAGTGGGGCCATGATGATCGGACTGGGAACGTACTTGGCTACGAGCGAAAGCAAGTAGGCGCGGGACCCCGCCCAATGGTTTTCCTACAACTCCGGAATCTTTTCCAGGAGTGCGAGTTCCATTTGCCAAGCAGGGCACGCAGTTAACTCGGGGAGCTAGAGCGATGGAAGCTACAACGATGCTGGCCATCACCAACGCCAACAATGCTGCCGTGGAGGAGGGCAGGGCAATCCCGCTGGTGCGGGTTCGCCTCGATTCGGTGGATGTCTTGCGAGGTGTGATTATGATTTTGATGACTTTGGATCACACCCGCGACTTCCTGCTCGCGGTCGTTAGGCTCGGGGAAAACGCGTACGGTCGTGCGATTCTGAAAGAGGTGCAGACACGACTGGAGCGCGACGGCGCGGCTGGCGCTGTTCACGCAACCCTGGAACGACTCGAGAGGAAGAGAGTCGTTTCGTCTCGACTCGGACCCGGTACGCCGGTGCGTGGCGGCCGGGCGCGACGTTTCTACCATCTGCAGCCCAAGGGTGTGCGCGCACTCAACGACGCGCGAGCCGCCATCGACAGTTCGTGGCAAGGCCTCAAGTGGCCACTGAAAGGATGCGTATGACTGCGACACCTCCCAGTTGGGCTGAAGCGTTGCTGCGAGTGTTCCTCAAACCTGCCGATTTCGACAGCGTGTCGGGAGATCTTCTTGAAGAATACCGAGACAGTATTCATCCAGTCCGCGGACAGCGAGGAGCGGACGCATGGTACGTGATGCAGGTGCTCGGATTCGTATCGCGCAGCGCCCGCGTATGGGCAGTTCTCTTCGGTGCGGCGTTCGTCACCCGAACGGCCCTCGATTGGCTTGCGCCGCCGGTGGATTTCCACGCTCGATCGACCGTGTCGACGTTCCTTGGCGCCGGGATCCTGGTGGCAGCGGGGCTTTGGGCATCCTTGCGCTCTGGTTCGCTCTTCGCGGGCACGCTCACCGGTGTTGCAGCGACTGCCATCGGCGCTGTTATCAGCGCTATCGGCGCCGCGGGCCTTCTGGCGATCCGGCACGACGCGGATACGATGGCGGCAATCCGCGCCAGTGGCGGCCTCCCTGAAGTGTTCGAGTTACCCATAATGATGATTCTCCCCGGAGCGGTGCTCGGCACCATCGGAGGCGTGGCTGGCACGACGATCAAGCGCTAGCGTTCGGCGTAGTATTGGCCGTCGCTTTCGCGACCTTCACCACGGGCTGCTAGGCTGGCAATACAAATCTGGCGTGGATTTGCCCAGTACAGGACAAAAAAGCATAGACCCACGCAACTGAAATCATTCAAGCGTAATCTGACGAGCATGAAGGCTTCAAGACTGATAACTACCTTGATGGTTCACAGACTCCTCGATGGCTCACAGACTTGACAGTTGCTGTACCCCCGCCGATACTTGCGTTGCCCAACCTAAGCGATATCAGCTGACGACTCGATGAAGAAACCAACAGCAAGGAAAGCCTCCGCGAAAAAGACTCAGAATCCGCGCGCCGCGAAGAGGTCGTCTGCCAGGCAAACCAGACCGCGACGGAACAAGGTTTCCGTCCCCATGGATACTGAAGGAAAGCTTACCTTCAACCACGCCATGATCTACGTTAAAGACGTGGATCGCGGACTTCGTTTCTACCGTGATTTGCTTGGATTCAAACTCATTGAAGACTTCCGCTATGAAGGTACGCAGGTGTATGCGCGCCTGCGCGCGCCAGGTGGCGATGGAACCATCGCGCTGCATCAGGCCGGTCCGGCGGTTTCTGTTTCGAGCGAAGGTTTGCGCCTGTACTTCGAAGTCCGCGATCTCGACAACTTCTGCCGGAAGCTCCAGAAACGAGGGTTCTACATCACCCAACTGCCACGCATGATGCCTTGGGGCTGGCGGCACGCCTATCTCAATGATCCCGATGGCCACGAGATCAGCTTGTATTGGGCAGGCGAAAACCGGATGAAGAAAACCGTGATGGAGGCCGCGCGAAAGGCCGCTCGGACTTGAAGCTTCAGCATTCGCGGTTGTGTGTCGAAACCATTTCGCTTCGCACAAGCAGAAAAACTCGTCACCAATTCGTCACCAAACCCGTTAAGGCGTTGTTGCATATAGCGAAGTGCGGAAAAACAATGCGGACAAAGGGTTCTAGGTTATTGACCTCACAATGGACACGTTAGAGGTCTGGGGTTCGAGTCTCCACGTCGGACGTTCCGCAAAACGTTGCGCTTTGCTTGCGTGCCTTCCACTGCTTTTCATGGCCTTGGTGCCATCCGCTGACCTGCATCTCGTAATGAAACAGGCCAGGAATATCATTCGGGTTGCGATCACCGTCGCGGGAATACCTGTTTGAACGGCTTCGTTTTGGCCAGCTCTTGCAGAAGATTCTCGTAGGTGGGCGCGAATTGTTCAAGCCCTGCGTGGCCGCGGGTCTCATTCCCGCTGGAGCGCTCGCTGGCTACCGCAATGATGCGGTGTATCTGCCCACGTCGCCAGACTGATAGGCTATAGCCTACTTACGAGCATGGAACAACAGGCTATGAGCTATTGAAATATACAATAACAATTCAAATGTTACTGCTGATGACGGCGGCGATCAGCACGGCCAGGGGAATCTATCGGTCATCGCGATCATCATCATGATGATCATCGTTCACCCCCACCGGCACCACCAGCAGCACCCGCATGAGCACCGGCGCCCTGACGAAAGGCCGCCTGCGCGGCGGCCTCCCGAGGCACTGCGTGCAGCCGGTCGAGATAACGGCGGCGCGCTGTGGGACAGTCCTGGTCTTGTCTCTGATTACGAACTCAGTGGCGGCCGCGGTTCCGCCGGACAACAGCTCCACCGCTCAGGTAATGACACCTGCGGCGCAGGCAACTTCTGGCGTCCCGCGCCTGGTGAGCTTTGGGTTCGAACCCCGTCTCCCGCTCACCTTTCCTCCACTCACGGATTCCCTGAACGTCAGGTTGGTCCAGTCCAACTGGTCCAGGTTCTTAATCCCCAAACATCTTGAATCTCACCGCTCCTGGGTGTATACCACCACCGGGCTCTGCCACACACGGTGGCGGCTGATATTGAATTCCGATAAATCTGTAACACCGCGAGCCAGACAGAGAAACTAGAATTAGAATTGGAAGGTTTGTAGCGATGGAGGGTAGGAATATGAGTTCTGGCATTATGACGCCGTCCGGAATTAACGCTCCTCGGGAATACATGGAAGAAGTAATGATCGGTGTGAAAGCGAAGAATCCCGCGGAGCCGGAATTCCATCAGGCCGTTCAGGAAGTGTTCGAATCACTGAGGTTGGTGCTGGCGAAGCATCCGGAATATCAATCGGCCCGTTTGCTGGAGCGGATTGTGGAACCGGAGCGTGTGATTATGTTCCGCGTGCCTTGGTTTGATGATCAGGGAAATATTCAGGTGAATCGCGGTTTTCGCATCGAGATGAACAGCGCCATTGGTCCGTACAAGGGCGGCCTGCGCTTCCATGCTTCCGTAAATCTGGGCATCTTGAAGTTCCTGGCATTCGAACAGGTATTCAAGAACTCGCTTACCACGCTGCCCATGGGCGGTGGAAAAGGGGGGTCGGATTTTGATCCCAAGGGGAAGAGTGACAACGAAGTGATGCGTTTCTGCCAGAGCTTCATGACCGAACTCCAGCGTCACATTGGACCAGACACTGACGTTCCGGCTGGTGACATCGGAGTGGGTGGCCGAGAGATCGGTTTTATGTTTGGCCAATATAAGCGTCTCCGCAATGAGTTCACTGGAGTCCTGACGGGAAAAGGCTTGAGCTGGGGCGGTTCTCTAATTCGTCCGGAAGCGACCGGCTACGGCTGTGTCTATTTCGCCGCAGAGATGCTCAAGAGCAGACAGGACTCGCTGGAGGGCAAAATCTGCTTGGTTTCGGGCAGCGGTAACGTATCGCAATACACGATCGAAAAATTACTGGATTTAGGAGCGAAGCCGGTCACAGTGTCGGATTCAAACGGTGTCGTCTACGACCCAGACGGCATCGACCGGGAAAAACTGGCTTGGGTCATGGAGTTGAAGAATGTACGGCGCGGGCGCATCCGTGATTACGCGGACAAGTTCAAGAAGGCAGTCTTCATGCCTACGGACATCAAACTGGACCACAATCCGCTGTGGAACATCAAGGGCGATTGCGCGTTTCCGAGCGCTACGCAGAATGAGATCACCACAATGGATGCGGCGAACCTTATTAACCATGGCTGCAAGCTGGTGGCTGAGGGGGCGAATATGCCAAGCACGCTCGAAGCGACCAAGATGTTCCTGGAAGCCAAGGTCCTGTACGGGCCAGCCAAGGCGGCTAACGCCGGAGGCGTGGCTACATCGGGCCTCGAAATGGCGCAGAACAGTGCCCGGCTGACTTGGACTCGCGAGGAAGTGGATGACCGTCTCCACAAGATCATGATCGCCATCCACAAGACCTGCTACGAAACGGCGGCGGAATACGGTACGCCGGGCAATCTGGTGAACGGGGCCAACATTGGCGGCTTCCTCAAGGTGGCGGACGCGATGTTGGATCAGGGACTCGTCTAGGCCTCGGTTCAGGAGTTTGATCAGCGATGTGAGCTACGGGGTGGACGAAATCCATCCCGTATCGTTTTTTGCAATCTCGGAAATTAAGGCCGGAGATTAACACATGAATTTGCCGCAGATGGCCGAGCGGATTCTCGACGCCGAAGAACGCTTTGAAGGCTTCGAAAACCTGATGCCCTTCAAAGTGCATAACATCCTTCTGGTGTCGAGCCTATACGACTCTTTCATTCTGCGGGAAGATGGACGGCTCAACGAGTTGTTGATCGACGAATCGCTCGAACTGAGTCCGCAGCAGATTCCTGGAATTACACATGTTTCGAGTTGCGCTGAAGCGCTAGCCCTGGCGCGATCGCAACCGCAGTTCAATTTGATTGTCACCAATTTCGCGGTCGGTAATATGAACGCCGCCCAGCTGGCTGCCGAGGTCAGAAGCGCGGGTTTGGATGTCCCTGTAGTAGTGCTGGCCTACGATTACCGGGAAGTAAAAAATTTCATCGCACGCAATCCAATCACTCATATCGAACGGATTTTCTTGTGGCAGGGGAATGCCCGCATCCTGATCGCGATCGTCAAATACATCGAAGACAAGCGCAATGTCTTGCATGACACGCAAGCCATGGGTGTGCCGGTCTTGCTGGTTGTGGAAGACAATATCCGCTATTATTCCGCGTTTCTGCCGGTGATTTACACCGAACTCATCAAGCAATCGCGACGGGTGATCCAGGAGGGCGTCAACATTGCCCACAAGCTGGTGCGAATGCAAGCCCGCCCCAAGATTCTGCTCAGCTCGAATTATGAAGACGCTTCGGAGCTAGTCCAGCAATATCGTGATTACCTGTTCGGCGTTGTCTCGGACGTAGAGTTCCCATGGGATGGCAGACTCAGTCCCGAGGCCGGTTTTGAGCTGGCGCGCACCGTGAAGAGCCTGGTACCGGACGTGCCTGTGGTTTTACAAACCAGCCGCACTGAATTCCGACCGCGAGCGCATGCTGAGGGATACTCCTTTCTGCGCAAGCGTTCGCCAACGCTGCTTCGCGATTTGCGGCGGATCCTCACCGAGCAACTGGGCTTCGGCGACTTTGTGTTTCGCATGCCAGACCAAACCGAAGTGGGGCGGGCGAGCGACCTGAATACGCTTGAAGAACAGCTGCAGAGCGTCCCGGCGGAGAGTATCGCCTTCCATGCACAGCGCAACCACTTCTCCCACTGGCTCATGGCGCGGACCGAGTTTGCGCTGGCCGCCAAGCTACGCCCTCGCAAGGTCAGCGACTTCCGAACCATCGAGCACTTACGACAGAATTTGATTGAATCCATCAATGAATACCGGCGGGAGCAAAGTGACGTACTGATCGGGGACTTCAAGGCCGATACGTTCAAGCCTTCGGAATCAGGCTTCCTGAGAATCGGCTCCGGGTCGCTCGGCGGCAAGGCGCGCGGCTTGGCATTCGTGCGCCATCTCTTGCGGACGCTCCGCATCACGCGCCGTTTTCCGGGAGTTCGGGTTGCAGTACCGCCGGCAGTGGTTTTGGCTACAGATGTGTTCGATCAATTTCTCGGCGAAAACAACCTCCAGGATTTCGCCTTGCATTGTGATGATGAATGTGAGCTTCAGCAGCGGTTCCTGTCCGCCGCGTTGCCGGCGTCGCTCGAGGCTGACCTGAAGGCATTTCTTGCCGAGGTGCACTATCCGCTGGCCGTGCGTTCCTCGAGCCTGCTGGAGGACTCACAATATCAACCCTTCACTGGCGTATACGAGACCTTTATGTTGGGCAACTGGCAACAGGATGATCGACTGCGCTTAGAGCAACTCAGCGAGGCCATTAAGCGCATCTACGCTTCGACATTCAGCACGCATGCGAAGGCCTATGTACGAGCCACGCCATTTCGCCTGGAAGAAGAGAAAATGGCAGTCATCCTGCAGCAGGTTGTGGGGTCGATGCATGGGCAACGGTTTTACCCGGATTTCTCGGGAGTCGTGCGGTCCCACAATTTCTATCCCGTGCCACCAATGACTTTTGCAGATGGAATTGCGGCGGTTGCGTTGGGGCTGGGGCGGACGGTGGTGGACGGAGGAAAGTGCTTGATGTTTTGTCCACGCTATCCGAAAAATCTCGTGCAATTCTCGTCGGTGGAGGACATTCTAGCCAACTCCCAGTCGGAGTTTTGGGCGCTGGCAGTCCATGGCGGCCAGCACGGCGGATCCAGCGAGCTGCGCGAAGTGCGATTCGGGCTCGAGATGGCCGAAGAGGATGGCACGTTGCAATCCGTCGGCTCCACGTATTCGGCCGATAACCACGCTGTCTATGACGGCCTCAGCCGCACGGGGACGCGCATTGTGAGCTTTGCGCCCATGCTCAAGCACGGAGTGTTTCCGCTGGCTGCGATTCTGGAGCTTCTGGTGAAGTCCGGTGAGGACGCTTTAGGTCATCCCGTAGAGATTGAATTTGCCGTTCGCCTGCCGCGTACGGGACAAGAAGCAGCGGAATTTGGATTTCTGCAGATCCGGCCACTCACGCTCTCGCACGACCGCGAAGAATTAGCGATCGAGAACGTCGACCCAGAGATGCTGATTTGCCGGAGCACGAAGGTCCTGGGCAATGGAAGACTCGAGAACCTGCACGACCTCGTAGTTGTGGACTCCCACCGCTTTGAGCGCGGTCGCAGTCAGGAGGTGGCCAAAGCAGTGGCACATTTCAACGGCACGCTGAACCAACAGAACCGTCCTTACTTGTTGATTGGAGTAGGGAGGTGGGGATCGAACGACCCGTGGCTGGGAATTCCGGTGGAGTGGGACGAAATCTCAGGAGCTCGAGTGATTGTGGAAGCGGGATTCCGCGACTTTCGCGTCACTCCTTCGCAAGGGAGTCATTTTTTCCAAAACCTGACGGCATTTCGCATCGGCTACTTCACGGCGAACCCAGATGCAGGGGAGGGTTCGGTGGATTGGAAGTGGCTGACTGCGCAACCCGCGGTTGAAGAACAGGGCTGCGTTCGGCACCTCCAATTCACAGAACCTCTACTCGTAATCATGAACAGCAGAAGCAGTCAGGGAATGATCTTCAAGCCGCAGAGACTGTCTTCATGATTGGGGTCTACAACTGGTCTCATAAATAGATCAGCGGCTCCCATAGACAGCATGAGCCCCGCTCATGGGGTCGGTTCCATGCGCGGCCTCACCGGGCTCAGAGGGGTTCATGAGACAAGTTCTAGGAGCCCTGATTGTGCTTGTCATCGGAGTCCTCTTCCTGCGTCGGCGTTCTAAACGACGGTCGTGAGGGCGTGGGCAGCAACTCAGTGGCCCTCCACTTCTGTTTCAATCCACCGCGTGATTACTTGGGCAACCTGTGCCTCTTCTCCCACGTACTCGTGGTTACCATTTGCGATCATGGCGGTATCTACCCTGGCTGGACCATGGGCCAGCCGCCGAACCGAAGATGTAAGCAGTGCGAGGTCCTTTTCGCCTCCGATGTCATCCTTCGATCCGAAGAAAGCCAGTACCGGACACGTGACTCTGGTGATGGCAGCATCCGGAGTCTGGGTTCCAAAGAAGTCCTTGTACTGACGCGGTGTGTTGGCGATGTCAAGCCCTGTCGCAGCACTGACAAACGAAGGCGTAGAACGGTGGGGCAGCCGGATCAGGTCCTCACCGGCGCCTTCGTCCACGAGCTTCTTCGCTTGGGCAAGCAGTTGCGGGTCGTCTGGTTGGGGCGAGTATCCTACGCCCGGGGAACCAAAGACTAATCCGGCGACGCGGCGGTCCTGCGAATCGGCCTGATAACGGGCGACACTGGCCCAGCCGGCGCTGTGGCCCACCAGGACGACCCGGCTGTATCCCAACTGCTGAGCGTAATCAATCCAAGCGGCGATATCTCGCGCGTCCTCGCTGGTGATGCCCCAGTACCCGCCGCCCCGCACTCGCTTCCCGAGGAGTGTGTATTTCTCAACGTTCCCTATGTCGTGCATGCGCGTATTGACCGAGATGGTTGGAAACCCTCGCTCCGCCAGCTCCCGCCCGATTCCAACGTAGCTCGGGGTATAGAAATTCGCTCCCCAACCGTGCACCCAGATGATCGCCAGAGGCTTCGATGGCGAGCTCGTGGAAGCAAAGAGGACACCGCCGCCGACAACATCGTCTGCGGAGCGAACGTAGACCAACTGCTCCGGGAATTTGCCTGGCTTCTGGTTCTCCGGATGAAAATTCAACCTCAAGCCAAGAAAGAATGCTGCAAGAGCAATGAGGATCGCACCAACGGCGCCGAGAGCAAGTTGCTTTTTCATAGATAAAGATACGAATTGTGGACGGAGGCAGTTCCGCCGGGAGTGAGAGTGATTTTCGATGTCGGGACGAAATGTACTCCCAGGGTTCTGGAACTGGCCTCATAAATGCCTGAGCAGCATGTGGAGGCAGGCAAGGTGGACGAAGCCGAGGAAATTCTCGATGTGATATTCCCATCGGGTGACAAGGCGGCGGAAGTTGCGCAGCCATGTAAAGAGGCTCTCGACTTTCAAGCGCCTGCAGTAGCGGCGCAGTTTGCGGCCATCCTGACTACTGCTCCGGTTGCGCCGGTTGGGGCGCGATCATCTCGATGCCGTATTCCTCATGGAGCCTGCGGTCGAGCGGGTCCGAGTCGTAGGCCTTGTCACCGATGAGCCGGGCGGGGAGATGGTCGAGGAAGCTTCCGGCCAGAACGCATTCCACAAGCTGGCACTCGGCCGGCGAAGCGCTGTCGACAGATACGGCGAGAGGAAGACTGTTATCAGCGGCGATAGCAATGATTTTCGTGCCCTTGCCGCGACGGGTGGGACCAACGGCGAAGACCCCTTTTTGGCGCTCGCGAAGGTGGCATCGACGAACGCCTCTTCCAGATTTAGCTGTCCCCGCTCGTGGGGCCAGCTGCTTCAGTGCCTCGTCCAGCTTGCCGCTCCGCACCCACTGTTGGAGCCGGCGGTGGCACGTCTGGTACGGAGGATATTTCTCCGGCATCTCGCGCCACTGTGCCCCGGTTCCCAGAACCCAGAGCACACCGTTCAGCACCGCCCGCGTATCATGCCACGGGCGGCCGCGATTATCCGCCCGCCGAACTGGCCGCAGCACCGGCTCCACCATGGCCCACTGTTCATCGTTCAGTTCCCAGCGTCCTGTCACGGCGCTTCGCGGTTATCCCAGAGCAACCCCAGGATCGCACGAATTCGCCTCTCAGGTATTTATGAGCTAGGACCCCTCCCCGAAGCCGCGGCGCGCCTGCCGTGGAGATATGTGGAGATATAAAGAGAAACCAGCTCGGACTGCGCGTGGTAAGTTACGGCTTAGATCAAGTTGCGCAGGACGGTGGGAGTTCCTTTTGATTGTTGTCGTGATGGGTGTGGCGGGGGCAGGCAAGACAACGATCGGGAAATTACTAGCCGAGCAACTGGGATGGAGGTTCGTGGACGCGGACGATTTTCACTCAGCCGCGAACATTGAAAAAATCAGGCAGGGAACCGCGCTCGATGAGTCGGACCGTGAGCCGTGGCTAGAGGCCATCCGTACGGCCGAGCTGCGGTGGACTTCCGAACAGCAAGATGTGGTATTGGCGTGTTCGGCGCTACGGCACGCTTACCGCGAGAAGCTGGATATCGGACCCGAAGTGAGATTCGTCTACCTGAAAGCAAGCAGGGAATTGATTTCTCAGCGACTGCTTTCGCGGCGAGGCCATTTCGCCAACCCGCTTCTCGGGGCCAGTCAATTCGATACACTCGAAGAGCCACAGGACGCCATTACCGTCCGAGCGGAAAAGTTACCTGAAGATATAGCTGCGGAAATCCGTAGGAGACTCGGCCTGACGTAGGATTGCGCGCGGTTCACCACGGGTCGCGGGGGGTTGGGGCGTCGTGGTTTGCGATGCTACGCACCAGCCCTGTTCCCTGTCTAGGTCTCCCTGCGTACTGAAGCAATGAGCTGATTTCCAAATGCAAGTTGATGAAGCCCAGATGTTTTATAAGGGGGGGAATTCCTCCTTATCTGGGTGGTATTTTTCGCAAACCCTGACTGGCTGATCCAGTTGCTGGAACTGTCCGTGGGACCGTACGTCGCGGAAATAATATAAGGAAGCGGGAAAAGATACTTGGAAGAACCGAAAGAAGATTGTGTCAGCTACGGGTGATCGCGTCAGGCAATTGGCCGTCGCGCTCGGCAAGCTGGGCATTCGTCTCAGTTCCAAAACGCGCCTCCCAATCGGGCGTCCGGGTTCCTGATGACCATGATGGAACAGGTCTCGAACTTGTGGGCAGTGATGCCGACGACCTGCTGGATGCAGGTTTTATCATGCCCACCAGCTTACGAGACGCCATCCCCAAACCGCCGATGCAGCCCAGGATTTTAGTGCTCTCGGCTTCCGCTGGCTTGTACTCAGAGAACAACTACTGAGCAAACCTTCAGCAGGGGTCACGGCTGTAAAAATCAGGGTTCTAGCTTGAAAATTCTATCCATCAACAACCATTTCTCACCCGGTGCCGCTTCCGGCAACGGCTCCTGAAACTTCCACATGAGTTTCTCCCACTCCTGTACTCTTGGATCACACTGGTCGGCTTGGGCTTTTTTCTCAAACGCGAAGCTCTCGTTCACCTCCATGATCATGAACATGCGCGTCCCGAGTGAATAGATCTCCAAGTCTTCAATGCCAGAGTCTTTGATGCTCTTCGTTATCTCCGGCCAGATTTTCTGGTGATGCCGTTTGTATTCGGCAATCAGCTTGGGGTCGTCTTTCAGGTCCAGGGTCAGACAGTATCGTCGCCTCATTGGACCTCACTCGCGGGCGCAACCACAGAGGGCCTATAGGCTCGCATAGCGAAATAAAACACGTATCCGTGACAAATCAGCGGGACCACGAAAGCCCGTTGAATGTTCCATGCGTCCGAGATCCTGCCCATGATGGCGGGGACGATCGCGCCCCCGATAATCGACATCACCAGCAGGGAAGATCCCAGTTTCGTGTACGATCCCAGGTTCTTCAGGCTCAGGGCAAAGATTGTGGGAAACATGATGGAATGGAAGAGCCCAATCAGTACAATCGCCCAGACAGGAGCCTGGCCCGACGCGAGCAAAACCACAAGCAGACAAACCAGCGATCCGCCGGCAAACAAGCTGAGCAGTCTGGGCGCTGGGACTTTCTGCATGATGGCTGAACCTGCAAAGCGCCCGATCATGAAGCCTGCGAGGTGGGCCTGCAGATAGCGGGCTGCTGCCTTTTCGTGAGTGCCGGACAGCGTGTATTCGGCAAAGCGGATGATGAAGCTCGCTACACCCACCTGGGCGCCCACATAGAAAAACTGGGCCACTACTCCTTTGATCAAATGCCCAAAGGCCAATGTGCCACTCAGTTTCACATCCGAAGCTACAGATTGTTCGGTGCCGCCGGTCTCCTTGATTTCAGGCAATTTTGTCAGAAAGATGAGCAGCGCGACAAACAGGAAGATCCCGGTGATGACAAGGTAAGGCGTCTTCACCATGTTGGCTTCCGACACGCTGTACTTCAGCAATTGTTCCTGAGTCATGGCCGTCAACTCAGCCGGAGCATGCTCGATTCCTGAGAGGATGAATCTGGAACCGAGGAGCGCGATCATCACGGCGCCCATTGCGTTAAAAGACTGGGCAAGGTTCAGCCGTCTTTCGGAGCTTTCCGCTGGGCCCAGGGTGATCACATATGGATTGGCGGCCACTTCCAGAAACGACTGACCACAGGCCATCAGGAACAAAGCAAATAAGAAGAAACCATAAACACGGATAGAAGCGGCCGGAATAAAGAGGAATGCACCGGTGGCGCAAATCAGCAACCCGGTGAGGATGCCTCTTTTGTAGCCCAACCGCTGCATGAGCCAGCCCGCAGGCAACGCAGCAAGAAAATAGCCACCAAAAAAAGCCGATTGGATGAGCGAAGACTGAAAGTCTGTGAGGCCGAATGCTTTCTTGAGGTGCTGGATCAGGATGTCATTTAAATTGACTCCGATTGCCCACAAGAAAAACAAACTTGTCACCAGGGCAAATGGCACAACGTATCGCCTTTCGGTAATTGGCGCAGATGCACCCATTCAGCCTTCCTTAAGTCAAAGCGCGATCCAGATGCACGTAACCACCGTCAACAAATAGATGCTGTCCCGTGATATGCTCGGCGTTCGCCGAGATCAGAAACATAACCATCGCGGCGATTTCATCCGGATGAGTCATTCGTTTTTCCAGAGGAATCTTGGTAAGGACCGTTTTCAATTTCTCTTCGGGGTCTGGGAACGTATCGAGCCACTGGCGGTAGAGCGGCGTCATGACTTCGGCGGGAACGATTGCATTCACGCGAATGCCATAACCCAGTAATTCTGCGGCCCATTCGCGGGTCAGTGCCAGAATTGCGCCTTTCGATGACGCATAGCCCGAGGTCCCACCCTGACCCGTCAGCGCGGTTTTTGAACTGATGTTCACGATGGGGCCGCGGGAGCGTTTCAAGTGCGGCAGAGCATAATGCGCCATGTTGTAGTAATGCAGCAGATTGCGGCCCAGCGAGGCAACGAATTGATCGGGACTGCCATGCTCCAGGCCAATCTTGTCATTGAACCCAGCGTTGTTCACCAGCGTATCCAGACGTCCAAAGACTTTGACGGTTTGTTCCACCGCCCGCAAACAGCCTTCTGGCGTCAACAACTCGACGGAAATCAATTCGCTTGCCGTACCCTGGTCGCGCAACTCGGCCTGCAATTGTTTGCCTGCTTCCGCATCCCGGTCCACGATCACCGGAATCGCACCCTCGCCGCCACAAGCCCGAACGATCGCAGCGCCAATGCCCTTCGCGCCACCGGTGACCAGGACAACTTTGTCTTTCAATTGCAGATTCATTCTTCGCAGTCCCTTGTCTTCGAGATCACGAGTTAGCCACGCAGATTGAAGAACCCTCCGTCCAATGGATAGTCCGCACCCGTAATGAACGAGGCCTCCTCTGAACACAGAAAAAGAGCGAGGGTTGCCACTTCCTCCGGCTCCGCCATACGTCCAATCGGTTGGGACTTGGCCAAGTTGTCGAACATTTCCTTCTCCTGTCCCGGGTAATTCTTGCGAAGGTATCCATCGACAAATGGGGTGTGCACTCTTGCCGGCGAGATGCAATTGCAGCGGATATTGTGGCTCAGATAATCTCTTGCGACGGAAAGTGTCATGGCAATCACCGCGCCTTTGCTCATGGAATAGGCGAAGCGGTCCGGAATCCCCGTAGAACCAGCAATGGACGCCATATTCAGGATTACGCCTCCGCCGTTTGCTTTCATGTGGCCGATGCAAGCGTGCATGCAGTTATAAAATCCCTCCACGTTCACTCGAAAGATGCGTTCAAAATCAGCTTCTGTGGTGCTTTCGACTGTGCCGATATGCGAAATCCCCGCGTTGTTTACGAGAATGTGAATTTGCTCTTGTAGAAAAAGGTCGCCAAACCGCGACTTAACCTGTTCGTGGTTAGTGACGTCACACTCGTAGACCGCCGCATTGCCGCCAGCATCACGAATCTGCTGGCAAACTATTTCTGCATCTTTCCGGCAGACATCCAGAACGCGGACAGCAGCACCATACGCCGCGAACTTCAGCGCGATCGCGCGCCCAATGCCGCTACCACCGCCCGTCACCACGGCGACTTTCCCGTCCATCCCGAAGTCTTTCCTTAGGTTGTTTTTCAGAGCGAGACCCCTCTTTTCCAGGGAATAAAATCTTCCTGTGCCCTCAACTCGGCTTTGGTCCGCACCTCACCGCTGGCAACTTGAACGACCAGTTCCAGGATGTCTTCTCCCGTCTTTTCGATCGTCGTCTCGCCCGAGATGATGCCACCCGTGTCGATATCGATAATGTCATGCATCCGCTCGGCCAGGCTGGTATTCGTGGAAAGCTTCACCACAGGCGTGATGGGATTCCCCGTCGGCGTTCCAAGCCCAGTGGTGAATAGGACCACACTCGCTCCGGCTCCCACTTGTGCGGTGACGCACTCCACATCGTTGCCCGGTGTGCACTGAAGATTTAGTCCCGGCTCGCTCGAGTATTCCGGATAGTCAAGCACTGCCGTGACCGGAGATGTACCGCCTTTTTTCGCCGCTCCGGCTGATTTCATGGCATCGGTCAATAATCCGTCGCGCATGTTCCCAGGAGAAGGATTCATGTCAAAGCCTGAGCGAACCGCTTGTGCCCGGGCGGCATAGTCTCGCATGAGCTGAATAAAGCGGTCTCCTACTTCTTTTCGCGTACTGCGGTTGATGAGTTCCTGTTCCACTCCGCATAGCTCAGGAAATTCGGAAAGAATTGTTCTTCCGCCAAGGGCCACGAGCAGATCGGAAGCGTGTCCGATAGCAGGATTCGCCGTCAGGCCGGAGAATCCGTCCGATCCTCCGCATTTAAGGCCCACACACAGCTTGGTAAGCAAGGCTGGTGAACGCTTGGATTTATTGGCTTCGACCAAGCCTGAGAAGGTTTGCCGAATCGCATCCGTCAGCAGAGCTAGTTCCGAGCCGCTCTGCTGCTGCTCAAGTATGACGAGTGGTTTATCGAACGCTGGATTGCGTTGGTTGATCTTTTGACGCAAGATCCCCGCCTGAGCATGCTGACAGCCGAGGCTTAAGACCGTGGCCCCGGCCACATTCGGATGATGGATGTAGCCTGCGATCAGCCCACAGAGATTATCGGAGTCTTCGCGCGTTCCTCCACAACCTCCTTCGTGCAGCAGGAATTTGATGCCATCGATATTTCCAAACACTCGTTGAGGTTGCGGCGAGGCAACATCTTGTGCGAATCCGCGGGTCTTGATCTCTTCGCTTTTTCCTTCGCGGTAGAGCTTGGCCAACTCGGCAACCTGGTGGCGATAGAGCTGGGGCCGGGCAAAACCTAATTCCTCTTCGAATGCCTGCTTTAGAACGTTAATGTTCTTGTTCTCACAAAACACCAGCGGCACGACAAGCCAGTAGTTCCGTGTACCTACTTGACCATCGGTCCGGTGATAACCCAGAAAAGTCCGCTGCTTCCATCGCGAAACGTCTGGCGGAGTCCAACGAAGTTCTTCTGACTTCTCGTGGAAGGCCGCTGCCTCATGGTGAATATTGTTAATGCTCAGCAGCCCCCCTCGCGGTATCGACTTCACGGCTTTGCCCACCAGCACACCGTACATGACAACATCTGCACCTATCTCGAGATCTGCGGTTGCAAATTTGTGTTTGGCAGGAACGTTGGAAGACAATGTATAACTGCGCCCGGAAAAGTTGATCGAATCGCCTTTCGGCAAGTCAGTCAGGGCGATCAGGACGTTGTCTCTCGGATCGAGTTGTAGAACGTTATTCTGCATCACGCCGCTCTTGGATTGGGATCATCGGCGAGGGTGAATTTCGCCGCGCTTTCGCCATGGCATTGTAGAACACGCGTGGTGCAGAGACGAATAATTGTCGATCCTACGGGTCCAGAGCACGGCGCTCCCGCGATTTGCACTCTTTCCGGAAGCTCCCTTTTCAAACTCTATCGCCACACAGGCCGTAAACTGTACCTGGAAATGATCCAGGAATTGGCCCACAACTTGCCACCGTATCTGTCGCGTTCGGATCGTCCAGTAGGGGAGATACCAGCGGGTTGGATGAATGAGCGCGTACAGCTTCGTGACTGGCTCGAGCCAATCGGCGAAATCTTCTTTGAGTCCACATGGCCTGAGGTATCAAACATGTTGACCTACGTCGATGTTCCCGGCCTGTATGTGCAACCTGATACTGGTTTTTTCTGTGCGATCGACCACATTGATGTTTCGGTTTGCGAGCGAAAGGGAAGAGAACTCACGCTAACGATCACCAATCCCACCCAATTCGAGGCATCTGTGAAAGTCATGTGTGAAGACTCCACCGAGGCAAATCGGATTCTGGGCCAGAATTACTTGGTTGATTGTCCGCGAGTCGGTCTTCGGGCTGGGTCCAGCCGGACCGTAACCTTTCCCCTTAAAGCCAGGTTGTTGTTGTGAGTATTCACATACTATGTCAGGAGCTCTGATGTTACACGATTAATCGTTGCCAGAAAAACGAACTAGTTGGAACTAGTGGCCGGTCGCAGTGAGTTCGTTACTGCGGACTTTCGTGTCCCCATAGTGGCCAAGATGCTTTGTCCTGGGGATCAAGAATCTTGGCCACTACATTTCACAGATGAGTGGTGTACCGAGTGGAATTCGTGATGAGGTATCACGGTTCTGGAACTCCTGTTTCATGATTCTGATAATGCCGGACGAATCCTTCGGCAAGTCCGACACCACATTCCATCCCGCGGAAGCGATTCATCATTTCGTGGAGGGGGTAGAACGTTGTTTCAGGTTGTTGGCTGGCATGAGCGAAACACGCAGCCCGCTTGCGGCTCTCCGTCAGAGAAATATTGACGTAGTGGGTCGGGTGGAAAACCTGAGTCTGTTCGCCCTGATCTACTTCGAAATAATAAAGCGCGAATTTCCTGCCACTCTCGAGCCAAGCATCGTAAACGAGCAGAGATGCGGCACGGTGGTCACGATGAGTGTCAATCGGCCAGTGCGTGAATACCACGTCAGGATGCTCGGCTCCCAGAATCTTTCGAAAGTTGTCATATCGCGAGCGATTCACTTCCGTATTGCCGTCGATTTGGCCTGCGTACGCGGGCCGCGCTTTCAAGATGGCACAGGCTTTCTGGCATTCTGCCGTCCGTATGGCGGCAGCCTCCTGCGTTGACGTCCCCTGTATGCCGGCTTCTCCGCGGGTCAGATAGAGAATCACAACCTCATGTCCCCGATCAGAATAGAGCGCGATGGTGCCACCACATCCGGACTCAGGATCATCAGGGTGTGCTCCCGCGACGACTACCTTCAGCTTGCGGTTTGTTCCGCCAAGCTCGTCGATCGTGCTGACCAACGGGAGTCCTCCTCCCAACGACGCCACAAGGAGGGAAGAGCGTCCCAACATGTCTCGTCGTGTCATTTTTTCCATCTTCCACTCCTGCTTCCATGAATTGCGCGAATCCAGACAAGAAAAAAGCTTGGGATCGATCTCTATGACCCTGTCGCTGGCAAGACATTTCCACCGAGTTTCATACACGTTCAGGCGAGGCGGAACAATATGATCCTCAGCTGCGCTACGGAAGTGTACCTGCTTTCTCGCAGTGCTTATAAAGTGCGAACAAAATGCGTAACGTCTAGAGGGCATCTACCGCGGTAACACGAGGACGCTCCCAAGAACCAGCCAGAGTATTGGTCGGATACGATTGGAAAGCTGGTAACCATGTGCCAAGACATGTACGACATTGTCCGCAGCCTGCAACCGTCGGCGGTTGTGCTTTCACCGAGTGGGGTGGGATCTCCGAATGGGCCTGCGGACGAGGTGAGGGCTTTTTTCAGTAACGGCGGCAAGGGCTATGCTGATGCCGTGGCATTCCATGGATATCCGCCTTGCTGTAGCACGCCGTATCCTCCTGAAGATATCTTGAACATACTTGCCCCCTGCTTAGAGCCATGAGATCAATGCCCCAGGAAGCCTCGGTGTCCCAAGCCATGGACTGGATTTTCGAGCGGCAAGAGAAGATCGAGAAGGGGCTGGCACGACGACATCTGGAGGAGGCCTCGTTGGTGCTCTACGATGTGAGCTCGACGTATTTTGAAGGCCGACGCTGTCCGCTGGCCCGGTTTGGAACACTCGCGCGATGAGAAGGCGGGAAACTTACAGATCGTCTTTGGCCTGTTGAAGCGGCAACCCTCAACGGGGAGCAACCAACCTTCCAGCGTTTTGGAATGGATGGCATCACAAACTGGCCGCGGGTAACGTGATTGTATCGTGGCTACTCTGGCAGTCTTTGGTTGCCCTTTATCCTAAACTTCGCTTTCGCCTGTGGAGCAACTGTTCCCGGCTGTCCCCCTCCCACACTGATGCGGTAGGCCCCGTCGGCGACAATTCGATCTCCGTTCTCGTCCACTTCGCTCAAGTCGCGCGCATCCAGTGTGAAGTGGACATGCTCGGTTTCGCCCGCACCCAAACTAATCCGCGTGAACCCGCGCAGCGCACAAATCGGGGCGATCGGAGACTTTGGAAAACTCAAGTATAGCTCCACGACCTCGTCACCCTCCCGCTGGCTCACGTTCCTTACATCCGCTTCCGCGCTCAGGGAGTCGCCTGCCTTCAGATTCGTTGTAGAGAGCCTCAAATTGCTGTACTCAAATCTCGAATAACTGAGTCCATAGCCGAAGACATAAAGGGGCTGGCCTGCAAAATACCGGTAAGTCCGGTTCTTCATCGAGTAGTCTTCAAACATAGGCAACTGCTCGACGTTCTTGTAAAACGTCACCGGTAGTCGGCCAGCCGGATTATTCACGCCCGCCAGCGTTTGGGCAATGGCAGTTCCCCCTTCCTCGCCCGAGTACCAAGCGTCGAGAATGGCATTCGCATGTTCATTTGCCCAATTGACTGAGAGTGCGCTGCCGTTCATAAGAACCACGATGAGCGGCTTGCCAGCGGCTTTCAAGGCTTCAAGAAGATCCCCTTCGTCTTTTGGCAAATCGAGACTGGTGCGATCCCCTCCCTTAAAACCGGGCACGTCCACCTCCATCTCCTCACCTTCAAGCTGGGACGTGATGCCGACAACCGCCACGACCACATCTGATTGCTTGGCCACAGCAACAGCTTCTGCAATCGGATCGGGAATGAGATTCAGCCACACCAGCTTTGTACCAAAACCCCCGCGTACGTACTCGAGTTTCAAGGCATACCGATGCTCCTTCTCGAGTTGGAGTGTCTTGGTCGTGGGCGTGGGGTCGTGCAGCGTAAGGTCATCCACAACCAGTTGGCCATCAAGCCAAAGCTGGTTCATTGAGCCGGCAAGACCTATCTGGTAAGTTCCCGACACGGCGGGTGTCAGAAAGCCTGTCCATCGCACCGAGAAATCCTTCATGCCGGAAGGCGGTGTAAGCGCAGACGAATCGGGATGGGAGAGTTGAAGATCTACCATCTTGTCGACGCGAACCGCCTGGGGCGTCCCCGAAAAATTTTCGCCCGAGAAGTACTCTGCCTTCAGACCAGATTGTCCGTCGTCGGTCGAGAGTACCGCAGTGGGGACCACAGTTTGTTGCCGCAGGAAATTCATCCCCGGTGAGAAAGTGACCTGAGCCGCAGCAAACTGCCGGCGGATGCCCTCCAGGGCCGTAGTCGCCTGTGAAGCCGTACCGCTGTAGTTGCCATGCAGCACACGGACGGATTCGGCGAGCGGCCCAAGGACTGCAATCTTCCGGACATCTGGGCTCAACGGAAGCACACCGTCATTTTTCAGCAGCACAATCGACTCCCGCGCCGTCTTCAGCGCGAGCGCCCGATGCGCCTCGCTATCGACCTCCGAATCCGCCGTCTGGGCATACTGCACCATCCCGGGAGGATCGAACAATCCCAGCCGGAAGCGAGCCATGAACAGGCGTTTCAGCGCAACATCGATATCTTGTTCACTCAGAAGACCCTGCTTCACGGCGTCCAAATACTTCAAATAGTCGGAGTTGTCAGTGGCCTTGGTGAAAAAGTCCGCGCATTCATTGTCCATACCCGTCTTCATCGAAACCGCGGCGGCTTCGGCCATGCTCTTGGTGAAGTGGTGGCCGTTGGCGACGTCAACGATGGCGTCGCAGTCGGACACGACATACCCATTGAACTTCCACGCGCCGCGCAACTGATCTTTGAGCAGAAATGTGTTTGCACAGGCAGGTTCACCGTTGATCCTGTTGTAAGCGCACATTACCGACCCTGCGTTGCCCTCAGTAACGGTGGCTCGGAACGCGGGTAAATAAGTGTCCTCCATGTCGTGCTTCGACACTTCCACGTTGATAGCGTGCCGTGACGGCTCCGGGCCACTGTGTACTGCAAAATGCTTTGGGGTCGAGATCACGCGATAATACTTTGGATCATCGCCCTGGAGTCCGGTGACGAACGCAATTCCCATTCGTCCACTGAGAAATGGGTCCTCGCCATAGGTTTCCTGCCCGCGCCCCCAGCGCGGATCGCGGAAGATGTTGATGTTCGGGGACCAGAAGTCTAAGCCCTCCATGATGTCCCGTCGACCTGCGCGTACCGCCTGGTTATGTTTGGCTCGCGCTTCGGTGCCGATAACGACTGCCATGTCATGGATCAAAGGAACATCAAAGGTTGCCGCGAGTCCAATCGGCTCCGGAAACACAGTCGCTGTTCCAGCATTGGCGACTCCATGCAAAGCTTCGCTCCACCAGTCGTACGCGGGAACCTGGAGCCGCGGGATTGCTCGCGCCTGGTTCACCACTTGGGATGCCTTCTCTTCCAGGGTCATCCGCCCCACGAGGTCGTCAATACGCTCGTTCATCGGCAGCGAGGGATTCAGATAAGGCAGGACGTTTGAAGGCCCCGTGGTTTGCGCGACCGAACCGAATACTGCTACAAACAGGACAACGATCAGCAACGTAAACATCCGAACACGAGATTCGTGCATGGGGGCGGAACTCCTTACGGCAGTATCGTTCGGAACAGGCAGCCGAGGTTTAAAAGCGCGATGAAGCATAGCATCGTCAACGTACACGGAAACGAAATTCGACTTTGGCCATGGCAAACATGTTGACGCCGCTCATGAGCATGGTCATGAATGCGAACGAAACCGCGGACAGGGCGCGGCTAGGTTCGCCGAAACGACGTTTCAAATATCCCGGCACCGAGTGGGTCTTGGAAATGTATAGTAGAACGGCATTATGACCAGCGGCAGAAACGGCATCGCCGGGATGGCGCCGATCCAATACCATGCCGTGGGTTCAGGTCCAAGTCTATCCGTTCCGGATATTCAACCCCGCCGGCAACGATCGTGACAGTCGCTACTTCCGCGAGGTTTTGGAACATATCCGAAAACTGATGATCGAATGACGTTTGCGCAACGCTGGATCGCCCGGAGGAGGGGTATCATTTCTTGGCGCAGTTTCGCTACGCTGAACTGCGCCAACGCAGACTGATTTCATGTCGTGGAATCGACTACAGATAACGATGCTCGATCGTGCAGCACTCTACCGTCGTGTACGTCGTGGAATGCTCTTTCAGGACTAAAGATAAGTCGAGAACCTGCAACGCGAGGACATCCACCCGCTTAAAGAAGCTCTGGGTTTCAAGTCACTTTTGGAACTCGGGGAGCCTGCGTACACCGTCGCCTCCGTTGCCTACGTGCTGGCAAGAGCGAGGCTTACGGCTACGGGTTATGTTCTTTAAAGGTTCGGAAAATGAGGGTGTTAGACGTAAGAGACTCTCGCCCCCTTGTAGGGATTGTTTACAATAGAGGACTTCGTCCTAGGCTTGCGGCGTAACCCTTGTTTGAGCCTAACTAATTTGGAACCTTCGATTCACAATTGCGACGCAATCCGAGGCGTGCCGAGCGCACCTTCCGGTGTTCCCGAGGTCGGCGCGCCAGTCTACTGGCGGGTGGAAGGCAGCCTGCTGGATTTGACGGTTGTACGGCCAGTGGCGTTCTTCACGTGGAATGCACAAACGTTTCTGGAGCGGTCTGTACGGCGGAGCCTGATCTTCCTGATGGCAGCGCTGAGACCGTTTCTCTATGCGGCGGACCGCAAGTTTGCCACACGAGTGGTGCATAGCGTGCTGCGCGGGATCACTCGCGACCGGCTCGATCTGTTGGGCGAGGAATACTTCCTGTACAAGCTGAAGCCGCACTTGAAGCCAGACGGGGTGCGGCGGTTACGCGAACTCGAGAGCTCGGGCGCGGACGTTGTTTTGGTGAGTCAAGGCCTGGATCACGTGATGCGTCCGCTGGCCGCCCACTTGGGCGTGAGCTGGCTGGTAGCGAATCGGCTGGAGTTTCGTCATGGTGTGGCTACGGGTCGGCTGCTGGAGCCGGTAACCCGCCCGCGCGGGCTGTTCGCCAGGATCACGGGGAGTGGTCCGGACGGACAACGCGACGCGGAATCAATCGCTCGAGAGTTGGACCTTGAGGTTCGGAAAGTGCGGTCAGCGGTGGTGCCTGCCGAACGTAGTGTTCCCGTGCTCGAGCGTCCGATTGTCTACTTTGATGGGCAACGACGGCTGGAGCGATTTTCGGTGCGCCGGACATTGTCGGGCAAGCACGTCATGCTGATAGGAGTGACCGGGTTCATCGGCAAAGTGTGGTTGGCCAATACTCTGCTCGATCTGCCCGAGATCGGCCGGATTTATCTGCTCATCCGGCGGCAAAAGTCGAATCCGGCGGAGCGGCGCTTTGAAAAGATGGTGGAAGAATCTCCGGTATTCGATCCGTTGTTCGAACGGTACGGAGGGGGGCTGCCGGAATTCCTTCGTGGAAAGGTCGAGGTCATCGAGGGCGATGTCGCCCAACCGGGCCTGGGCTTGGAGAGGGATGCCGCACGGAGTCTGCAGAAGAGTTTACACATCATCATTAATAGTTCAGGCTTGACGGACTTCAATCCTGATCTGCGTGATGCGCTGGCTACCAACACCGATGCGGCAGTGAATATCGTGCAATTTGTGCGCGGTTCGGAACGCACTGGATTGTTACATCTTTCCACCTGCTATGTTGCCGGAGAACAGGACGGACGCGTGCCCGAACGGCTGATGGAAGACTACAATCCACGGCACTTGCCCGGCTTCGATGCCGAGCGTGAATGGCGGAGCCTGCATGACCTGGTGAAGCAGGCGGAGGCGAAGGCGGAGAGCTCGGAAGTGACTGCAGAATTGAAAACGCGGGCGCAAGAGAAGGAGCATGCAGCCAAAGATCTGCGTGGTGCGGCACTGGAAAACCAGATTCGCAAAAACCGAATTCGTTGGCTGAAGACATATCTCACCGAAGCCGGGACGAAAAGAGCTCGGGAGTTGGGCTGGCCCAACACCTATACCCTGACCAAGAGCCTGGCGGAATCATGGATTGCCAAGCATGGCGCGGGACTACCGATCGCGGTTGTTCGTCCAGCCATTGTCGAAACCTCGGTGGCGAAGCCTTTTGCGGGATGGAATGAAGGCATTAACACTTCCGCTTCGCTTTCGTATTTGTTAGGAACGTACTTTCGTCAATTGCCCTCGAACGAGCGCAAGCGGCTGGACATTATTCCGGTGGACGATGTTTGCAACGGAATGACGCTAATTGCGGCAGCTATTATCGAGGGGCGACACGACCGCTTATATCAATTGGCAACCTCGGCAACCAATCCATGCGACATGGGGCGCTCTATTGAGCTGACTTCTCTGGCACACCGCAAGCACTACCGCGCACAGGAAGGGTTGGAATCCTGGTTGAGGCTGCGGTTTGATGCGATCCCGGTTTCGAAGACGAGGTACGAACGCATGTCGGCGCCGGCGCAGAAAGCGATCGTGAAGTCGATCCAGCGAATCATGGCTCCCTTGCCATTGAAAAAGACGCCACTGGTGAAAACGGAGCGTAACCTGGAACGATTGGAAAAACTCATTCAGCTGTTCGAGCCATTCATACTCTTGAACGAACATGACTTCACCGCAGAGAACATCGAGAAACTGTCGCATGCCCTGGTTGCGGAGGAGCAGGCAGGATTCGGCTATCACACCCGTTCGCTCGATTGGTGGGAATATTGGATCAACGTTCATATTCCCGCACTCCGGCGGTGGACGTATCCGCTGATCGAGGGACGGCCGCTAGAAGCCCGCGCGCCGCGCAGTTTTAAACTGGCGCCGGCGAATGGTGAAACGGCGAAGACGGGGACTAACGGAGCAACGTGGCGATATTCCTGACCGGGTCGACCGGCTACATCGGAGCGCATGTGGCCGCCAATCTGCTGGAGGATCACGGCGCTGCCCTGAACCTTCTGGTGCGGGCGGGTGACCTGCGCGAGGCCGAGCTGCGTCTGTGGCAGGCGTTGCAGCTGCACCTCGACTTTCCGCTCTTTTATGAATATGTGCAAACACGAGTACGAATTTTTCGTGGAGACCTGACATCCCCGCGGTTCGGGCTCGGTCCCGACGATTATGACCGGCTCATTCACACGACCGACTCCGTGATTCATTGCGCGGCCTCGTTGAACCGGAAATCAGAGAAAAGCTGTTTGAACGTGAACTTGCGGGGCACTCTCGAAGTATTGCAACTGGCTCGCGCGGTCGAGCACTATCACGGATTGCGTCGCTTCAGTCAAGTCAGCACGGTAGCGGTGGCTGGAAAGCGCACGAATGAAGTTGTCACCGAGGACAGATCGATCGACTGGGACCGGTCGGATTACGATCCCTATGCGCGGACCAAGAAGTTCTCCGAGCACATGATGCGAGAACTTCTCCCGGACACCCCCAAGATCATTTTCCGGCCAAGCATTGTGCTGGGGGACAGCCGCTATCCTGAGACAACGCAATTCGAGATGGTGCAGGCATTTGCTTTCCTGGCTGGGCTGCCGGTTCTTCCGTTTCGTCCCTTCGACAAGATCGACATTGTGAACGTAGATTTTGTTGCTGAAGCAATTGCAACTTTGCATCAGAAGGACCAGCCGCAGCACGACACTTATCACTTGTCCTCAGGAAGACAATCGCAGACATTCCGGGAATTGACAACTGCGCTGGCGGCGGCGCAGAACAGACGGGGGCCGATCTACATGCCGCTCCTGGAGCGGCCGTTCGCGGGAGCGGTGAACTGGTTAGCCAATCGTACGGGGCCTGTAGGTCAGAGCGCGTCGCTCATGAAAGTGTTCATGCCTTATCTGACCTGGAACACGATCTTTGATAACACGCGAGTCGTGTCGGAACTGAGACGGAAGCCAGTACCGTTTTCTCAATACAGCTATGCGCTGCTGAAGTTCAGCCGGGAAAATAACTTCAGCTTTACCTATAAACCCTGGCCTCGAACTGCAGGGGGATCTGCGGCATGATGGATTTCATCCTTGAGGCTTGGGTCAGCGCGGCCATCGAGCGCGCCAAGGCCAGTTGGGTGTTAGGAGCCGGGAAGCCATGGCAGCCCGGAGAGAAGCTGAAACTGCTTTTTGCCGGCTACAACGGAACCCGCAACACGGGCTCCGACGTGCGCCCCGAGGAAACTCTGCGCCAGCTCCGGCACATCCTGGGCGCTGACAATGTCGAGTTCACTGCGATGTCCCAGAATTTTGATCTGACGCGCGGCTATTTCGCCGGCGCAGAGCAGGTTCATCTCCCGGATGTCTTTCCGCCGTTCTTGTCCCGTGAAGTCCCAAAGCACCACGGGGTGGTTGTGGTCGAAGGCTCGGCCTTCAAGAGCAAGTTCGCCAATGCGCTGACCACAATGATCATTGGCTCATTAGGGATGGCAGCGGCTCAGAACAAGCTTGCCGTTGGCTACGGATCAGAGGCGGGACAGATGGATCCGCTCGTCGCCAGAATGTGTGCCCGTTATTGCAAGAGTTCCCTCATCATCACGCGCAATGAAGAATCGCGCACTGTTCTCCGGGGGCTCGGGGTGCCAACAGAACTCGGAACCGACACGGCATGGACCTTCGAGCCGCTTCCGCCGGAGTATGGGCGCAAGGCTTTGACCGACGCTGGATGGGACGGCAAGCTGCCGGTTTTGATCGTCTGCCCCATTAATCCGTTCTGGTGGCCGGTGAAGCCGTCGTTGGTGAAATATGCTGCTTGCGCTGCAACCGGCGCTTACCGGGACAGTCATTACCGCACCGTTTACTTCCATAAGTCCGGCCACGACGTGGACGCTGCCTTCGAACGCTATCTGACTGCGATCGCGAGAGCGGTTGAAGGGTTCCGGCAGCGGCGCCGAGTATTCACAGTTCTGGTTGCGACCGAGGCACTGGATGCGCGCGCCTGCCGAGGCATTTCCGAAAAACTGGGCGGTGAACTGCCCGTGTTCACCTCCGAGGAGCGTGACATGTACCAGATGGTGAGTATCCTGCGCGCCGGGCACATGATGGTTTCCTCCCGCTTTCACGGCATCGTCACGTCGATGCCGGCCCTGGTGCCGTCGGCGGGAATCACGATGGATGAACGAATTCGCAATCTCATGCGCGAACGCGGACACCTGGATTTGTTGATGAACGTGGATGATCTGGACCTAGAGCCCAAGCTGCTGGCGGCGCTGGATAAACTGGCGACTGAGGGCGAGCGCATCGCGGATGGCATGGCGCGTACCGTGGTGAAGAATTTGAAGGTAATGGCGCGAATGGGTGTGTATTTCGAAGAAGAAGTGCAGCGGAGATATCCGGAGTTCCCGACACGCAAGGGAGAATGGAGTTGGGAAGATTATTTGTCACCGATGAATTCCTCGCTTCAACGGTTGGTGGCCGCGTACAGCTGACCTTACCGCTCACCGCTTACCAAAATAGCCATGGCTTTCGTAGAGGAAACATTTTCGCAGTTAAGAGAGGCTGGAGACATGCGAGTGCTGGCCGAGAGCCACGACGGCACGGTTGGCGGTGTCAGTGGAACTGAGTTGCTGGAGTTAGTGCGGAAGGCGAGAACTTTTCTTGCCTCAAGGGGCCTGAAGAAAGGCGACCGTTGCGGGTTGCTGGCGCCAAACAATATCCAGTGGGTGGCGCTCGACTTGGCGATGATGGCCGAAGGACTGATTGTAGTGCCGCTATATGCGCGCCAGGCGCCGGCGGAGCTGGTCGCGATGATGAAGGATTGCGCGCCGTCATTGCTATGCTGCGGTGACGCGGCGCTCAGGGATGGCATCGTTCATGCCTGGCCGGAAGCTCCATCGCAAGTGTTGTTTGAGGAAATATTTGCCGGAGTAGACGGTGTGGCCATAGATCAGACCGAGGTCCGAGAGTCGGACGCGGTCACGATCATTTACACGTCGGGAACCTCCGGGGAAGCCAAGGGCGTGGTACTGACGGCGGCGAATGTCGGATTCATGCTGGAATCGACGTCGGCGCGCTTGGATCAATTGATGGAAGGCCGGGCCGGCCAGGATCGCATTCTGCACTATCTGCCGCTGAGCTTTGCCGCCTCGTGGATTGCACTGCTTACATTCTTAAAGCGGCGAAGCCTGGTTATTCTCAACATGGATCTCGCCAGGCTGGCGAACGATATGCGCGTAGTAGGTCCAGATTATTTCTTGAACGTGCCGCAATTGTTGGACCGCATGCGCCGGGCGGTGGACGAGCAGCTCTGGCAGACGGGCGGCGTGGCTCAGGTGATTTATTCGCGGGCCAAGGGCGCGTGGGCACGCGGACCGGAAAAACGACCGCAGGCTGGCGACAGGGTGTGGCTTTGGCTGGCGAATAAACTGGTGTTTCCAGCCATTCGTAAGAAGATGATCGGTTCGAATTTGAGGGCCTTGATTTGCGGGTCGGCCCCGCTGAATCCGGAAACGCAGCTTTATTTCATGATGCTGGGGATCCGAGTGTTGCAGGTCTACGGGTTGACGGAAACGACGGCGATCTGCACCATGGATGATCCGCATCATGTGCAACCGGGGCGGGTAGGTCCGGCGGTTCCTGGCGTGGAGATGAAGCTGGGGGAGAATGATGAGATTCTGGTTCGCGGGCCGAATGTGTTTCCCGGATACTGGAACCGGCCGCTGGAGAGTGCGAATGCACGGGGTGAGGGATGGTTCCATACCGGCGATCAGGGGGAAGTGAATGCCGGGGGCAATTGGCGGATTGTCGGCCGCATCAAGAATCTGATTGTTCTGGGATCCGGGCACAAGCTTTCTCCCGAGCCGATTGAAGAACAGATTCTGAGGAATCTGCCGGGCGCGCAGCAAGTCGTACTGATAGGCAATGGGCGCGGCTATCTTTCAACGATTGTGACCGGAAGCGTGACCCGGGAGCAGGTACAAACCGCTCTGGATGCGGTCAATTCTGACCTCCCGCATTACAAGCAGGTGCGAGCGTTTTCCCTGCGGCCCGAGGGATTCTCCATCGAAAACGGGTGTTTGACGGCAAACGGGAAGGTGAAACGCGACGTGATTGCAGCTCGGATGAATAGCGAGATCGAAGAGATGTACCAGACGGTCAAAACGGCATGAGGACATTACAGGAACAGCCCCGGGGCGAGTCGCACAGCGGCCACTCGTTTCGCGGGCAGGCCCTGTCCTGGCAGCTGAAGCACGGCACCATCGAACTGGCGCTCTACCGCGAGCCTTGCAATGAGCTGGGGTCGTTGGCTCTGGACGAGCTAGAGAAGTTCGCCCGAGCGCTTGAAAGCCTTCAGCCGGAAGCGCATGCGCTTATCATTTACAGTGAATTGAAGTGCGGTTTCTGCGCGGGCGCCGATTTACGCGAGCTTTATCATCGCTGGCAAGGCATGGCGAAGGCGGAAGGTCTCCGCGGCGTGCGTGACTTTCTGGAACGCATTCACAAGGTACTCAATACGATCGATGCCGCCCCGCTGACTACGATTGCGGCCGTGCATGGTGTCGTCTTCGGGGGAGGTTTTGAGTTGGCGCTGGCATGCGACCTGATCATCGCCGATAAAATGGCGCGGTTTTGCTTCCCCGAGCTGCGCTTGGGATTGATCCCGGGATTCGGCGGAATTCCTCGGTTGAAGCGGGACTTGGGAAATGGGGTTGTGCGCGACCTGCTGTTAACCGGGCGGAGCTTTAATGCGACCAAGGCACTTCAGGTCGGCCTGGTGAGCCAGATGGTTGGCGAGGGAGAGGCCTTGCGCGTTGCGCGGGCTACGGCAGTGCAATTGAGCAAGTTTGACCGCGAAACGGCAATTGCGGCGAAGCGTTTTATCAAGCCGGTCCCGCAGGAAGAATTGCGGCAGGAAATCGATATTTTTTGTGATCTGTTTGGGCGACCTGTGGTTCAGGCTGGGCTGAAGAAGTTTGTGGAGAGCACGGACGCGCAGCCGTACCTGCCGTGAAAGTGCCAACAGCGAATCGCAGTAAATTGAAAAGGGCGAGAATATGCAAACGGCTGATCAGACTCTGGACGAAATCCTGACCCTCGCGGCGGCCCATTTTAAAGTGCCACGGGAGACACTGGGCCCCGATGACGACTTCTTCAAGACATTAGGTGTTGACAGCTTGCAGACCCTCGACTTGCTGACGCGACTGGAACATCACTTTCACGTCGAGCTGCCCGACTACGAGCTCGAAGGCGTGAGCGATTTCCGAACGTTGGCTAGCCGCATTCAGGCCAGGTTGTGACCCGGATTTCGCCCCGAGGGCGCCGAGAAGAGCTAAATCCGGCCGATCATGAGGGACGATTCGGGACACCTCGATCCCAAGCCGGGTAATGAAATGATAACTAAGCTTTTCGGTAGACCGCCGTGTTTCCTGTGGTGAAATAAACCTTCGATGCTCGATCTTCGAGAATACACCTGTCTGGGCGCGGCCCTGCGCGATGCGATTGACCGCTTTGCCGCACAGACCTGCCTGATCGAGGCGGACCGCGACCGTGAGAAGACACAGCTGAGCTATTCTGATTTTAAAGAACTTGCGTTGCCTTTAGCGCGCGCTTTGGAAGACGCTGGTTTTGATGCGGGGGGCCGGGCAGCGATGGTGATGAGCAACCAGTCGAAGTGGCTGGTCTCGGCATATGCCATCTTCTACTGTGGCGGTGTGCTTGTGCCGCTGGATTTCAAGCTGACGGCGGCGGAACAGTTGCAGCTCCTGGCACACTCCCAGGCCACGGTACTCATCGTCGAGTACTACCTGTGGCGGGCGATAACGCAGTCTCCTGATTTCCAGAACCTAACCACGAGAATCGTTCTGGTGACGGAGGCGCCACTGGGGGCTGACCTGCTAGGCGGGTTCCGATGGGAGGACTTCAAGCGTAAGGGTGCGCCGGACTTCGTAATGCGGCAAAGGGAAGATGTCGCTTCGATTGTGTATTCCTCCGGCACCGGTGGGCGTCCCAAGGGTTGCGTTCTTACCCATGAAAATTATTTGGAGCAATGCCGGGCGCTGATGGCATGGTACCCGTTCTGGCCGGGCGTGAGGTATCTGAGCATTTTGCCCACGAACCATGCTATCGACTTCATGGTGGGTTTCATCGGTCCGTTCGTGTGCGGAGCGTGTGTAGTGCACTTGAGGACGCTGCGTCCGGAGTTTGTGCGAGACGCTTTTATGCGTTACCGCATTACGTACGTGGCCCTGGTTCCCATGATTCTGAAGAATCTGGAGCGCGGGCTTCGGGCCAAGTTCGATGAACTGGGGGCCGCGAAGCGATTTGTGCTCGATCGCATGATCGGCCTGAATAAGTTGCTGACGCGCAGGCGGCCGAAAGTAAAGCTCAGCCGATTGCTGTTGCCGGGCGTGCACCGTGCCTTTGGAGGAGACTTGCTGGCGCTGATCACCGGTGGCGCCTTCATGGAGCCATCGACCATGCAGTTCTTTTATGATCTGGGAATTCCGGTGGTGAATGGCTATGGACTCACCGAAGCAGGCACGGCGCTCACATTGAACGACCTGAAGCCGTTCCGAGCCGATACCGTTGGGAAGCCGCTGCCGGGAGTGGAACTGCGGATTTTAAACCCCGACGCAGAGGGCGTGGGCGAAGTGGCAGCACGCAGTCAGACCGTAATGTCCCATTATCTGGATGATCCCGAGCTGACGATGGAGACGATTGTCGAAGGTTGGCTTCTGACAGGCGATCTGGGACGGCTTGATGGAAGCGGGCATTTGCAACTATTGGGGCGCAAGAAGAACATGATCGTGACCGAAGGGGGAAAAAATATCTACCCGGAGGATATTGAGTCGGTTTTTGATGGACTGCCGGTCAAGGAGTACTCGGTGATCGCAGCCAACTATGTCTGGCCTGCGAAGGAGCTGGGTCGCGAGCTGCTGGTACTGGTCTTGCGGCTTGAGCAAAATCAGCAGTTTGACAGCAAGTTGCTGGAAGAAGTGAATGCGCGCAATCGGCGTCTGCCGGACTTCAAGCGGGTGGGTGGGCGTGTGGTCTGGGGCAAGGACTTTCCTCGCACCGCCTCGATGAAGATCAAGCGGAACGATCTTGCGGAGGAGATCAGGAATACTATAGAGCGGAGCGCGGTGGTGAAGTTGTGAGTGCCGGGCAATCCTTTCTGGCCATTGTGAATCCCGCCGCCGGGGGCGGACGAAGCCGCAAGATGCTAGGGCCGGCACTGGAACGGTTGAGAGCAGGCGGCATTCAGATAGAGCTGGCAGAAACCCATGCTCCGGGTGATGCCTCGAATCTTGCGCGAGCGGCCTACCGCCGAGGCCAGCGCGACTTTATTGCCGTTGGCGGGGATGGGACTTCATTCGAAATAGTGAATGGACTTTACCCGGAGGCCAGCGCGAAGGAAATTCCTACGCTTGCGTTTTTGCCTTTGGGCACGGGAAATTCATTCCTGCGCGATTTCAGCCACCGCGGCGTCGAACATGCCATCGAGTCGATCTTGGCGCGGCGAAGACAAACTTGTGACGTGCTCCGGTTGCGGCACCGCGAAGGGATCATCCACTACATCAATCTGCTGAGCATGGGGTTCACGGCGGACGTGGCCACCTTGCGCGCTCGGCGCTTCCATGACTGGGGACAGCTGGGGTACATCATTTCGATTTTTCTGGGGCTGGCACGACTCGAGCGGCGGCCATTCCCCGTTCGCCTGAACGGAGAGACCGATTTCGACCGGCGGCGCAGTCTGTTTCTCACTTTTAATAACAGCAAGTTCACCGGCGGGACAATGATGATCGCGCCGCATGCTGAAGTGAACAGCGGTCTGATTGAGTATGTCCGCTGGGGGCCGATCGGAAGGCTGGGACTTGTCCGCAATTTGCCCCGACTTTACGACGGTACGCACATCCGGCATCCCTTGGCTGAACGAAAAGCGGTCCCATTGGCTGAATTTGATCTTGCGGGGCCAGTAGACGTCATGGTGGATGGTGAAGTGCTGACTTTGCATTGTGAGAAATTGAGCGTGTTACCGCGAGCGCTCAACGTTGTTGCGTAATGGCACGCTCCGCGGTGACCGCACTCCACCCCACAGGCCGGCAGATGACACCGCGCTCTGAAAATTGTTCCTCCGCGAAGCCCGCGAGAAAGCATGGTATAAAAAATGTGTCATGTCCGAAGAACGGCGGAAAAAAAAGCAGGAACGCGAAGGAACAAGAGATCGTAGGGCCCCCTCACGGAAGGTAATCGTCTATGGCGTAATCGTGCTGTTGTTCGCGGCTGCCTATTCCGCTGGCCGGTATTGGAAGAACCACCGCTATGAGGCATTTGCCAAATGCCTCGCAACCCACCAAGCTCGAATGTACGGGCTGTACTGGTGTCCGCATTGCATAGAACAGAAGGAGATGTTTGGTGCTTCATTTAAGTACGTTCCCTATGTCGAGTGCGCGGTTAAGGGCTCGCGAGAGATGACGCCAGAGTGCAAGGCCGCCGGGACAAAGAATTTTCCGAGCTGGCAATTCAATGGGGGCGCACTGCATGAGGGTGTTCTCTCGATCGAAGACCTGAGCGCCCGGAGCGCCTGCCCTCTACCACAATAGATTCAATGGTGAATCCGTCTGCCCATGCCGAAGTTGTCGAAACACAATTGTCCAGGAGCCTGCTGGTCGGGATCGCCATCCTGTCGCTTGCGGGCATGATCGTCTCGTCGATTTCCCTCGAGCGTCACTATGCGAAGTCGGCCACCGCATATTGTGAGTTCGGCGAGAAATTCAATTGCGACATCGTCAATCGCAGCGAATATTCGAGCGTGGCGGGAATCCCTGTTTCGTTGATCGGCGTCGCCGGGTACGGGCTGCTTTTGACGCTATCGACCCTGTGCCGCTCCCGCCCTGAAACCCCGACGCGATTGCTGATGGCGGCAGCTGGCGGATTGGTATTCGCGCTGTATTTGACTTACATCGAAGCCTACGTGCTGACTGCCTGGTGCATCTTATGCCTGACATCATTGGCCTTGATTGCAAGCATTACTGCCCTGGCAGGAGTGCTGAAGTTGCGTCTGGCCACGAATTCGTGAAGCTCGTCGTTCAGCTAGTTTTCAAACGGTCCTGATGGAACAAATCCAACAGACGGAGACTGCAGTCGAGCGCTCCCTACGCGTCGAGGGCAACGACGCCGTAACCGGCGACTTGCGGTTGCATGAATTTACCAGCCACATCTTTCGGAACAAGCGCTGGCTGCGGGTGTGGTTGCCTCCGGGCTACGACAATACGCAAAATGAAACCCGCCGATATCCGGTTCTCTATTTGAACGACGGGCAGAACCTGTTTGACCGTGCTACGGCTTTTGCCGGAGTGGAGTGGCAGGTCGACGAGGCCGCAGATCGGATGATTGGCGAGAACGCTATAGCTCCGCTGATCATCGTGGGCATCGACAACTCGACGAGAGATCGCTTTCGCGAATACATGCCCCATCGATCGCTGCAGCCGATGATGTTGCGAGCAGAGGGCAAACGCTACCCGGGCTTTCTGATCCACGAGGTAATTCCATTCATAGCGTCAAGGTACCGAGTTGCCACAGGGTCGGAGCAGACGGGGCTCGGAGGCTCGTCGTTGGGCGCGCTCATTGCGCTTTACACGGCGATGGAGCGACCCGGACTGGTCGGGAAACTCTTGGTGGAGAGTCCGTCGCTGTGGGCTTCCAATCGGCAGCTCATCAAGGAAAGCCGGACAGTTCGGCGCTGGCCGGAACGCGTGGCCCTCGCAGTGGGAACGGCCGAGGCCGGACGACCAGACAAAAATCAGAGTGTGGTGGACGACGTTCGCGAACTGGCTGGCATCTTGTGCCGCGCCGGTTTGAATGAAAAGCGTTTGCGTTTAGTGATTGAGGAAGGTGCGAGTCACAGCGAATCGGCGTGGGCACGACGCTTTCCCGAGGCGCTACGATTCTTGTTCGGTCAGTAGAATTTCATGGGAATCTGTAAATGTCCTGCGGCTATCGAGCGCGCTTACGCAGTTCGGGCACAGACGTTTTGGCGAGTTGCCACAGCGTCCAAATGATTGCTGACATGGCCAGGACAGAAAGTTGGAGGTGCGTCCAGCGCGCCGCTGGGGCAACCAGCGGCAGAAGGTAGACGAGGTAGAGCAGGGCGGCGAGGCGCAAAGTAAGGTGATGATGCCTATGGGCGACTACCCAGTCGCCCAGCAGAAGAAAGGCGGGCGCCAGAATCACGAGATCATAGACCGTGAGATGGGGCGCCACGAGCACCGTCACTACCAGTAACGCCGAATAGCGGATAGCCAGCGACAACTGACTGCGCCAGCACAGGATGAGAAGCGCGAGCACGAACGCTGCGCTGACGATATAGAGCACGAGCCAGACGGTGGGTGACGGGACAAGCATGGACCAAAAAGCGAGCAGGGAGTGAGTTTGGTAGGGTCTGGGCTCAAGCAACGCCAGCGCACTGGGGAGATTTTGCAGCATGCGGAACCATTGGCGGAGAGGATCAAGGCCAAAATAGAGCCAAGCCACGATGAACTGAGCCGCCGCGGACAGGATTGCTCCGGCGATCAGCGTCCAATTACGCATCGCAAGGAAAACGATCGCAGCGACCAGGCCCAACTGCGGCTTGAAGGCTAATGCGCCGAAGGCGATCCCTGCGAGGAGGTGGTTTTCGGCGCGTAGCGCAAAATATGCCAGCGTGAACGACGCGAGCGCGAGGGCGGAGGTTTGTCCCCAAAGTATCAGGTGGAAGAAAGCAGGATAGGCGGCAGCAAGAATAAATATTGTAAATTTCTCGTCCCGTAGATTTGGACAGACGCGCCATACCGCATAGCAGCAGTAAACATAGATCACCGTACTGACAGTCAGCCAGATGAAAATAGCCCAATCATAGGAAAGGCGAGCCAATGGGGCGAAGAAAATAGAAACCTGGGGCGGGTAAACGGGGAGATACACGATGTCGGCTCCGCCCGGGATGCGTTCGTGAACTAGCGCTGCCTGGGACGGCATGTCATAGAGATCGGAGCCACGATGGGTGAGCGCCAGGGAGCCCAGTGTGTATAAGTGGACGAAGTCGGTACCTTTTAGAAGTCCGTAACGGTCGCGGAGTCCGGGGCCGGAAATATCCCAAACGTAGATCGACCATGAGCAGAGGGCGAGGACGAGCCCTTGAGCGCGCAGTCGCTTCGCGGTAAGCCACGAGGCAAGGTTAAGTGGGTTGGCCATGGGGGGCGTACGTATGAGATCGAGCTGTCCGCTTGTAACACATCTCCCTACAAATATCGAAATTCACCCGCGGCTCTGGCGCAACTTAGTCGTTTCCCAGCGCGACCAGACGCTGGGCTCGTGCCCGAACTACATTGAGAACTGATGAATCCGCAACAATCTCCTCGAGCACCCGCTGCACAGCTTGTAACTCGATTAATGTTCCGTCTTTGGCTTGCGCTTCCATGCGTTTCAATTCTTCGTCAAGTGCCAGCTTCTGATAGCGATGGTAGTAGACTAGACGCCGTCCATATTCCAAGGTCGCCGACAGGTTTTGGAAAAACGAAGTGAGCTGCTCCACAGCCGGCAAGCGAGAATAATTGTAGGTTGCCGAATGGATCCGTTGCCCATCCTGATAAGTCAGCTTCTTCGCTCCGGTGAACGCCAGTTTGCTATTGTCGGAACCTACACGGCCGGCAAAGTACTTCGCCTGTTTTGCCAGCTCGAAAATACGGCCACGGCTCTTCGGTGAGAGTTCGAACTCGTGCTGGTAAGTCTCGAACCCATCAGAGTCATCGGGCAGTTTGCCTGAACTCTCATATTTGGCGTGACCCTCTTGGCTGACCGCGATCGAGTAGTGCGCGGGATCGGAGCCCGGGAAATCCTGGGTATAGGTTAAGGTCGAGGTCTGAGCGGCACTTCTGGGGATGACTTCCACGCACAGAGCGAGGAACAATAGCAGGAACGTCGACCGCGCTCGGTTCGGTCTCATCCGCTGGAACGACATTCGCCCTTGCTTGAAGCGGAATCCCCTAGGTGCATCCCAGCGCCGGGTTTTTTCGAAGAACCGCCGAGGAGACTGCATTCAAAGAATTATGCCAAAAACAAATCAGCATCGGTACTGAGACCCATCCTAAAAACCTGACCTCAGTCTGCCGCCAGCCTGGCCGCAGTCCGCTGCCTATCCAAAGTTCCCGCTGTGTGGAGATGGCAGATGGCGATCGCCAGCGCATCCGACGCATCCATCGGTTCGGGTGGTTTCGCCAGTTCGAGAAGCCGCGTCACCATGTGCTGCACTTGCTGTTTCTCGGCCCGGCCATAACCCACGACTGCCAGCTTGATGGTAAGCGGCGAATATTCCGCAACCTCCAGGCCGGCAGCGGCTGCTGCTAGCATCGCAACTCCGCGTACCTGCCCCAGCTTGAGAGCTGACTTCACATTCAGGGCATAAAAGACATCTTCGATCGCCACCTCGTCGGGACGGTGCTCCGCGATAATCGCTCCCAGTTCGCCAAAGATGCGCGCCAAGCGACGCGGCAGTGCTTCCCGAGGGGAAAGCTTGATCGCCCCGCAAACCAAGGTCACCAGCCGTCCGCTGGGGTGCATCTCGACTACGCCGTATCCGGTGTACTGTCCGCCACAATCGATACCCAGAACGCGCATGAACGCAGTGTACAGCGGATGCCCCAGTTGATCCTAAGGAAACCAACCTTCAGCAGCACCTGGGACGCGTGGATATTCTCTCCTGCTCGCGCAAGAATTCAGCGTAGGCCTGAGGCGAAGATGCTAAGCTCGCCCGCTGCAAGAACCGCTGGTACGCTGCCTCATCGAAAATCTCTCGCAGGGCAGCGAGCAGAGTCCAGAGAATTTTGCGGAGACGGTTCATCCCTGACCCTCCTCCGCTATCCGCGTCATCACGAAGGGCGATTCGCTCAGCCGCGATTCTTTCTTCCCACGCAAAATCTCGAGCCACTGCCGCGTGGACTCCAGCAAAACAAGCGCAACCATAACCACGAGAATGCCAGTGACGACCGCGTCCAGACGGTTATTGAAGATCAATCGCGCGGTCTCGCTGGTGGTTGGACCCGCGGCCAACTGCCGTGCCTGTGCCAGAAATCCAATCCGCGGGCTGGGATCGAACACTTTATGCCATGACGCCGTGAAGGTTATCGCTACCAGCCATGCCAGAGGCGTCAGCGTCACCAGCACATACTTCGTGCGGTGCATCTTGACGATGATGGTGGTAGCCACGCACAGCGCCACCGTGGCCAGCAATTGATTGGAAATGCCAAACAGCGGCCACAAAGAATTGATTCCGCCCAGCGGATCCTTAACTCCTTGCCACAGGAAATATCCCCAAGCGGCCACGACCAGAGCGCTGGTTGCCAAAATCGAGGGATACCAACTGGTCCTGCCCAGCGGCTTATAAACATGGGCCAGCGCATCCTGCAGCATGAAGCGGGCGACGCGCGTACCGGCGTCGAGAACGGTCAGAATAAATAACGCCTCGAACATAATGGCAAAGTGATACCAGAGGGCCATCAGCGCCTGTCCTCCCAGGCTGTTCGAAAAAATGCTCGCCATACCCACGGCAAATGCCGGCGCACCGCCGGTGCGGTTGTAGAGCGTTTGCTCGCCCACGGCGTGAGCCAGGGCCTGCATATCGGCCGCGGTCACGGGGAATCCCCAACCTGAAATGGTTGCGGCCGCAGCGGCTGGCGCTTGACCAACAATGCCCGCAGGACTGTTTATCGCGAAATACACGCCCGGCTGCATTACACAAGCCGCGATAATCGCCATCACCGCTACCGCCGACTCAGCCATCATGGCGCCGTATCCAACGATTCGAGTCTCGGTTTCGCGCGCGATGAGCTTGGGTGTCGTCCCGCTTGAGATCAAAGAATGAAAGCCGCTAATGGCTCCGCACGCAATCGTGATAAAAGCAAAAGGAAAAATCTTCCCCGCGAACACCGGGCCCGTGCCATCGACAAATCGTGTCAACGCTGGCATATGCAGCGTGGGATGCAGCACCACGATTCCGACACCCAACAAGGCGATGGTCCCCAACTTGACAAACGTGCTCAGGTAGTCCCGGGGCGCGAGCAGCAGCCACACCGGCATGGCGGAGGCGGCGAATCCATAGACGATGATGAGCAGAGCCAAAGCGGGTGCGGTCAAAGTAAATATCCCCGCCACTGGCGGATGCTCGGATACCCACTGGCCTCCCCAGATCGCCAGCATTACGAGGATGAATCCAACCAGGGAGACTTCCAGCACCCGGCCCGGACGAATGCGCCGCAGATAAACTCCCATCAGCAGCGCAATCGGGATTGTCATCGCAATCGTGAACGTGCCCCACGGACTGGCTTTCAGCGCGTTGACTACGATGAGGGCCGCCACCGCCAGAAGAATGACCAAAATGGACATGACTGCCGCGTAGGCCACAAAGCCTCCGACGCGGCCAATCTCTGTCTTGGCCATCTCGGTGAGCGATTTGCCATCCCGGCGCACGGAAAACAGCAGGATCACGAAGTCCTGCACGCAGCCCGCGAAAACTGCTCCCGCCAGCACCCACAATGTTCCCGGAAGGTAGCCGAACTGTGCCGCCAGCACGGGCCCCACCAGCGGGCCCGGCCCGGCGATAGCCGCAAAATGATGCCCGAAGACAACCCACTTACTGGTGACCACATAATCTCGTCCGTTCTCGAGACGCTCCGCCGGCGTAGCCCTAAGGGCGTCAAGCGCTAGCATCTTGGCTGCAATGAACTTGCTGTAGAACCGGTAGCCCAGGGCGTAGCAGCAGGCCGCACCCACCACCAGCCACATCGCATTGATGGGCTCGCCGCGGCGTACGGCGACCACCCCAACCGCGAGCATGCCCACGAGAGCCACTGCAATCCACAAAAGAAACAAGAGGGACTTTTTCATATCAGTCGAGCATTGTGGCGAATCTTCTGCTCGCGCGCAATCCCGGTTTTTGGTTCAGCCTTGCCAGCGCCTGCGGATAGGCCGATTTAATGGTAATCTACTTTTTCCAAACGATTAGGGCCCGGCATTCGCACTTCTCCACGCAGTCCCCGTGGCCGGGGTGCATTCGAGGCAAGCGGTTCCAATTTTCTTCATCTTTGCACAGGAGTCGAAATGAAAGTTGGCATGTTGACCGGTGGGGGCGACTGTCCCGGCCTGAATGCCGTCATCCGCGCAGTGGTACGCAAAGGTACTTTTCACTACCAGGATAATTTCGTCGGCTTCCTCGAAGGATGGCGTGGCCTGGTGGAAGATAAGAACATGCCGCTGGACTTGGCTGCCGTTGCCGGCATTCTCCCGCGCGGTGGAACCATCCTGCGCACTTCACGCACCAATCCTTCGAAGCGGCCTGATGGCATTGACCGGTGCATGGCCACTCTTGAGAATCATAAAATCGACGCGCTCATCGCCATCGGCGGCGATGACACCTTATCGGTCGCGCAGAAACTACACGAGCGCGGGGTGAAGGTGGTCGGCATTCCCAAGACCATTGACAACGATCTCGCCGGGACCGACTTCACCTTCGGCTTTGATACTGCGGTCAGCGTGGTTTGTGAAGCCATTGACCGCGTTCACACCACGGCCGAGGCACACAACCGCGTGATGGTTGTTGAAGTCATGGGCCGCGATGCAGGCTGGATTGCAATGTACAGTGGTATCGCGGGCGGCGCTGACGTAATCCTGATCCCCGAACGTCCTTTCGACGTCGACAAGGTTGCCGAGTCTATCCGCCAGCGCCATGAGCGCGGGCGCTATTTTTCCATTGTCGTGGTGGCGGAAGGAGCAAAGTTTTCCGCTGATACCGACCCCTCGCGTGGCGCCCCGGTTTTACAGGACATGGACAAGGACGAATTTGGTCACGCAAAGCTGGGCGGCATCGGTAACATCCTGGCCCGCGAGATTGAAAAGCGAACAGGATTTGAAGCCCGCAGCGTCGTGCTCGGTCACATCCAACGGGGGGGATCGCCTAGCGCCTTCGATCGGGTTCTAGCAACGCGTTATGGCATTGGCGCCATTGACATGGTCCATCGTGGCGAATTCGGATGCATGGCCGCGTTACGTTCCAATAAGATCGTATCCATCCCGCTCAGGGATGCTATTGCCCGCAACCGCACGGTAGACGATGAAATCATTCAGGTTGCCGAGGGAATTCTTGATAGTACAGCCTCTGACAAGGAGGCTGTGAGACGATAGAGCGGTCAGGAGACCAGAGATGGTTTCTTCCCGCCGGCCCTAAACCCTTCATAGGGATGCTTTCCGAATTTAGTGACACTTTAGGGCAAAAATCGTGCTCTAATATGGCCAGCGAAGGAAGTCCTTCCCGGGGGGCTTTGTATGTATCAGCCAAAATCGTCGTTGGTGCATGTCGTTCTGGTGGCCTTGGCCTGCGCGCTTATAGCGCTGCCCGCCATGGCTGATTCGCAAGCACGCATTGTCCGCTTGAGTGAGGTACAAGGATCGGTCGAGATCGACAAAAATACAGGAATGGGATTCGAGAAGGCGTTTCTGAACCTTCCTATCACGCAGGGGACGCGGCTCAGGACCCGCGACACCGGCCGCGCCGAGATTGAATTCGAAGATGGCAGCACCGTCCGCCTGGCTCCGAACACCACGATCGACTTCAGCCGCCTTGGCCTGAGTGACGCCGGCCAGCGCGTCTCGGAAGTCAACCTTACAGAGGGCAAGGCTTATGTCAACTGGCTGGGAAAGAGCGACGATTTTACGCTGAATTTTTCGCGTGAGAAAGTTCAACTCGATCACGGCGCACATTTCCGCGTCGAGACCTCGACCAACAAGGCTACATTCGCGGTATTCAAAGGGGATGTGGATGTGGCTGGCCCTGCGGGTACGGTGAGGGTGAGCAAGAAGAAAATGGTCATCTTCGATGTGAACGATGAGGATAAATACACGCTAGCCAAAAATTTCCAAGAGGATCCCCTTGACGCGTGGGACAAACGCTCCGTGGAATATCACGAGCAATACGCCAGAGGGAACTCTTCGCCCTACGGATACGGCTACAGCGACCTTAACTATTACGGCTCGTTCAGAAATATTGGCGGCTACGGAATGATGTGGCAACCATTTTTCACGAGTGTCGGTTGGGATCCGTTCATGGACGGAGCCTGGGCGTTCTACCCGGGTTTCGGATACATGTGGGCGTCAGCCTACCCCTGGGGCTGGCTACCTTACCGTTATGGAAACTGGGCGTTCGTTCCGGGCTTCGGATGGATGTGGCAGCCCGGCGGCTGGAGTAGCTGGAATTCGGTCCCGACGTTCGCAGGAACTGCACCGCTACGCTTCCATCCACCAATGAGGCCTGGCGGAACGGTGGCTACGGTAGTCGTCGGAAAAAGCGGGCAGGGAGTTTCAAGCCTGGCTCAATCCTCATTGTTCGTGAACCGTGGTTCCGCGGGCTTGGGCATTCCTCGTGGCGCCGTGAGCAATTTGAGCCATGTGAATGGCCAGGTCACGAAGTCGGGCTTCGTCGAGCTGCGTCCCACGACATCGCTTTCGGGCAGCGCTCGGAGTACTGGCGCACATGATTCGTCGCATGCAGCGACGAGTAGCGTGGGGGTGGGCCGCAGCGCCGCGCCAACCGGGCATGCGTCCACCGGAGGGCACACCGGGCGTAACTAAGCTACGAATCGGGAACAGCATGTTTCAGGGCGGCCATTGGCCGCCCTGATTTTCTCTGGCGAGGTAGCGAAGCCAGTCGCAGTGAAGACTTGCCAACATAGCTCCGAAAGATGGATTACACGCGCAAAGGCCGCTCCGTCCAGGCGACGTCCCAATAGCGATCGAGCTTGCGTCCGTTTTCGCTGAATACCCCAACCAGCTTGAAACCGAAACGTTCATGAAGCGCTGCAGAAGCGGGATTCGGCAGAACGTATCCCGCCAGGATGCGATGAATATCCTCGGTGGCGATTGCCTCAAATAGAGCTGAGTACAGGCGCGTGCCAATGCCTCTACCTTCCGTTCCCGGCGCGCAGTAAACTGTCGCTTCGACTGTAGTTTCGTAGGCCGCTTTGGGCCGAAATCGCGTCGTCCCCGCATAGCCTACAAGTACGCGGCCCTCGTCCGCGACCAGCAGACGATAACGTCCACTCTCGGAGAATTGGTCAAACCAGGCAGCGCGGCGCTCTACGCTATAGGGCTCCACGTCAAATGTAACCGGTGTGTGCACCACGTAGTGGTTGTAGATCTCAGTCAAGCGCGGTAGATCGATTCTGCTCGCCGCGCGAATGCGAATATCGCTCATGAATTACTCGACGCCTTGTCGGCAACCAGAGAACTGTCTGATATTACGGGAAAATAATATTCACGGACATCTGAGCGGCAGGTGAACTACATTCCAACCCCGCCGGTGAGGTAAGCATCCTATTCAGCCAGCGGAGGGAGAAATATGCATCGTGGAAGCAAGCTTCTAGCTTCGTTGTTTATGAGTGCTGCGCTGGCGGCGCCCATAGCGGTTAACGCCGTGGCTCGACCACAAGACGACCGAGACCGCGAAAGACAGGAGCGAGCAGAGAGACGGATGTACGACCGCGAACATCGTGATTACCACAACTGGGACGATCGCGAAGACGGCACGTACCGCCGCTGGCTGCAGGAGCGGCACGAGGCGTATCGCGACTTCAACCGTCTCAAACGGAGAGAGCAGAGGGATTATTGGAATTGGCGTCATAGCCACGAGCAGCACGAGGAACACGAGGAGCACGAGCAGCACTAGACAATAGCGAAAGCCATCGACCAAGGCCGCCCAACGGCGATCTTGATTGTGCGAGCGCCACTTTTGAGCCGCGTAGCCCTTGATTTCGTCACTTACGTAACGATCACTCCTGCGTAACCCACAACCATGTCGCGGTCTCCCGAGATGTCTCCGGAGGTTGCGTACTTGACCAATTCAGCCGAAGTGGCACCCAGTTGTCTGGCGGCTGTAAGCATAGCGACAGTGGGGCCGAAGCCGCACATGCTGATGTCCTCGTCGGTAACAACGTCGTACAGTCCTCGCGGATCGAGCGTCAGGATTCTTTCGATGGCTTTCTGATCTTTCACGCGGGTTATGGTGTCGGATTCGTAGTGGTTCATGTCACTGGAGGCGACAATCAAGGCCGGCTCTTTCAGAGCCGCAACCACATCAGCGATGGCATATCCGAGCTTTTCGAGCGTGTCGAACTGTCTGGTTCCGAGTGCGATGGGCACGAATTTAAGTTGAGGCCGACATAGCTGCAGGAAAGGCAATTCCACTTCGGCGGCATGCTCGGCCCGGTGCGCGGCGGAATCCTCGTGCAGAAGTGGAAAACGCTGTTTCAACATAGCCGCGATACTGGTATCAATCGATACGTTGCCGAGCGGCGTTTCCCAATCGCCTTCGCTCATAACGGCCAGGGGCTGTCCCATACCAGTATGGTTGGGGCACAGGAGAATGCAGTACGCGGGAATCTCCAGGCGGGCGAATACCGCGCCGGCCACGTGACCTGAATACATGTAACCCGCATGGGGCACAACGCAACCTAGAGCGTGAACAAGTTGGTTGCTGGGGGATTGGGCAATGTAGGAGCTGACTTCTTCACGCAGCGTTTCGGAATCGCGGGGATAAAAGCGTCCGGCGACTGCGGGAAGGCGAACGGTAGGCATGGCCGCTCCTGGTTTGTACACTGCCCCGACTGGACAATGTTACGAGCCCTCTGCTGAACTGCGCAAGGCGCGGAACAGAGTGGCACTCTGCTTCAGACTCAGAGTCTCGGCACGTGCCGACGGATTGATCCGCGCTTGCGTCATGGCACGCCGCAGCTCGGCTTCGTCATATCTCGATTTCAAGTTATTCCACAGTGTCTTGCGTTTCTGCGCAAAGGAAAGTTTGAGGAATCCGATGAAGCCATCTCCCGCCACGCCCAGCTTTTCAATTTGTGGTGCTATGTTCAGCCGGAGCACGGTGGAGTGTACTTTGGGGGCAGGCTCAAATGCCTCTGGTGGAAGAGTGAAGAGCTTTTCCACCTTGGCATACAGCTGTGCGGTTGCGGAGAGCAGGCCATAATCGCTTCCGCCCGGTGGGGCTGCGAGGCGGTCAGCGACTTCCCGTTGCACCATGATCACGATAGTGTCGAAGTACTTGGCGAAAGCGAACAGGCGTAACAAAATGTCTGAGGTGATGAAGTAGGGCAGATTGCCCACCACTCTTACGGGAATGGGCTTGAGTTCGATGCCGGGCCGGCCTAGTCCGGGTTTGGGTCCAAACAGAGAATCGAAATCGATGGAAAGAATATCGGCTTCGATGACTTCGACGTTGTGCGTCATGCCAAATTTGAGCCGAAGTTGAGCGGCCAGTACGCGATCGATTTCGACCGCAATCAGGCGCCGGGCACGTTTCGCCAGCAGGGAAGAGATGACCCCGCGTCCTGGCCCGATTTCAAGGACCGTACTCTCGGAGACATCACCGAGGGCGTCCGCCATTCGCATGGCGGCGCTGTCGCTGACAAGAAAATGCTGTCCCAGTTTGGGTTTTTGTTTGGGGCGGCGAGTGGAGGCGACCTTCGGCACGTTGACCCTCTTTTCGTCGGACATTTAGACTGACTGGTCAGCCCGCGTGCTCTTGCCCAAAATCACGGGTTAGGCACATATTCATAATAGCCTGCATCGCCGAATTCGGTTTGCCGGGAGGTTTTCGACTCATGCACATTGCATTCGCTGCTTCCGAAGGCGTGCCCTTTTCCAAAACTGGTGGCTTGGCGGACGTGGTGGGAGCATTGCCGCGCGCCCTGTCTGCGTTAGGTCATCAGGTAAGCGTCTATTTGCCGCGGTATCGGCAAACCAAACTCTCGGAAGCAGCCACGGTGGTTCGCAGCATCACGGTGCCGTTCGATGACAAATATCGTTTCGCCTCCGTAGTCACGGGGGGCACGCAATCCGGCGTGCACTTTTATTTCGTGGACTATCCGCCATATTTCGATCGTGACGCTCTCTATGGCACGCCTGCGGGTGACTATCCTGACAACGCCGAACGCTTTGCCTTGTTCTCACGCGCAGTTCTGGAAGCCTCGAAGATCTTAGGCGTGCCGGACGTTTTTCACTGTCACGACTGGCAGTCCGCGCTGCTGCCCGTGCTCGTACGCACGGCATACGCTGAGGATCCGGCATTCCGCGATGCGGCGACTGTATTCACGATCCACAACGTGGGATATCAGGGATTGTTTCCTCCCGAGACACTGCCCTTGCTCATGCTGTCCTGGGACCTGTTTACCATGTCGAGGATGGAGTTCTTCGGACAGGTCAACTTCCTGAAGGGCGCGCTCACGTACTCCGACTATGTCACCACGGTCAGCAAGAAATATAGTCAGGAAATCCAGACGGCGGAATATGGTTTCGGGCTTGAAGGAGTACTGCGCGACCGGGCGGCAACCGTAAGCGGCATTCTCAACGGCGTCGACTACGATGAATGGAGCCCGCAGACCGACGAGTTTACGGTCGCCAAGTTCTCGCCCCAAGATCTTTCCGGCAAGGCGAAATGCAAGCAGGATCTGCTGGCCACTTTTGGCATGCCCAAAGCCGATTTGAAGCTTCCGGTGATCGGTATCGTCTCGCGCTTTGCGGCGCAAAAAGGCTTCGATCTGATCTCGCAAATCATGGACCGGCTGGCCCGTGAGGAAATGACGGTCGTGGCACTGGGTAGGGGCGACAAGCCCTACGAAGAAATGTTCGTTCGCCTCAACAAGCAATTCCCCAATAAGATTGCGGTGAAGGTTGCTTACGATAATGCCATCGCTCACAAGATTGAAGCCGGCTCGGACATGTTCCTCATGCCATCCAGATATGAGCCCTGTGGTCTGAACCAGATCTACAGCCTCAAATACGGCACCGTGCCCATCGTGCGTGCCACGGGCGGCCTCGACGATACCATCGAACCCTGGGACGCACGTTCCGGCAAAGGTACCGGCTTTAAGTTCGCCGAATACAACGGCGAGTCGCTGCTGCTCACGATCAAGCAGGCGCTCGTGGCCTTTCGCGATCAGACTTCCTGGCAAGCGCTCATGCGTAACGGCATGAATAAAGATTTCTCCTGGAACGCGTCGGCGCGGGAATATGGAAAAGTCTACGAGCGAGCACGGCAGTCGAGAAGTGCAGCGCAGGTTATGGACAAAGTACTGGTCTAGCCATCTCTCGATGCCCCCGCGAATGCCTCTCCATACTGGGGAACTCCGCAGGTGTACTCTGGGTGAGAGCGACTGGCGCTTCGCTGACGGTATGCCCTCCCTGTTAAAAACCATCTTTCACGTCGACATGGATGCTTTCTTTGTCTCGGTGGAGGAACTTTACGATCCTTCGCTGAAAGGGAAAGCTGTGGTCGTGGGCGGCCAGCGCCACGAGCGCGGAGTGGTTTCGGCAGCTTCGTATGAAGCACGTAAATTCGGCGTGCACTCGGCTATGCCGCTTCGCACCGCCGCCAAGCATTGCCCGCATGCTATCTTCGTGGACGGCCATCCGGAGCGTTACCGCGAATGCTCTGAAAAAGTCTACGAAGTGCTGACTTCATTTTCGCCGCAGGTGGAGATGGCTTCGATCGACGAGGCATATCTCGACATGACCGGCACAGCGCGGCTGCACGGTCCGCCGCTCAAGGCCGCACATGCCCTGCACGGGCGCATGAAGGATAAAACCCTGCTCAACTGCTCGGTCGGAATCGGCAGCTCACGGCTGATCGCCAAAGTATCCTCGGCTCAGGCGAAGCCCAACGGGGTGCTTTGGATTGTTCCCGGAGAAGAAGCGAAGTTTCTAGCGCCGCTTGACGTCCGCGAAATTCCCGGCGTGGGCAAAGTGATGGAAAGCAATCTACACGCGCTCGGCATTAGCAAGGTCGGCGATCTGGCGCGATTGGAAGAAACCGAATTGGAGGAGCGCTTCGGCAAATGGGGCATGGCGCTCGCGGGCAAAGCTCGCGGTGAAGATGCTGGCGGCTGGTTTGACAACGCAGTCGGAGCGGACACAGAAGCCAAGTCCATCAGCCACGAGCATACCTACAACGAAGATAGTGCCGACGCCGCACAGCTTGAGTCCACGCTGATGCGACTATGCGAAATGGTTGGCCGCCGGCTGCGAGAAGGCAAGTTCCATGCCCGCACCATTCAACTCAAGTTGCGCTACAAGGATTTCACGACCATCACACGCGCCCGCACGCTGCCGGCCCCCACGCAGCTGGATACGGAGATCTTCGAGCAGGTACGCTTGCTGTTTTACAAGAATTGGAAGCAGGGCGCGCCGATACGTTTGCTGGGAGTGCAGGCTTCGTCATTCGCCACTGAAGCCGATCAGATGAGTTTGCTGGAGGGCGGCCGGCAGCAGCGATGGAGGGATGCGCTTTCGGCTGCGGACCGCCTGCGCGATAAATTTGGGGAGTCCACGATTACGCTAGCTGCGGGAATGAAAGGCAGCTTCCGTGAGCGCACGCACGAGAACCCGGCGGGATTGCCGGGGAAGGGGAAAACGCGCGGAGCCCCCTGAGGCCCACATAAAACTCTCCGCGCGATGTAGTTGACGGGGTTAGAACTCAGCGGGATGAATTGTCGCCTCTATCAAGTTAGTACCCCCCGTTTACCATGCAGTAAACGCAGTTCGAGCGCGAAAACAGACCGAAATTCGCGCGCGGGGCGTACGGATTTGCGTGAGCGAGTCGGATGCGACCGCATGCGGGCGCGGGGAAGGATAAACTCACGGCCCAGGTCAGTGGTTGGGATAGAACTCGGACGCGTTTGCGGTAGGCGGAGGGTTAACACTCTCGCCCTTTCGGTTGCGAGGTGAGTTCACAATTCCGCCATGGCCACGTTTTCCGAGGCCCCCCTATAATGCCGGACGGCCGAATTTCTCAGG
>QIAN01000405.1 GCA_003225005.1 Acidobacteriota bacterium | reverse complement strand
GCTTCGACGTGTCGGCCTCCCGCAATGAGCTCCCCTCCACCAAAATTGCCAAAAATTAATGATGTGGTTCCGCGCATTAATCTGGATGGCGGCAAGGCGCAACTCGGGAGGCTAATCCTTCGAGCTGGCAATGGGCGTCGAATCCAGGCCCTGTCTCGCAATTCTCATCAGGTTGTTGGCGAGCACAGCCGCACCCACGCATAATCCGTGTCCTGCGCCAGATTGATCTGAAGCGATTGCTCTCCGAGTACTTTCGATACCAGCATGTTGACCGCACGCATCTCGGACTTGAGAAGGGAACACCTGACGGCAGGATTCGTTCCGTAGATTCGGGTCAGGTCCTTTCACAGGAGCGACTCGGCGGACTGCACCATCCTTACAATCGAGCGGCCCAGTCCGGATCGACTTTCCGCCGGTCCTTCGGTCCTTATATATATGCGCACTCCAGGCGTGCTCGGGTTCGGCGCCCTCCAGAGTCTTCATGCTGTATCGAGGCGATAATCGTGAGAAGGATGCGGCAATGGAATCTGAAGGGGCATTAATAGGTAACAATGGTGGCGCCCTGCGAGGCCAGACCTTGAAACTGAAGACCGTGGAGGCCCGACCGTGTGGAGTCCAACCGATCCAAAAAAGCGATTTCTATCCCTCCTGGAAGAGACCCTTAAGGAGGAAGGATTCACAATAACTCGCGACCCTTTCTATGGAATCAGTTTCATAAGGGATAGACGAGATGTTCGACATTTTTTCGATCTTGCTGTGACCAAGAAGGAAGACAATGTTGAGGTCGGAAATCTATTCGTCGGCGTTCGCTTCGATGCGGTGGAACGCAAAGTTGCCGCCTATGAATGTCACTTACCCTTCGTCACCGATAGAGATTTAGCTCGGAGAAGAACCCTTGGTATTTGGCTTGGCTGGAGCGATGACGGTTTTTCGCGGCAGACATGGAAAATCAAAGACGAGCGCAGTCTTCTAAAGGCATTAAAGGAAGTGACGGACATATTTCGCACAACCGGAATACCGTTCCTTGAGAAGTACTCTAACCCGGAGGAGGCCATAAGAGTGCTCGCTGCGGACGATCAAGAGGCCAAACGTCTAACGGTTCTCGATACAAAACGCGCAAAGCTAGCAATCGCAATGGCCCTGCAAACTGAAGGAGTAGGGGCAGCGCTTGACATGAAGAATAGGAAGCTCGCATTCCTGAAATCTTCTAACAATGACCACTACACCGACGTGTCGAACTGGGCTAACAAACTTTTCGCCACTGAGGCTGATTAGATGACGGTGTCTCTGGCGAATTGATACGGTGGCAAGTTGTCGATGCAATGTAACAATGTAACTTTGTTATATTCTGGGTGGACCTCGCCAAAAGGTCGTACACCTCGGACGTAAGCACTGTCACGAAAATGTAACGCAAAGTGCGGAAAGCGGCGGCAAAAATGCGGCAAACGGCAACAAAGGAAGGAACAAAGGAAGGAGAAAGTAGGTTGCGTCTACGACTCGTTTGGCAAACAGACAAGTTCGTCTGGGTCGCTCACGAATCCGTTCCGCTACACGGCCCGCGAATCTGACACCGAAACCGGCCTCTACTACCATGTCGCGCCGTAGAGCCCCCGCCTTCAGGCATGGGGATATAAGGCGCGTTATACAATTTAAAGATAAACCCTGACTTACTGGCAAAAACCAACAGCCAAGCTACGCTCGCGCAACTGCGTCGCTCGGAATCCGCCGCCGTTCGCCGTGTAGTCGAAATGATTGACCGTCACAATGCTGGACTCGAACAGGAAGCCCTGTTGATTCAGGTCTGACTTCAGCGCTCTCTCAGCAGCAGCGGAAACTAATCGTCCCATTCCGCCAGTCAGTCTTCTGAGTTCCTTCGATAGATAAGATCCCTGTCGAAAGATCTCTATCGTGTGCCTATAGGCTGGATCAACGGGTTTATAACCCGAACTGCTCGGTAGCGTTGTCCCGTTGCCAGATCTTCGGAGTAGAGGATCGATGCGCCTGAACTTTCAGCAGCCTGAAGAATAAGTGCGTCCCAAAAAGAAGTCTTATAACGCAACTCGAT
>QIAN01000063.1 GCA_003225005.1 Acidobacteriota bacterium | reverse complement strand
CTGGTGATGCATATTTCGCCGGATATGAAGGCTTGGCAAAACACGGCGGCGGATGTGCAGGTCCGCAATGGCGACGCTCTTTTTGTTCCGAAGAAAGCGGGCTACGTGATGGTGAACGGCCAAGTCTTCAACCCGACAGCCGTCAGTTTCCGTCCGGGCCGCAGCGCCAAGTGGTACCTCAGCCAGGCTGGCGGAGTGACGCAACTTGCGGACAAGAAGGCGGTCTTTGTGGTCCGCGCCGACGGGTCGGTAGTCGCCGCGAAAAACAACAGCAGTGGCTGGTGGGGAGGCGATCCGATGAGCACGACCTTGCGCGCTGGAGACATGATCGTTGTTCCCGAAAAAGCGCCCAAGATCGGCGGCCGGAACTGGGCGCAGATCATGCAATCGGCGCAACTGGCTTCGTCGGTGGCTTTGGCGGTGGCGTACATCCATCCATGACGAAGGATGATTTTGATGCAGATGAGACTCATCGTGTTCGTGTTTAGCGCGGCGTCAAGTCTGACGCTGACAGCGCCCTCTTCCGTTCCTGCGTCTCCGCAGGCACAGGAGCAACGCTCGGTCGACGCGAAGGACGAGGATGCCCGGTCAACCAGCAAACCCGCCGACACGACTCGTGAAATCAAGACGGAAAAGCCGAAAGACGCGGGCGATCTCCCGGGAGTCTACCCCACCGCGGGATTTGGACGTGGGTTTCATGGCTTAGCGAGAGATTTCCTCGGGGACCAGGAACAGATCTGGAAGAGCCCTGCAAAACTCCGGTTCTCCGATACGGAGTGGCTTGTTCCGCTCAGTGGAATTTCGGCCGGACTTTTCGTGACGGACCACGATTTCAGCAAGCACCTTTCTCAGAATCCTTCGACGATCAGCCACTACAAGACGCTCTCTAACGCTGGAGTCGGAGCCCTGATCGGAGGAGCTGGCGGAATGTGGTTGTTGGGTCACGTCAGCCACCACGAACACTGGAGCGAGACTGGCTTTCTGGCTGGCGAAGCGGCGTTGAACAGCTTGCTAGCGGTCGAGTCCTTCAAGTATACCCTGCGGCGCCAGCGGCCTTATCAAGGCGATGGCAGCGGGCCGTTCTTCCAGAGTGGCGGCACTTCGTTTCCGTCTGAGCACGCCGCCGCAGCATGGTCAGTTGCCGGAGTCATCGCACACGAATATCCTGCCCCGCTTACTAAAATCATGGCTTACGGTTTGGCTTCTTTGGTCGACATTTCGCGCGTGCGCGCCCAACAGCATTTTCCCTCCGACGTGGTCGTTGGTGCCATGATCGGCAACCTCGTCGCACAGAACATCTATAGCCGCCGTCATGATCCTGATCTCGGCGGCGCAGAATGGCGATCGATCAGCCAAATCTTTCGTGGCGATGGAAGCTCTTCTCCTGCGAACCACGGTTCGCCCTATGTTCCACTCGATAGCTGGATATATCCGGCCCTCGACCGCCTGGCAGCCATGGGTCTGATCGACAGTGGATTTGCTGGAATGAAGCCCTGGACGCGCCATGAGTGCGTTCGCCTCTTGCAAGAGGCTTCCGAGATGGTAGTTGGAGAAGGCCGCGGTGGGCCGGAGGCGGAGAAGATATATCGCCTGCTCGAAACAGAATTCCGCGACGAGTTCGAAGGAACAGGTGGCGACGGACGATTTCACGGACGCGTCGAATCTGTGTACGCGAGAGTGACGGGAATTTCCGGAGAGCCACTCACAGACGGCAATCACTTCGGGCAGACGGTGATTAATGATTTTGGCAGGCCGAACCAGGAAGGGTTCAACTCCGTCGATGGCATTTCCGCGTGGACCACATCTGGACGTTGGGTCGGCTATGTTCGTGCGGAATACCAGCATTCCCCATCCGCTCCGGCTCAACCGAATAGTGCACGGCAATTTATTGCTTCGGTCGACAACATTCCCGGTGTTCCGTCCGCTACGCCGTTTTCTACCGTCAATCGGCTCCGATTGCTTGATGCCTATGTCGGTATGAACTTTGAGAATTGGCAGGTTTCTTTCGGAAAACAAAGCCTGTGGTGGAGCCCCACCCAAGGTGGGCCGTTGATGTTCAGCGACAACGCGGAACCGCTGGACATGTTCCGAATCAATCGTGTTTCGCCGTTCAAACTACCGAGCATTTTGGGTTGGCTAGGGCCGATCCGCGTGGAGTGGTTTCTCGGGCAGGTGGATGGCCATGAGTTTGTATTTCTAACCAACACCGGCGTGACGGGGCAATTCGGCCGTCCGTTACGTCGGCAGCCATTCCTGCAAGGACAAAAAATTAGCTTGAAGCCCACACCGAACTTTGAGTTTAGCGTTTCAACCACCACTGTTTTCGCAGGTGGCCCGACTTCGCTGACTTGGCACGCCTTTTTGCGAAGTTACTCCGTTGGGAATACCTTCCACCAAGGTAGCGCGGAAGATCCAGGAGACCGGCGCTCAGGCGTGGACTTCAGCTACAGAGTACCCGGACTGCGAAATTGGCTCACATTTTACGGCGACGCCTTTACGGAAGATGAATTCTCTCCATTGAATTATCCCCGCAAGAGCGCGTTTAGAGGGGGAATTTACATGCCTCGAATTCCGGGCGTGCCCAAGTTGGACCTTCGGCTCGAAGGTGGGTCGACGGTGCCTCCGGATTTTCCTGGCTGCAATGGATGCTTTTACGTGAATGGTCATTACCCGGATGGGTCTTACGTGAATCTCGGCAACCTTCTTGGAAGCTGGTTAGGGCGAGCCGGCCAGGGCGGACAAGCCTGGAGCACGTATTGGCTCACCTCGCGGAACAAGATTCAATTCAATTACCGGCATCAGAAAATCGACACTTTCTATCTTCCACAGGGTGGAACGTTGAATGACGGAGGAGTGAGGGCCGATTTTTCTTTGAGCACGACAGTGATGCTGTCTGGTTCTGTGCAGTATGAAAAGTGGAATTGTCCGGTGTTAGACCCGCTGCCAAAATCGAACGTGACGACTTCCATCCAGTTCACGTTTTGGCCTCGTTCGTGGAAGTAAGCATGGGTCAACGAGTGAAAAGACAATGTGGAGGCAGGCTAAGAAGTGACACAAACGGCCACCAAACAGCAGCCTGAGGCAACCTTGTCGCCGATCACGGGAGAGATTTCCCTGCCGGAAATGCCGCTTGAGGATTCGCGCGAGTGGCAAGCGGAGCAGCTACGTCTGCTTTGGGGACGTCGCCGGTTCTTTTTCCGGGCTGTGGCAGCTGGCCTGGTCGTTTCGACTCTGGTCGCGTTCCTGATACCGAAATCCTATACGTCGACCACGCAGCTTATGCCGCCCGATCCGCAATCCACTTCCGGCATGGCCATGATGGCCGCGATGGCGGCGAAAGGCGGAGGAGGCTTGGCGGGTGTGGCGGGCGACTTGCTCGGGCTGAAGAGTTCGGGCGCCTTGTTTATTGGCGTCTTGAGAAGCGAGACTTCTCAGGATCGGCTCGTCGAGCAGTTTGATTTGAAAAGAGTTTACAGCGCCCGCCTTTCCATAGATGCACGGATGAGACTCGACGAAAATACTTCGATCTCGGAAGACAAGAAGAGCGGCATCATCACCATCAGCGTGACGGACCACAGTCCGCAGCGGGCCGCTGCGCTCGCGAACGCGTACGTCGACGAGCTGAACTCGCGTGCTTCCGAGCTGTCGACTTCTTCCGCTCACCGTGAACGGGAGTTTCTCGAGGAGCGCCTCAAGGTCGCGAAGCGAGAGTTGGATGATGCCTCCAACCAACTCGCTCAATTCTCCAGCACGAACAACACGCTCGACATCCAGCAAGAAGGAAAAGCGATGCTGGACGCGGCGGGAAGCATTGCGGGGGAGATGATCGCTGCGCAGTCGCAGCTCGAAGGGCTCCGCCAAATCTATACCGACAACAATTCCCGCGTGCGTTCTTTGAACGCTCGCGTTGGTGAACTTCGCAAGCAACTCGAAAAGCTCGGTGGTACACAGGGCAATGGCGCGACCGGCACAAACGGCACAGCATCCACTGACCAGGCAAGCGATCCATCCGCGGCGAAGGCCGGGGGTGGGCTGCCTTATCCCACCATCAAGAGTTTTCCGCTGCTCGGAGCAAAATACGCCGACTTTTATCGCCGCGCGAAAATCCAGGAAACGGTCTACGAACTGCTGACCGAGCAATATGAGCTCGCCAAAGTGCAAGAAGCAAAAGAAACACCAAGCGTCAAAGTGCTCGATCCGGCAAAAATTCCGGAAAGGAAATCGTTCCCGCATCGCCTGGTAATCATGTTTCTGGGCACGTTTCTGGCTTTTGCCATGTCCGTGGTTTGGGTGCTGGGATCGGCGCGGTGGCAAGAGACAGGTGCACAAGATCCGCGCAAAGTTTTGCTGCAAGAGGTGGCAGGTGCGGTGAAGGCGCGGATTCCGTGGGCGCACACGAATGGAGCGAGTCCCAACGGAGCGGGAGCAGGTGCGCGTAAAGGGGCGGGTGCAGCGGGGCGAGCAGATGGCGGGGCGGAAAAGGATTCTGAGCGGGACAGCGATTTGAAGGACAAGTAGCCTCGGATCGTCTGTAACGTGTTGTAAGCAAGCAGGTTAAGCAGGATTCGGCCTGTGGCTGACAGGGCGAAGCTGTATCTGGAGTTTTTGATATGGCATCTTCGACGGTGGTGACGACAGGTAGCGAACGACCGCCGTACTCCGGCGCGACTGCGCTGCCAGCGGTTTGGGCGGAAGAGCACTGGTACGCGGCGTACACGCGGGCGCAGCATGAAAAAACTGTTGCGGCGGAGCTGGGGATGCGCGAGGTGGAACATTTTCTTCCGCTGTACAGTTCCGTGCGGCGGTGGAAAGACCGGCGCGTGACGCTGGAAACGCCCTTGTTTGCCGGATACGTGTTCGTGCGGCTGGCGCTGCGTGACCGTCTGCGGGTGCTGCAAGTCCCGAGCGTGGTGCGATTGGTCGGGTTTAACGGACAACCGGCGGCGCTTCCCGACAGTGAAATGGAAATCATGCGGTCGGGCCTTTCGCCGAGTTCGGGCGCGGAACCGCACCCGTTCCTGACAGTTGGCCGGCACGTGCGGATAACCGGAGGACCATTCGCGGGGCTGGAAGGAGTGCTAAGGCGCAGGAAGAGCGGGGCGCGGGTGATCGTTTCGCTGGGGCTGATCCAGAGGTCGGTGGCGGTGGATGTGGATATCGCGGATGTGCGGCCGGCAATTTGATAGGGGCACCCCACCCTGGGTGATGGACGCTGCAAGGAGCCACCCTCCCCCTATGGTTTTTGCAAAGATATGATTCGACAGAGTTTAACAGGTGAGGGTCGGCGAAAGAATTGATTCGATGGGGGTTAGGGGAAAGGGACGAAAGGATGGCAGTGAAGGACGGGGTTTGACGCGGGATGCGGCTGATGAACACGACTGATTTACACATAAGTACGGTACTAGTCAATAACAATTTTAAGATGCCTGAAATCAAGACCATAGAGCAACAGCCCACAGGGGCCATGGAACGCCATCCGGTGAACGCCATCCATGTCATGGACTCGCGGTTCTACCCGGACTACGCCGACTATTGGGATGCCCGCATTTTTCGCGAGGCCGTTCTTAGACATGCCAGCAAAGACTCTTTGGTTCTCGATTTGGGAGCCGGCTCAGGTTTCCTCGAACAAATGAATTTCCGTGGCGCGGTTGGAAAAGTCTGTGGCCTCGATCCGGGTCCGTCTGTTCTTGCAAATCCGCACCTGGACGAGGCGAAAGTTGGATGCGGTGAGAGAATCCCGTGGCCTCAACAGACATTCGACGCCGTTTTCTCGTGCAATGTCCTCGAGCACCTTTCAGACCCGGAAGCTGTCTTCACGGAAGTTTTCCGCGTGCTGAAGCCTGGCGGAACTTTTTTAGCGAAAACACCGAATCGTTTTCACTACGTGACACTGATCGCCCAGCTCACGCCCACTTCGTTTCATAAGTTTTTAACCGGCTCCGCGGAAGAGATGAAGTACACACCTTCAAGACTTATTACCGGGTGAATTCAAAGAACGCAATCGCAAGACTGGCGAAGAAATGCGGGTTCGAGTTAAAGGACCTGCGGCATATCGAAGGCCGGCCCGAGTACTTGAGAATTTCAGTACCCAGCTACTATTTCGGCAGGGCATGGGAACGGATAGTTAACCGCTTTGAATTCCTTTCATCGATGCGTGTCCTGATCGTAGCGGTCCTGCAGAAGCCAAAGTTAAGCGCCGACGAAGAGTAGAGATGAGCGAAACGGCGGACAATTTTAAGGGTAGCGGGCATAACGGGCACCTGACCAGCGGGCGGCTGCTAGCGAAAAACACGGTTTGGAACCTACTCGGCAGCGGCGCGCCGATGATTGTGGCGGTCTTCTGCATTCCGATCCTTATAAAAGGACTGGGCACGGATCGCTTCGGGGTGCTGACGCTGGCGTGGGCGCTGATCGGGTATGCCAGCCTGTTTGACCTGGGGTTGGGGCGCGCGCTGACACAACTGGTGGCGCGGAAACTGGGGGCGGGAGAAGAACGAGAGATTCCCTCGCTTGCCTGGACGTCTCTTCTTCTGATGCTGCTGCTGGGCCTTGCTGGGACTGCAACGGTATTCCTGATTTCACCGTGGCTGGTGGGGCGGGGACTGAATGTTCCGGCAGCGCTGCAGGGGGAGACGTTGCAAGCGTTCCGTCTGCTGGGGATTTCCCTTCCTTTCGTGGTCACAACGGCCGGCTTGCGCGGTTTTCTGGAGGCGCACCAGCGCTTCGGGCTGATCAACGCGCTGCGGATTCCGATGGGGGTGTTCACGTTTGTGGGGCCGCTAGTGGTTCTGCCGTTTTCAAAGAGCCTAGTTCCGGTCGTCGGCATGCTGGTTGCGGGGCGGATCGCCGCCTGGGGGGCGCATGTTCTGCTGTGCCTGCGGGTTCTGCCAGAACTGGGACAGTCGATTGCGTGGCAAGGGTCTGCGGCCAGCCCATTGTTGCGCTTCGGCGGGTGGATGATGGTGACGAACGTAGTCAGCCCGCTGCTGGTCACGCTCGACCGTTTTTTGATCGGCGCGCTCGTTTCGGTTACCGCCGTGGCCTACTATGCGACTCCTTTCGAAGTAGTCATTAAATTCCTGCTGATCCCCGGCGCGCTCATGGGGGTGATGTTTCCGGCGTTTTCAGCGAGCTTCGCGCAGGACCACGAGCGGACAGCGACACTCTTCCGCCGATGCGCCAAGTCCCTCTTTCTAGTGCTGTTCCCTGTGATGCTGTGCACGGTCGCGCTGGCTCAGGATGGCTTGAAGGTCTGGCTGGGAGCTGAATTCGCGCAGCACAGCTTTCGCGTGCTGCAGATCCTCGCAGTGGGCGTTTTTATCAACAGCCTCTCGTATGTGCCATTCACGTTCCTGCAGGGCCTGGGGAGGCCGGACTTGACGGCCACGCTGCATTTGATCGAGCTTCCTTTATATATAGGCTTGCTCTGGTGGCTGATCAGCACACGCGGGATCGAAGGAGCGGCCATCGCATGGACCACGCGCGTCGTGATAGACGCTTTGTTGCTGTACATGCTGTCGAAAAGGTTTCTGCCCGGCAAGAGCCCGATACGTTTGCGGACAGCGCTGGCACTGGCGATGGCTCTGCTGGTTCTAGCCCTGGCCGCACAGCTTCAGGGCCCGGTCGTGAAGGGCGCTTTCCTGCTGGGGACGATTGTGTGCTTCGTGCTGGTAGCGTGGTTCCGGATACTCACACCAGAAGAACGAACTTTCGCGCAACTTTCGCACCTATGATCACACTGCGAGAAGAGAACTGCCCGATTTGCGAATCCAGCAACCGGCGATTGCTGGGCAAGCCAGGGAAAATCAGCGAGGCATTCAAGAAGCACAGTGAAATAGGCGAAGTGAACGTGGTGCGGTGCCTGGATTGCAGCGGCAAGTACATCCACCCGATGGCGTATTTTTCAGAGGCGTTTACAAAAGAGTTGTACAACTTGGATTACTGGAACTCGAACGGCGCGCTACAAGACTTCAAGAATATGGGAGAGAAAATCACCATCATGGCGTCGGTCAAGAAACTGTCCGGCAATCCGCGGGGCAAGACTTTACTGGACGTTGGGTGCGGCACCGGAGAATTCTTGAAGGCGGGGGCGGACGCCGGGTTCGACGTTACAGGGATCGACGTAGACAGCACTACGACAGACCACATCACGAGGAAGTACGGATTTCGCACCATGACGGGCCTTCTTGGTCCCAAGACTTTTCCTGAGAACAGCTTCGATGTGGTGGTGCTTTCCCACGTCATCGAACACCTGCAACGACCCGGCGAACTGCTGGGTGTCATCCACGGCATCCTGAATCCGAATGGGTTGTTTGTGATGTGCACGCCCAACTCCGATTCGCTGGAGGAGGACGTTCATCACGTCTACGGGCGTGTCCGTCACGACCGCTCCAAGTGTTATTACCTGTCCCCTTTCCTGAATCCGTACCACATCATCGGGTTCAACCGGAAATCCGCGCGGACAATTCTGGAGCGTTCGGGGTTCGCGGTCGAATACTTCAAAGTGCGCTCGGGCCTGGAATGGGAAGACCAGCGACTGAAGTTCATCATCCGGGCCATCAAAGTGATGGGAGCCCTGGTCAACAAGGGCATGAGCATCGTTACGATATCCCGGAAGCCGGTGGCAGCGAGCGCAGGATGAAACGCCAGGGGATCCTGGCTGCTGCTTGGGCGGCGGCATGGATGTGCGGTTGCGGAAATGTTGCCAGCGTCCCGCCACCCGGCAACGTGCTGCTGCCGGGTGGTTCGGAACAATACATCTGGGTTTCGTCCCCCTCACCAGATGCCACGGCTCCGAGAATGTTCAGAAAGAGTTTCTCGGTGGTATCCGTGCCAACACACGTGACGCTCTATTTTCTTGGACCCTACAACGCCGACGTGGCGGTCAACGGCACAACCGTGGTCCATCTCGCGCAAGGCGGTCCGATTCTTACCAATGAGCGCCCGCTTGAAATCACGGAGATCTCGAACATCTTGATGACCGGGCCAAACTCAATTTTTATCACTGCTTCAGCCGGCGACATTCTGGCGCTCAAAATTGTTCCCGCTGAGCAAGGGATCAACGCCCAGCCGCTGGTCGTCTCCGACGGTCTGTGGGAAGGATCAACGGATGGCTCCAACTGGATGCCGGTCAGCTCCTTCGGTTCGCTGGAGTCAGACGCCACGCGGTTCAAAGGGAATTTTGACCTTAACCTTTATCAGTGGCCTGGCTATCAGGGAATCAACGCGGTTCTCGATCATGTTCCCCTTGCCGCGAGTTCCTCAACTCCGGGCAGCGGGAATAGCGTCACGCTGGATTTCGGCAAGGAAATCTCAGGCCGGTTGCGGGTAGATTCGTCGTCTTCCACGGCTGCGCATTTACAAATGAGCTTTGGCGAATCCTTGCAGGAAGCGACACCTGATCTCTCCTCGCTTGGCCCTCGAAATCTTGTGGTTCCCGCGGGAGAAACGGCGTACGGTCCGCTGACTGGTTTCCGCTATGTTCAAGTGGTTTTCCTGGACGGTCCTGACGAGGCGAAATCTCTGCGCATCCAGGCGGATCAGGTGTTTCGCAACCTGCCGTTGGTGAAGCAGTATCAAAACGCGGACGCACTGCTGGTGCAAATCTGGCAAACCAGCGTTTACACGGCGCAACTGGGCATGCAAACCGAGTTCTGGGATGCCCCCAAGCGGGACCGCGCTCCCTATTCCGCCGATCTCTATGTGAGCGCGCGAACGGCCAGGGCGGCATTCGGAAGTGCGACAGAACCAATCGTGAAATACACGCTGGAAGACCTCGTGAAGCGGGTATGTATCGTCAACGGCAGGCCCACAACGGGACAAGATATCAACTGCATTCCTTCCTTCAATGCCTGGTGGATTCTGGACTTGGGCGATCTGTACCGTTCCAGCGGTGATGCCGCGTACCTGGCGAGCCAGGGCGAGAACCTGAAGGGCATACTCGCCAGAATGCAAACGCAATTGAAGGATGGATTGTTCGCCGACGATGCCAGCACGTTTTTGTTCGCGGACTGGTCGCCCGGAATGTTTCACTTCGCGGGGCAAACGGCGCCGGAAGCGGCAAAGATCACCACCATGATTTACTCCATGGGGTTCCAGGAAGCAGCGTTCCTGTTTGGCGAGATGGGAGACGCGTCATCGGCAGCGAGCTACGACACCATTGCGGCAGGGATCAAGACAGCTGTTGCCAGCGCCTATTTCGATACAGGTACGGGCACTTTCGGCGCCCGGATGCAAACGAACGCGATGGCGGTTTTTTCCGGTATCGCCGATCCGTCGCAATACGACGCCATCTTCACGCAGATCCTAAGCCAGCCGCCTTCTCAGGAGGTAACGCCTTACTTTTATTATTTCGTACTGGAAGCGATGGAGATTACCGGGCATCGAGCCCAGGCGGTGGATCTGGTGCGGCAAGTGTGGGGCGGGATGCTGAATGCGAGGGCTACTACGTTCTGGGAGATTGATCCGCAGGGATGCGCAAGCGCGACGGATGTGGGGCAGTGCCTGATAACGGATTTCGACAAATTGTCCAGCCAGGGCACACGTTATGTGATGTCGATGGCGCATGGATGGGCGTCTGGGCCTGCGGCCTTCCTGATGGAGAGCCAGCCGTGACCTTTGGAAAATGCGTGGCGCTGGCCCTCAGTTTAATGATCCTGGGGCAAGCTTATTTGGTGCGGCGATATGTAGGCACTTGGCTGTTTCCGGCGTGCCTCTTCGGACTTTTCTGGTTTGGCTTCACCTTCTTTCCCTTGGCAATTTTATTCTGGGTGCCAGTAAATCCTTGGGCGACAGGGTTTCTGTTTGTGTGTAGCGTGGCGTTCTCAATGGGATCGTTAGCGTTTGATTGGAAGGCAGCTTTTGCGAAAAATGCAGTGGAAGGCGAGACAGCTATTTACGGCAGCAAATTTCTGAATGGCGCTTTTTATGTGTTTACGCTCTCGGCGCTGCTCTTTCTCATCCTGAACCTATTTGTTCAAGGATTTTCTCTGCGGGATTTCTTTTTCGATCTGTATGCCAGCGCTGACGCCTATGCGAATCTTGTAGTCGCGGAGGATTTCAAAACTAACATTTTCGACCAATGGAGCCTCATATTCACCTATCTCGGCGCTATACTCGGGGGCCTTCTGTTTTCATGTTCACCGTCAAAGGGTCGGCGATGGCTCATCGTTGTTTTGTCTTTTCTCCCGCCAACCGTTGTGGCGCTTACCCAAACGGTCAAGGGCCACCTGTTCTTGTGCTTGGTATTTTTCTATGCCGGGATGCTGATACATCGAATTTCCACGGGCAAATTGTATTTGTTTGAGAGACGCCATATTCGATTGCTGGCAGGGTGCGGAGTCGTTCTGATTGTGATTGCCAGCGTTGCTTTTGTGTCGCGCGGAATGCAGAAGGTAGAAGACACCGAGGATTTGCGCGAGCTGCTGCTACCGCACTTTGCATCCTATTCCTGCGCCCATCTCTATGCCTTCTCCGACTGGTTTGCCTTCGCCAACGGAATGCGTTCACAGTTGATTTATCCCCATGAAAGCGCTGGCTACGGCTTCTATACCTTCATGGCACCGTTTCAATGGCTGGGTAATCATCGAGTAGCTCCAAGCGGCATCTTTGACCAATATTTCTTCTACGGAGATTTGCTCACCGGCAACATTTATACGATGTTCCGCGGGCTCATTCAGGACTTTGGTATGATCGGCGGTGTAGGATTCATGGTGGTGGCTGGCTTTCTTCTGCACTGGAACTTTTACCGTATGCTCGGGGATAAGTGGCCGGCGTTCACTGTCGCGGCGTTCGTTTTCATGCTCGGCTATTTCTATACTTCCTTCGTCATTAGCCTGCTGATCTGGAACAGGATTTATGTGGCTTTTGCCCTGTTATGGGTCGTCCTGCAGATCAACAAGCGGATTACGCAGACGGAAGGTCGCCGGTTGGCGATGACTATGGAAACCGCTGCGCAGTGATGAAGAGCACCGTCAACGAAGTTGAAAACGCCGAGGCTGTAATTCCAGTGGTGATCCTCAACTGGAATGGGGAAGAAGACACGATCGAGTGCCTGAAGTCCATCAGGAAGAGTGTCGGGGCGGGATTCGTGCCGGTGCTCGTGGACAATGGGTCCAAGGCGGAGTCCCTTGAGAGATTGAAACGAGAGTGCAGCCAGATCTACGGCAGGATTCTCTATCTGAAAGGGAGCGAGGTTCCGAAGTTGGATAACACTTCGCGAAACGAGTTCGCGGATTATCTGGACAGAGACTCGCTAGTGTTCATCGAAAACGGGGAGAACCTGGGGTTTGCGAAAGCAAACAATGTAGCGATGCGGTTTGCGGAAGCCATCGGAGCAGAGTGGGTAATGCTGCTGAACAACGACACGGTGGTGGCACCGGAGACATTCCAGGAGCTAAGGAGATTTTTGAAGAGCCATCCAGAATTTATGGCGATCACGGCGCAGGTGAGGCACTTCCGGCCGAATACGCGAATCCAGAATTGCGGAGGAGATTTGACGTACTTTGGGAGCCGGAAGTACAAATTCGCGAACAGGGAGGCTTCTGCGCTGCCGGAGACGGATTTTTCGGTGGTGTCGTTTGTTACGGGGTGCGCGCTGCTGTTCAAGTACAAGGCGGTGGGCGCGCTGACGGAGGATTTCTTCTTTGGGGAAGAGGACTACGAGTTTTCGCTGAGGATGAAGAAGCTGGGACTGGAGATGGCGTGCGCTCACGGAGTGGTGGTGTATCACAAGGTGGGAGCGACGCTTGGGAAGAATTCGACGCGGCTGGGGGCGATTGCCAGGGCGAGATGGCAGGCGACAAGAGTATTGGCGTACCTGTATCTGCCGGTGCTACTGCTTAGGAGCGGAATCGATCCGCGAAGAGCGGTGGGGGCGATACGCCGAGTCGAGTCGTATCTCAAGCAGAACCGCGGAGTGGATCGCGCCGAGTTTCGGGAGATGATAAGTCTTCAATGACCTGTTGAATGGCTGCGCGTCGCTTCTCGTAAGAGAAATGCTCAACAATCCTTGCTCGCGCTTGCGCGCCGATGGCATGACGCTCTTGTTCGGTCTTGGCAAGCAGGCCGACGATTCCCGCGGCTACGGATTGCGGGTCGTTGTGGTCGACGAAGACGGCATGGTTGCCGACGAGTTCGGGAATGGCGCCTGTGCGGCTGACGAGTACCGGCGTTGCACAACTTAGGGCTTCGGCAACGACCATGCCAAAAGTTTCCGTGTCGCTGATCTGCACATAGATTTTGGAGCGCTGCAGCCAAAGGACGACGTCGGCGTTCTGCATGGCGCCGACGAAATCGACGCTGGCCGCAATCCCCAGGTCAGAAGCGAGAGTTCGCAGGCGGTCGTAAGCATTGCCCTTGTCTCCGATGACGACGAACGTTTGTTGGGGAAAGGCTTTGAGAACGATAGGGACGGAACGAAGGAAAACTTCACCGCGCTTGATGCCGACGACATGGTCATAAAGATTGAAGATGGTAGTGACATGCGACCTGTGGACATCAGATGGACGGAATGCACTGGTGTCGACGCTATTCGGAACGGCGATTGGAGCGCGAGCGCCCAAAGTGCGCACGTCGTCAAGCATGAAACGAGAGACGACCAGGACAACAGTGGAGAAGCGGAGACTCAGGCGTGCGGCAAGCTTTTTGTACCAGGGAGTGGCGAGATAGCCGGCGGGAATACCGGAGAGAGAATCGCGATAGAACATCGAATCGTTGCCGCCGGCTACGACGATGATGGGCTTGCCAGAGAGCCGGGCTTTGATGAGCGGCAAGATGCTTCCACTGGCCCACCAGGAGAAGTAGAGATCGCAGCCCCAGGGAATTTCGGAGAAGGACGTGGCGATGGTTACGTTGTATCCCAGGTCATGAAGAATGCGAATGTCTTGAATGGAATACTGCTCCTTCTGGAGCTGCGCCCTGTCTTCGTGGGAGAAGAAACACGCGGTCTTGGCAGTGGACACGCATTCATAGTATCGCAGCGCGCGGCGCTTCCGTGAGAGAGCAGGCGAGAGGGATAGAGTAAGGATCATGAGGAAATATCAAATCTGCACAAATTGCGTGATGGACACGTCCGATCCCAAGATCACGTTTGACGGGAATGGGAGGTGCGACCACTGCAACACTTTTTATAAGAGCGTGCTGCCGAAATGGAAGCCGAACGAAGAAGGACGGAAGATTCTCGAGAAGAAGATTGCGCAAATCAAGAAGGCCGGAGTGGGAAAAGAGTTCGACTGCATTCTAGGGATCAGCGGAGGAGCGGACAGTTCGTACCTGACGTATCTTGCGAAAGTGGAGTTTGGGCTGCGTCCGCTGGTGTTCCACGTGGACGGCGGGTGGAACTCGCAGATCGCGGTAAACAACATTGAAAAGCTGATTGACCACCTGGGGCTGGAATTATTCACGGAGGTGATCGATTGGAAGGAGATGCGGGACCTGCAACTGGCGTTTTTCAAATCGGGCGTGCCGCATATCGATTTGCCGCAAGATCATGCGTTTGTTGCAACGCTGTATAAATTTGCCGAGAAGCACAAGATCA
>QIAN01000402.1 GCA_003225005.1 Acidobacteriota bacterium | reverse complement strand
CTCGAGGATTCGTGGAGTAAGGGAAATATTGGCCCGCCCGGGCAGGAAACCCATGGACCACCGAAAACGATCGGAAATTGGCGGTTGCCAGTCAAAGACGGCAGCTCAAAACAACAACGAGCCACCTTGCCCCAGGAAATTTTTGACTCAGCCGACGGAATTTGAAAAATCAGGGGTTTTGGTGTGCTAGCTCCTCAGCCGACTGGGTCCGGTCGCGCCGCGCTCGGAAGGATGCACAATAAGCGGGTTTCGCTCGTTGGTGCCGCATGAAGACGCTCAAGCCGCACAAAGTTGACTGGGCGCAAATTGAACGCTTCCTCGCGAGCGCCGACAAGATGCTCGCCTCAGCCCATAAAATCTTCGCCTTCGATGAAGAAGCCTGCCTGCAGCAAGCCTACGAGGCCATGCTTAAGGCGTCCCTGGGGTTCATGTTCAGCCATAGCTTTCGTCGGACGCTTCGAAAAAGCGAAAATCTCCTACGCGTGCTCTCCGCAACTTCTGGAGGCTACAATTCGTTGTGCTTCCCAGCGTCACAGCCATACTCATAAGCGGGCTCTACCAGCGCCAGAGTAGCTCGACCTCTGTCGCTAACGCGGCTGCACAAACGCTACTCATATCGTAGCGCGACCATCGGATCCACCTGAGAAGCGCGCCACGCGGGGATCCAACAAGCTGCGGCGCTTACGCCGAGTAGGAGAAACACTACCCCAACAAAAACGAAGGGATCCGTGGGCGTCACCCCGTAGAGTAGGGTTCGCATAAGTCGCGTGAGGGCAAATGAGCCCGCCAAGCCCAGCGCTACTCCCATCAATGAAAGTCCTAAGCCCTGCTTCAGCACCATGCGAAGCACAGCCTCGCGCTCGGCGCCCAGCGCCATACGAACTCCAATTTCTTGTGTGCGCTCGGCGACGGTGTAGCCCATCACTCCATAGAGACCTACGGCGGCAAGTAGGACAGCTAGGCTGGCAAACGCCACGAGGAGCATCGTGTTGAACCGTTGGGGAGCAACGAGCCGGGATAGAATCTCATCGAACGCATCAACGCCGTATAGCGGCACGTCCTTATCAAGGTCCGCGAGTGCGGCGCGTAATGCGGGCGCAAGCACCTTTGGGTCCGCGTTCGAGCGAACCACAAGCGTCATGTCTGGATAGGAGGACTGCTGAAAAGGTACGAAGAACTCGGGTTCTACCTCCGCCGCGAGACCCGTCTGTTTGACGTCTGCGACCACACCCACGATCGTCAACGTTTCGTCGGAAAAAGCCTTGATCTGCTGGCCGATTGCGTCCTCATCAGGAAAGTAATGACGCTTGAAAGCCTCGTTGACCACCACCACACTCTTGGCGCCCTCCGTATCGTGGGCGTCCAGAGACCTACCCGCAAGAAGCGGGATGCGCAACGTCGAGAAATATCCCTGTGTGACCACGTCGAACTCGGCTCTTTCCCCAATGTAAAGTGAGCCTGCCGTTTGTCCGTTCGTGCTAACCGTGGTCGAGCCTTCAAATCCCTGCAGAGGTAGCACACCTGTAGCGGCTGCCGACGCGACCCCAGGTAGTCCTCCTACGCGCTCGATAAGTTGCTCGAAGAACACTTTCCGCAGCTCGGGTTTCGAAAATGTCGATCCCGGCAGAGAAAGCTGCGCGGTCATCACTCCGTGTGGATCGAAACCGGGCGGGATGGAAATCAGGTGGACAAAGCTGCGCACCAGCAGTCCGGCCCCGACAAGGAGTACAAGCGCAAGTGCAAGCTCGGCGACCGTCAGGATTTGCTGGGGACGCCAAGTTTTAGGGCCCACAGCGTTTCGCGAGCCGCTCTCTTTCAGAGAATCATTCAACGAGACCCGAAAGGCGTAGATTACGGGCGCGGTCCCAAACAGAACCCCGGTCAAAAAAGAAAGTCCCAAGGTTAGAAGTAACACATGCCAGTCGACTTGGGCGTTTTCCAAGTGTGGGATGCTCTGCGGACCAAAGCGGCGCACCACGCCGACGACCCACAGCGCCAGAAATATTCCTGCAATACCCCCGAGGAGGCCGAGCAGTGAACTTTCGGTCAGCAACTGCCAGGCCAGTCGCATGCGGTCAGCACCTAGCGCGCCGCGGATCGCCATTTCCTTTTCTCGGACTACGGCGCGGACAAGCTGCAGGTTGGCTAGGTTGGCGCAGGTAATCAGAAGAACAAACCCTACCGCACCAAGGAGCAGGAGAAGCGGAGAGCGAACGTCGCCTACGAGCCTGTCGCGAAGAAACATAACTTGCGTTCTTGCGCCGCTGACCATCTTCGCGAATCCGCCCGGCCAGAGCACATGCATCGAGGCGCCGATGGCGTCGAGCTCCTTTGCAGCGAGAGCAGGTGTGACGCCCGGTCGTAAGCGTGCGACGATGCGCACCAGCATGATGCGATGGCTCGTTTGAAGTTCGCGCTCCTCAAGCCCAAAAGGTACGATCACATCAACGGTAGTGCTATCGAGAAACTCGAATCCCGGCGGCAGAACACCGATTACGGTGTATGCGTTGCCGCTCAGCGCAATGGCGCGGCCCAGAACCGCGGGATCGGAGGAGAAGCGCCGACGCCACAGGCTGTGGCTCAAGATAGCAACGCGTGCGCCGCCGGGCCGGTCCTCTTCGGCCGAAAAGCCACGGCCGATTCGTGGTTCGACGCCGAGAACGTGAAAAAAATTGGCAGTGACGCTGGCGCCACGCAGGTGCTCAGGTTCCCCGACTCCCGTGAGTGTGGACTCGTTCCATGAGCCGTAGGCAGCAATATCCTCAAGGGTGTGGCACTGGCGGCGCCAGCCGAAATAGTCTGCGTCGAAGACCAAGTTACCTTGTCGCGGAAGGATTTCCGTGACCCACACGAGCCGCTCGGGATTCTTATACGAAAGCGGATGCAGCAGGACGGCGCGCACGATGGAGAAAATCGCTGTGTTAGCGCCGATGCCTAGGGCGAGAGCGAGAACCGTTACGGCCGTGACCACAAAACTCTTTCCCATCATGCGTAGGCTGTACCGGACGTCTTGCCCGAAAATCTCGAACTGAGCGAATGTCCACATTTCTTCAATCATCTACTGGGACGAATGTGACCATCTGAGTGGTCTTTTGCTTATTCACAATCTCGACCGAGTATCCGCCGAGGCTTGCGTCAGGTGTAAAGCACTCGATGTCTGACCCTTACCACACCTCAAAGGAATATAATGACCCTCTTTTACCCGCGGCCTCATTTACATAGAAAGAATAATCGAGCTTTGCAGCTATATCTAGGTTCTGCTCGGTAGCATTAAATCTCGCCTCCGCAGCTTTTCCCCGCTGCGTCGCGCGCTCGCGGTCTACGTATCTTCCATGGGCCTTCCACTGGCCTGGATTCTTGTTTGCCGAGTAATTGACCCGGACGGCCACGCGCTGATTGAAGGTTCGCTCCGCCCGGACACTGGCGCCTGCACTATGTGTGCCGCGGGTCTTCTTTCCACACGTCGACATCTGGACGAGGCGAAGCATGGATCCCAAAACACCTGTGTACTTACGCGGATTCTCGTTGAACCTCGGGTTGGAGAAAAATCGGCCGAATATGTAACTGCTTGAAATGCTTGAAATATATGGTAGGCCCGTGGGGACCCTGCCACCTGTCCCTCGCCAAAATGCAATAAGGCGTGAATGCGTTTAAAATCAGCAACATTCTAGAAGATGAAACTGGAGCCACGCTTAGCCAGGGGATCGGAACGTGATGTTACCTTGCTTTGGAACCGCTGAATGGAATTTTCGGTATGCACAGTTCGTATTCTCCTCGCGCTCTGTATAGAAGGCAGAGCAGCAGTCCTGCGAGAAAATCAGAAAGCGCATGTCTCTCGTCGACGCCTTTCTGAGGCATCTTCCGACCCTCTCTGAATGCAAGGCCGTGATTGCGTAGCGACTCAGTGAATCGTTCGCTGGGTCAGTCTACCGTTCCTTGAGGACTCTCAAAGATTTCAGCGCGGCCGCCAGTGCTATCTGTTCCTCATAGTCGTCTGTGGTGCTTACCAGTTGACTCAGTCGCAGGCTGACGACCTGTTCTGCGGAGCTAATTCTGCTTTTCAGCAGTTCAGGACGAGTTTCAGCCATTGCCTGTAGGTAGTGGTTCTGCCACTGCGGATATTTCAGAGTTACATCGCTCATGGGTGTTTCCTTCCCTGACCAACGAATGCGGTCACACTCGCAAACACACTCTGAGAGACAGTTTTCTGTCCGCGCTGCGGGTGAAGAAATTGGATTGGCTTGTTTTGTCTTGTGCCCAAGGTGCGTGGCCGGGTAAGAGCTTGGCTCGCTTGACCGCGTGAATCCGGACGCGCTCGGCGGTGTATCCTGAGTCGCATTTCTGTTCCGTGGACATGTCCATCCTCTTTGTTCCGGCGTATTGTCCGAGGAAATCGTGGGGCGGAGGACAGTTTGTTCAGCATCTTTTCGTCCTGCGCCGTAAGTGGACTGCGTTTCAGATTCTTCAGGAATTGGGCACGGTTCCACACTTCCAGATAGTTCAGAGCGTCAAGGACGTCAAACGCTCCTTGCTTTAGCGCCTCTCCCCATTCGGCGAGATCAAAGTTACGCGCCCATAGAACGACCTCCAAGCCAAGATCACAGTGATTCGCAATGTCGGTGAACCGCCTCCAAGACCCGTCGCTCAGCAGGGGTGTCGAGACGACCACCTGAAACCGACCGGATTTCGCAGCCTCGCAACCCGCCGTAATGCTGTTTGCGCATTCCGAGACGATCCCTGCTTTTTGGAGAATGGTCTTCAGCCGTTCCGTCTCAGAGTGGTCGTCACAGACAATCAGGATTCGAGCCCCATCAGGCGCTTTCAATGTCGAGCCCGAACGGGTCTTGCTCTCCCCGATCATTTCTCGAGTTCGTGCCAGAACACTCATCCCCCACATCCTTCATTCTTGTGTTCCTGTGCGCGGCCTAACCCAGATCTTTTGCCATTCCTCTCCGAGACAGTTCCCATTACTTGGGAGACTCTTTGGTTCAAGCGGCAGCCAATCGAGCCGGGCCCTGGATATGCTGTGACTGGGCCGAGACAGTCACACAGAGCACTCCCAAGAAACGTTTCGAGGCCTCCGAGGCTACTCGGGTGATTTCCAAGGAATTAAATTCCTCCAACTTCAGTCTCACTAGGATTTCCTCGATTGTCCTGCAGACCATCTCTTCTTCGTCAATACCGAAGACCGTCGTTCTGATCTCACCAGCCAGGCAGAAGAAAGTCCATCCCGCTTCGCGGATTTCTCGATCTAATCCGCATCTATCGAGAGCCTTGACTAATCGCCAACCCGGAACACTGCACTCACTTTCGAGCCGCACGGCTTCTGGCAAGAGCGCGCCCTCCTTGATCAGGATGGTCCCCGTTTTGATCGTGTCTTGACATTGGGGTCTCTTCAGCGCCCACAGCGGCGCATTGTTCTGCAGCAGCTGGCATTAGCAGTTGGCCGACCGGTGAAGTCATATGGCTGTGGACAAAGAAGATTCTTCCGCACCATGACTCTTCATTCTGTACAACTTGCGGTCTGCTGTTTCGAGGAGGGCTTCAATCGTTTCGCCGTCCTGCGGATAGGCCGCCACTCCAATGCTTGCGGAAAGTGCGGGCTGCTCACTATCCGTTGCAAGCCGATTGCGAATGCGAGACGCGACAAGCCCTGCATCCCTGGCGTCTGTCTCGGGCAGCACGACGGCAAACTCGTCGCCCCCGTATCGCGCAGCTGTGTCGATAACCCGACAAAACAAACGGAGCACCTCGCCGACGCGGCATAGTGCCCGGCTGCCGGCCAAGTGGCCGTAGCAGTCGTTAATCTTCTTCAGCCCATCCAAGTCGAGCAGCAAAATGGCAAACGGTCGGCCCGTGCGCCCGGATCGTTCGATCTCTGCGTGGAGTACATTTAGAAGCAGACGATAATTGCCCAGGCCGGTAAGCGGGTCGGTAACAGCCAAGAGTCGTGCCTGCGATTCCGCTTGTTTGCGCTCAGTCAGGTCGAAGGCTGAAAACAGCTTGACCGGCACGCCATCAAAGTCAATCGTTGCTACGGTGATCTCAAGCCAACGTTGTCCATGATTCTTCGTAAGAATCCCGACCTCACACCGCGAAGCGAGTTCGACTAGTTCTCGACTATCAGGGGGGATAAGATCCCAGAAATTCATCGATAAGAGTTCTTTTCGGGTGTAGCCGGTGAGGACCTCCGCGGCGTGATTTACGTAATGTAACCGCTCTCCGCGGCTAATGAATATCGGCGTTGCAATAGTCTCGACTAAGAAGTGGAAGCTCGCCTCGTTCTCTCGGAGCGTCTTCATCTTCGGGGCTTCCCCGGGCCGCTTTGTAGCTCTTATGAACATCGAAAATCCTTGCTATAGACGTTCCTCCTAGAAGACCAAAGGGCGTGGCCTTGGGACACCGAACAGTGCCCCGTTAATTGCGGTTGTAGGTAACCACCCTGTTTTCAGATGGTTCGCATCGCTACACCTATTTAAACTGTTGCTCCGGATGCACCCTACTAGTCAATGGCTAATCCTGAGTCTGTGTTCAAAACAGCAACATCTCTATTCGGCTTGGATGTCCAGATTTGACCACTACTTTGCGGTACCACGCACCTAACTCCACCAGGGGCCCGCTATCCGATACAAGTAGGCCTCCCTTTCATTCATGTCCTGGAACGTAGCCCTCCGGCGTTCGGATTAGGTGAAACACCTGACCTCAAATCAGGGTGAACACTTGATTGCGGCGACCGGAACACTGATGAAGGATGCATTGCAAATTCGGGGTCACTCTGCAGTGAGGCAGTCGAGTGAGTTCGCTACCGAAGTCGACTAGGAAACCAAAGGGAGGGGTTTCTTTCGATCCCCAAGTGTTTCTTGCGACGGTGGGCGCGGCCAGGACTATTACGCAGTGCCCAAAAGACTACAAAATCTTCTCGCAAGGTGATCCCGCCGAGAATGT
>QIAN01000404.1 GCA_003225005.1 Acidobacteriota bacterium | reverse complement strand
CGCCGTGTGCCCATTTCTTGCGCCACACGTTCACCCAGAGATCGAAAGCGTAGTGCAAGTAGATATTCGCAAGAAGCGGTGAAATCACCGAACCTTGCGGACTACCTGTCTTCGTGTTCGACCATTCGCCTTCCTCCATCACCCCAGCGTTGAGCCATTTCTGGATCAATCGCAGGATGCGGGGGTCCGCGACGCCATGCTCCACGAACTGGACCAGCCAACTCTTGTCGAGATTATCGAAGGACACCACGACACACTACCCACCTCAAGGACCTACCCGAGCATGTCAGGATCACTCGCCCGCAGCACCCATTTAACGGGAAAGCATTAGCAGTCTTTGGGCAACGTCGTCATCAGAGCAAGCCATATCTGATTCTGATTTTGCCCGATGGAAGTCGCTCTCTCATACCCACCGAGTGGACCGACCTCGATTCCTCCACGCCGGGTTCTCCAGCAGTACCGAAACAGAACACCCATCCTCGGTTTCGTTACAGAGTTGCTTCACATCCGCGCTGTAGTAGACGCTCTCCTCAATCGCCGCGCCACATCAGATGCCAGCGGCGAAAAATCTGTTCACGAGGAGAACGACCATCGTGCAACGCAATCTGAACTTTGTCCACCTTCCCATTCCGGAAGCCCAAGTCTGGGAAACGTTGGAGAACGAACAACAAGCAGTGGCGATCGAAGTTCTGGCGCGACTGATCGCTCCAGCAACCGACCCCAGTCCAAAACAGGAGACAGAGCATGATTGATGTCGGCAAAGTAAAATCCAATCACACGCGACGAGACGCCATTGTCTACGTTCGCCAATCCCATCCTTCGCAGGTCGAGAACAACCGCGAGTCCACGGCGCGGCAATACGCACTGGTGGAGAAAGCAGTTGCGCTGGGCTGGGCCAAGAGCCAAGTGACCATCATCGACGAAGATCTTGGGGTGTCGGGCAAGGTGTTTGTAAAACGCTCCGGATTCGATCACTTGAATGCTGAGGTCGCTCTCGGGCGGGTGGGAATGCTGCTCGGGCTTGAGGTCTCGCGTCTGGCGCGCAGTAACGCCGATTGGTATCGCTTGCTCGATATGTGTGCCATCACCGACACCCTGCTCGCCGATAGTGACGGCGTGTATCATCCCGCGCTGTTCAACGATCGCTTGATCCTGGGCTTAAAAGGCACCATGTCGGAAGCAGAACTGCACATCCTGCGCGGACGACTCGACGGTGGCATCCGCAACAAAGCGGCGCGTGGCGAACTGCGCCGCGCCTTGCCAGTCGGCTTGGTGTGGGGTGAGAAGGAGGGTGAGATTCGCTTTCATCCCGACGAAGCGGTCACCGGTGCCCTCCGCACCATCTTCGACAAATTCACGGAACTGGGCTCGGCACGCCAAGTCTGGGTATGGTTCCGCTCGCAACATTTGACTTTTCCGCTGCATCCCCTGGGCATCGTGCCTTCCCTCGCTACCTGCCATCAGCTGCGCTGGATCGCCCCTACCTACACCGCCATCTATAACGTGCTCAGCAATCCGGTGTATGCTGGCGCGTACGTGTATGGTAAGACCCGCAACGAACGCTACGTCGATGAGCAGGGTAATGTCAGAAAGCGAATTCGTCATCTACCGCGGGAAGAGTGGTCGGTGTTTCTTCCCGGACATCATGCAGGCTTCATCGATTGGACAACGTTTGAAACCATTCAGGCGCGCCTCCAATCCAACATCCGCTCAGAACTCCACCAAGCAGGTCGTGCCTTGAGAGAAGGATCCGCGCTCCTGCAAGGTCTAGTTGTTTGTGGCCGCTGTGGTCGTCGCCTACATATCGCTTATCAAGGCACGAACGCCACCCCGCGATACTATTGCGACGGCAGCCAGCTCAATGCTGGGCGCGCCCTCCAATGCCTCAACATTGGGGGTGTCGGCATCGATCAAGCGGTCAGTCATGCTTTTCTCGAAGCGCTCACACCGGCGGCGCTCGAGGCTACAACCCTCGCTGTCGAACAACTGGAATCCAATCACGACGCCGCGTTGTCGCAGTGGCGTCGGGAAGTCGAGCGTGCGCGCTACGAGGCAGAACGCGCTGAGCGGCAATATAAGGCTGTCGACCCGGAAAACAGACTGGTCGCGCGTGGTCTAGAAAAAGAGTGGGAAACGCGGCTGCAGAATCTTGCCAAGGTGGAGGCTGAACTGTTCCGTCGCGAACAACAACGCCCGCACACATTAACAGAGGAAGAACAGAAGAGAATTCACACTCTCGGCTCCGATCTGCGGCTGGTCTGGACTGCACCGACCACCAGCGATCGCGATCGGAAGGAACTTCTGCGCACATTACTGGAAGAAGTAATCCTCAAAGTGGAGCGCACAGAAAGCCACGCCGATCTCACGTTGCGTTGGCGGGGCGGCATGACTACCAAGTTTGATCTGCCCTTGAAGCGCTATCAAGTCCAGGGACCAACCACCGATGAAGATACGATGTCACTCTTACGCCGACTAGCGGCTCACTACCCCGACGATACCATCGCCGGCATTCTCAATCGCCAAGGTCGGAAGACAGCGTACGGCGAGCGTTTCACAGCACAGCAGGTGGGCAGCCTGCGTCGCCATCATGAGATCCCTCGCTTTGAGCCGTCCCGCGAATCTCCCACGGGGGAGGCGGTTCCGGTCATGCAAGCTGCCAAGATTCTCGGTGTAGCCGCTTCCACACTTCATCGCTGGCTGAGTGCGGGCCTGATTGCCGGCGAGCAGTTGACGCCGGGAGCGCCCTGGCGGATTCGAATTACGGAAGAATTACGCCATGCATTCGTGGACACCTCGCCAGACTACGTGCCCGTCGTGGACGCCATGAGACGACTCGGCATCTCTCGGCAAACTGTGTGGCAGCGTGTAAAGCGCGGCGAACTCGAAGCTCTTCATGTTCGGCAGGGACAGCGCAAAGGCTTACGCATCAGAGTAGTAGATCCTTCAACCGGCCTCTTCGATCAACCATAGGAGCAGTGTGAAGATGAATCCAAAAATCCTCGAATGTCGGCATCCAGAACGTAGTTCACCTTCTTCTTCAGGAGCACATACGACAACGCATCCAGTGCTTGATGCTGGCTGCGCCCCGGACGAAACCCATAGGGTCGAGTAGGCCGGCGGAGTTGCACCGCCAGCCTCTCACA
>QIAN01000403.1 GCA_003225005.1 Acidobacteriota bacterium | reverse complement strand
CGGTTGGAAAAGTGATACGCATCAATAGCCTTCCCTGCAAGGTAGTGGCGACGCTCCATCCCAAGGGACTCTCTCTTTCCGGGCAAGACGAGGATGACACGATCAACCTGCCCTACACGAGTGCTCAAAAGAAACTTAAGGGCATTACATGGCTGGATGACATCCTGTGCTCGGCGGTATCGCAAGACGTTGTCAAAATGGCCGGCCAGGAAGCGACCGCTGTGCTACGGGACCGTCATCATCTGCGGCCCGAGGAAGAGGATGACTTTAATATCCGAAATCCGGAGGACATTATTCAGGCACAGCTCGACGCCAGTAAGACTCTGACGATTCTGCTGATTGCAATCGCCTCCGTTTCCCTGATCGTGGGGGGAATTGGGATCATGAACGTGATGCTGGTTTCCGTAACTGAGCGTACGCGTGAGATCGGTGTCCGAGTAGCGGTGGGAGCGACCGAAGCGGCCATCCAGCTGCAGTTTCTGGGAGAATCGATCATGCTCAGCCTAGTTGGGGGTGCAGCGGGTGTACTGGCTGGAGTCTTTGGATCTTATTTGGTTGGACAGACTTTGGGTTGGCCTATCGAGATGTCTATTGAGGCGGTCGTGGTGGCTGCCATGTTCTCGGTCGCTGTCGGAGTGTTCTTCGGATACTACCCTGCGCGCAAGGCGTCTCGACTGGATCCGATCGAAGCGCTGCGATACGAGTAAAGGGGTTGATTTTTGGGACCAGACATAATGGCAAAACGCAAGTGGCTCATCTTAGCGGTGGTTGTGGCCGTGGCGGGAGTGTTCGTCGCCTTGGGGCTGAACCGGGATACTCAAGTGCAGCATTTTACCGCGAAGGTGGAACGAGGTGATATCCATGACGTCGTGGAGGCCACCGGAACCATCAACTCGGTGATCACGGTCCAAGTGGGATCGCAAGTCTCCGGGACCATCGCCAAACTCAATGCAGATTTCAATTCCCGCGTGCATAAGGGGGATGTTGTCGCCCTCATCGATCCAGCCTTGTTCAAGGGCGCTCTGCTGCAGGCATCCGCTGATTTGAAAAACTCAGAGGCCAACCTGGCAGCGGCTCGAGCCAATCTCGAAAAAGCGAAAGCCGCTTTGGTGCAGACCAAGGCCGACTACGATCGGGCTGTCGGCTTGACCAAGGATGGCGTCATGAGCAAGCAGCAACTGGACCTTGCCAAATCGAACTACGACGCAGCCAACGCCTCGGTGGATGCTGCTGCAGCCAACATCACGCAGGCCGAGGCGCAAGTCAGTCTCAAAGAGGCGGCTGTTGCAGTGGCCCAGACCAATCTCGATTACACCGTGATTCGTTCCCCGATCGACGGCACGGTTGTGGCGCGAAATGTGGATGTCGGGCAAACCGTTGCGGCGTCCCTGCAAGCGCCAACCATCTTTACGATCGCGCAGGATCTCACCAAGATGTGGGTCTATGCCAAGACCGACGAGTCGGACGTGGACAACATCAAGGTGGGCAAGACAGTCACCTTTAAGGTGGACGCCCTCCCTAAGCAAGCGTTTCAGGGAGTTGTCAGCCAAATCCGGATGAACCCGACGACGGTGCAAAGCGTGGTCACCTACGACACCATCATCGAATTTGCGAACCCTGAGTTAAAACTGTTCCCCGGCATGACGGCATACGTGACCATTCCCGTGGCTACGGCGCAGAACGCATTGAAACTGCCAAACACCGCCCTACGGTACAAGCCCCCGCTGGCGCCCGAGGAAATTTTGGCCCTGTATAAGCGCTTTGGGATCGAAGGAGTTGAGGGGCAACATGCCGGTGATAACTCTGCTGCGGCCGACGGTGGAATGCTGGCTAGCACCGGCGCCCAGAATCTGCCCCGCGCACCGAAGCAAGAGACTGCCGTTGTTTGGAAGCTCCATCCCGACAATACGATGGAACCGGTCAAGGTTTCTCTTGGAATCACAGACCATGCCTACACCGAGGTCAGCTCAGTTCTTAGAGGGGAACTGAAGGAAGCGGAGGAGGTGATTATTCGATCCGTGGCGCCCAAAAGCCAAATTCTAGGCGGCATACGGCGCTAAGGTTCAGCAGTTCGAAACCACCCCATGGAAACGATGCCCGCTGTCAACCCACTCGGAGCCACCCGAGCCGCTTCTGCGGCCCGCGCGGTCATCCGTGTGGAAGACGCGCACAAGTATTACGAACTGGGCGAGACGCGGGTGCACGCGTTGCGCGGTGTAAGCATTGAAATTCAGCGAGGCGAATTCGTGGCGATCATGGGAGCGAGCGGCAGTGGCAAATCCACCTTCATGAACATCCTTGGGTGTCTGGACCGCCTCAGTTCGGGACGATACTTCCTTGAAGGGATCGATGTTTCCGAACACGACAAGAAGGCCCTGGCACTCATTCGGAACCAGAAGATCGGATTTGTTTTCCAGGGCTTCAATCTCCTGGCCCGGACGACCGCCCTTGAAAACACGGAATTACCCACGCTGTACGCGAAAATCGATAAAACGGAGCGCCGAAATCGTGCCGCCGATGCGTTGTCAATGGTTGGTCTTGCCGAACAGGCACAGCATTTCCCGTCGCAGATGTCCGGGGGACAGCAACAACGGGTGGCCGTAGCACGAGCGCTAGTGAATCATCCTTCCATCCTGCTGGCAGACGAACCTACAGGCAATCTCGACAGCCGTACTTCGGTTGAGATCATGGAGATCTTCCAGAACCTAAACGACAAGGGGCTAACTCTCGTGCTGGTAACTCACGAGCATGACATCGCACAATTTGCCAAGCGTGTGCTGGTCTTCCGCGACGGAAGAATTCGTAAGGACGATCCGGTTCTCAGTCGACCTAGGGCCAGTGAGGTGCTGAATACCTTGCCGACACTCGAAGATTGAGGCAATTCGGTTTCTGGTCTCTAGTCTTAGTCTTAGTACAAAAACATTCTTGTGAGTGCGCCCCCTCACCCCTACTGTACTCCATCCATCTTCAGTCATTGAAAATGGTCCTTGGTTGCCTAGGTGCCCGCCCCGGGCGTCGGGTGGCCATAGGAGTTGGCGCGGGCAGTCCAAATCGCTGCGTTTCGAGCTTCATCTTAGTAGCCGAGCAAGCCGGTTAAGCGATGATCGAGGCGCTTCCGGTGAATTTTCCAGGTGCCGATCTCGAAATCAAAATCGTGTTGCCCATCCCGTTCCGCGGGAGTGTGTTGAGCGCTAGTTTCCGCGCTTTCACGGTCGGAGGACTGAGCGCCTCATCCGGGATGGATCGAGGTGCCCGGATGAAACGCATCTCTGCCAGCTTTCTCCCGAGGTACCCCTCGGCAAGCAATTGCTCGTGTGCGTTCAAGTGCGTGAAATCCTCAACTCAGCGGCCAGGCCCCTAGCAATCCAGTTTGGAATCGTTCTTCTGAACTCAACCGGCTCGCCTTTACTCATTTTCCTGAGTAATACGAGCACGACTGCAGTCAACGTAACCAGCACAACGATTACGGGAACGAATAGCGGCAACTTTGCCTTTGACGAGTACTCTATGCAAATGCAGGGCACGGACGGCACCTAAGTACGTGGAAAGACGTGGTACTCCAGTTAACAGATCGCAAACGGATCGCAGGTTGCCGCTTGGTCCGCAAGTGGCGTTTTGAAAACTCTCAACCGTATAAACATAGTTGTCGAGCCGAAGCGAAGAAAAGCTACTCAGTAGTATTGCGGAATCGAGATAACCGAAAATAATCAAGTCATACTTTTTCTTGGTTTTCTTCAGAAAGGCGCGGGCATCGTCCACGTAAACTGTGACTCGCGGCGAATCGTACGGATGCTCGGGGTGGTCCCGGCGTCCAATCTCCAGGATGACGGGGTCAATCTCGACAGCGTCAACATCTTTGGCGCCGTGGCGGAGG
>QIAN01000401.1 GCA_003225005.1 Acidobacteriota bacterium | reverse complement strand
CTTGCAGGCGTTTTGCGGTGGCCAGCCCGATGCCGCTGTTCCCGCCGGTGACTACGGCTACTTTTCCTTCGAATCTTTTGGTGCTGCTCATTTTTATTCTCCGTTGCTTTGTGGGATCCACTCGAAAGCCCCTCTCCACTTTACAGGTCGTCTGTGGCCTTCGAGATTTCGACAGTTAGATGAGTATCGAAGTCTGTGGTTACAATTTTCTTTGGCTTTTTCGGGGCCCGAGGCATCTAATCCACTGGCGGCAGAGTCCGCAGTCGGCTAGACTCCGGCCAGTCCCTGGATGTCGCTCCAATGAACCGCTCGCAAATCGAGAAGATCTCCAAAGCCCTGGCCGACCAAACACGCCTCCGTATCTTCGAGTCTATCTCGCGCCGGGGGCACATGACCTGCGGGGAACTCGTCACCACGCGCGGGGTCACGCCGGCCACGGTCTCGCACCACCTAAAAATCCTGAGCGAAGCAGTACTAATCTACCTCAATTTGTCCTCGATTTTATACACTACGCCTATCAATCCCTAGCCAAATGCGTTCAGAACCCTTGATATAACCGGGGTTTTTCCAGCCTGAAGAACCATAAAATTAAAATGGTAGATTCCCATTTTGTAGTGTATATTATGTACACTGCAATGAGCTTCGTTCGCAAGATCAAACGCCGGGGCCGCGTCTATCTTGCCGAGGTCGAGAATCGTCGGGTCAAGGGCAAGGTTGTCCAGCGCCATATCCGCTATGTCGGCCGCGAAGCCGACGGCAAAACGATCCTGGCCGCATCCTTGTCCGAAGCCGAGGTGGAACAGGTCAAGCTGTACGGTCCCTTGCTCGTACTTCATCATCTGGCCAAGAAGATTCATCTGCCCGAGCAGCTTGGTCCCTACAGCCAGGAGATCCTCAGCTTGGTCTACGCCCACTGCCTCGATTACCGCAGCCTCAACCATATGCCGCAGTGGTTTGAGCGTACCGACTTAAATTTTCTCTTGGACCTCGAAGACGTAACCGAGAAACGCCTGGTAGGCGCCTTGGATTCTTTGGAAGGCTTAGATGCCGAGACTTGGCAGCAGCAGATGTTTCAATCCGTCTGCCGACAGTATCGCCTCCGCCCTTCGGGTGTGGTCTATGACGTCACCAATACCTACTTCTACGGCCGCAGCTGTCCGTTGGGCAAGCCCGGGCACGATAAGGAAGGGGTCCCAGGCCGGCCTCTGATCCAGATCGGTTTGGCCATCACTCAAGAAGAGGGAATTCCCCTGTTCCATAAAGTCTTCGACGGCAACGTGCACGACTCTCGCACCCTGCGCGATCTGGTCACGCAGTTCCGTAGCTACCGGCTTGGACGCGGCCTTTTCATCTACGATCGGGGCATCGTGTCGAAACGCAACCTCAAGGATATCAAAGAATTACACTGGGACACGCTGTGCGGCGTGCCCCTGCATCCGGCACTGAAAAAATTCTGGCGCCCTTGGGCCACGCCCGGGCGCATGCTGCGATTCTCCAACCGCGTCCCGGTCGGATCCAGCGTCTTCTACACCGTCCTGCGCCCCTACTCCATCGATGGCGTACGCGGCAAACTGGCGCTCTGCCTCAACGAGCGGCGGCAGCGGGATACACGGGAGTCGCGCCGCAGCGAAATCGTCTATGCCCAGAAATTGCTGGCCGAAGGCAAGGCCATCAAACCCGGACTGCGGCCTTTCTTCGATGCCCAGGGTCGCTTACGACACGACAAGTTGGCGGCTGCCGAGGAGTTCGATGGCTACTCTTGTATTTTCTGCACTCGTTCCCTGCCGCAACAGCAGATGCTTCCGCTGTATTTCGACAAGGACCTGATCGAAAAAGCTTTTCGCAGTCTCAAGGGTGTTACCCAGTTGCGTCCGGTGCGCCACTGGCTGGCCGAGCACGTGCGTGCTCATGTCTTCCTTTGTTATCTCGCCTATCTCCTCGTATCCCTGCTTCGCTATCATTTGCGCAACACGGAATTCACGGCGGAAACAGCTCTGAGCGAACTCAGCACGATGTACAAGGTCTATCTGCGCGATACTCAGCACCGGTTCCGGCTCTCGCGCACCGTAACCCTGACCAAGAATCAAGAACTTATCCTGAAAACGATCCACAAGTCGCTACTGAAGGCCTAGCGTAGTGTACATTTTCGGGGTGAAATTCAGGTATAGAAGAACGAAAAGAACGCAGGGAGGAATTCCGGCGAGGAGGGTTCATGGGCGCAATCGGAAGGCGTCGGCTGTTGGAAAGTGCTGGAGCGCTTTTGGCTGCAAGTAGAATTTCGGCCGGAAACGTTATCTCACGAACGATGCAAGCGGACAACGCGGGGAAGGCCCTGTCGCTCAGGGATTATGAACCGCGCAGCATGCTGCATGTGCCTG
>QIAN01000399.1 GCA_003225005.1 Acidobacteriota bacterium | reverse complement strand
TTTCGAGCGGCGTAGCCTCGACGCATGAGCGCGTTGTATCGGTCGATCTGGCCAGCAAGTCTCGACCAGCTAGAGGAGAGATTTCTTAGAACCTCAGCTTCATCCTTGCTCTGCGTTGATCTCATTAAACGAAGACATTCTGCCGACTGATCTCGGCAATGTTGTACGCTGTCCATAACCCAGTTCCGCGCTCTGCGAGCCAATATCTCAAACATCACGGAAAAGGCCGCGGACCAATTGCGCCTCCGCGGCCTATGCCGGATTAACAAAAAACTCGGTACTTAAATCTCGCCGGCGTTCGTCTAATAGAACACCCCTGTCCGAAAATGGAGTCCGGGAATCTACGGTCTAATCCTTTCAGCAAAACGGCCCCAGCGGGCTGATTTCTGAGGCCGTCTTATGTGATGCTTCCGGCCCGGGGTTGAGACCAGAAGCACAAAGTTGATTCCTAGCCCGCCAATTCGTTCCGGCGGGGACCTTCGGGCAAGCGCGAAACATGAAAGACCCATTCATCCGAGAGAAGTTTACGAAAGAACAGTCGTTCGCGCGGAAGCTTGCCCGTGAGTATTTCGAGAAATACCCGAAGGACCGATATCAGACCGAGATCGAGAGCTGGCGAAAGCTGCAGTCAGAGAATATCGAGTTCACCGTGAAGCGGCTGCGAAGGCCGAAGGCCTGATGCCATGGTCCGCCCGTTTCGATCGCGGCGAGCGCATGCCGCATGATTGGCGGGCCACTGGCTGATTGCGACGCCGGATGTCATTCCCGGAGGACGAACTGAACGCGCAATCGATTTGCGATTTCTTCAACTCGCCTCTGACATCCGATCAAATCGCCGGGACATGCAACTACTGTCGGTTGCCACCCGTAAGCATGATCTTTGCGAATCTGGATTTCTATTTCTTTGACGCCCAGAGAAGAAACAATCATGTCGGATAGCTCTTCGGCGGTTCTGAGTTCCTGCGCCATGGGTTGTCGCCTAAGTTCTAAGAGCCCCCATTGATACTAGCGCTGGCTTTCTGCTTCCCGCGACTAGATGTGCGCAGTAACCTTGATCAGTTAGGTTAACCCGGTGCCCGCCTACTCGCCCGCGCGGCTCGGTCGGATAGACGGACCCACGATGAATTGGTCTGAAGTCATAAATCACAACAAGGGAATTCTCTGAGCTTGTCTTGGTCCAAGCGCTTCGACGAGCCGATCCGCCTGTTTATCCGAGGCATTGAAGCGGCGCCTGGGCGCCTCTATCATCGCGGTAACTAAACAAGGAGGAAAAATATGCAGGACGCTGAAGTCGGCTGGATTGCGGCAATCATCATTGGTGGCCTTGCTGGTTGGCTCGCCGAAATGTTCATGAAGAGCGGGACTGGCATCCTCACCAATATCGTCCTCGGTATCGTAGGTGCTGCAGTAGCCAATTTCCTGTTAGGACTCTTTGGCGTCACGCTCGGTGGGTGGCTCGGCTACCTTATTGCTGGCGTCATCGGAGCCTGTGTTCTGATTTTTGCGTGGCGCGCAATTAAGGGGCGCACCTGATCGGCGCCGCGGAAACTTGGTTCGAAGAAAACGACCCCGAAGGCGTCGCGTTCGAATATGAGGTTCTGGAATGAGCCGCATCGGCGGGGTCGGCCGCAGGCCACCCGGGCCGCGCGGAAACCAAGTGCGCGCCCCTAAGAGTATCCTAAGTCGTCTCTCGTAAGTAAAAGATGCGGGTGGGCGTGTGTGCGCAGAAATGATGGATTTCGTAAGAGCGACCGGAGTTTTGTGGTTCGGGTTGCTAGCCTTCTATGGGACGCTGATCTTGGTGTTCGCCGTTGCTTGGTGGCTCATTCGAAGGAAAAGGAACCGGCGGCATGAAAATTCTGAAGGACCCATCACCCGTCTGCTGTGAATGAACCGCATCGGCCGCCGCGTCATCATGTGCATGCTGCTGATCACTGCGCTGGCGATCGCCACGTTCCTTGCGCTATCTCATCAAGATGATGCTCCATGCAAACCAAGAATTGAAATCGCAAGGATTATCAAAGGAGTAGAATGGAGGCCACGACCAGAATTGAACTGGTGGAAACGGTTTTGCAGTTT
>QIAN01000398.1 GCA_003225005.1 Acidobacteriota bacterium | reverse complement strand
GCTTTGGCAAAGAAGGGCGATCGGAGAATGTAATTCCCAAGATAAGCCAAGAAACCTTGGCAGAAATGGTCGGCACCACGCGAGCGCGAGTTAACTTCTTTATGAATCGGTTCAGACAGCTCGGTCTCATTGATTACAACGGCGGCGGTCTGGAAGTTCACAGCTCGCTACTCGACATCGTGCTCCACGAGTAACCGTCACCACTGTCGTGTAGGCTTATGCGGTTGGAGGAGTGCAATTACCCGCTGGCTAGATCAGGTTATCTGCTACACCGCGAACAACAATTAATAGGCGAAAGCAATGTTTCCACATTCTTGCTCGTTCAGGCGTGAAAGGTGGACCCAGTGCGCTCGGGCGCGACAAACCGGCAATCCTAGTCGTGGATGACGATTTAGCTACGCGCGAATTATTCGCAAGTTGCTTGGAACAGAAGATTACGAGATTGTCACTGCTTGTTCGGGGAGTTTCAATCTACGGCAGCTTTCCATTATCGATAAGGATAGCCGCAGTCTTCGGTCCCGCCTGCGAGCTTCCGATGTGGATCCAATACTTGCGAGAGCTACGGGACGCATCGAGTTCTCCGCCAGGTTATTGCTCAATTCCAGATTCGGGATATTCCAGGAAGCGCGTGCGCCGTGAGAGTTGTGGCTTGCCCGAGTTTCCTCAGTGGAACTTTCGACTCTAAATTTCGACTGGTTAGAATCGGCCGAGACAAAATAAGGAGGTCGGAAAGGAAGAAGTGCGCTAATAGTGCCGGGATGAGGGCGGCTTGGGCTTCGTGCTGAAGTGTTCGAAAGATTTGATCCGTTCCGATAGCTGTTTCGATTCTTGGATTAATTTCCCAGCTTCAGCGATCAACACGGCGGTATTCTTGTTTAGTTCCTCGATCTTGTGGAGCAACAATACGGACGGTTCATCCACATGTTGCGATCGGGTTACAACCTGCGTGCTGGTAAGCAGCATAGAGTGGCCTTCGATGCGAATCCATCGGATTGCACAAGAACCGACGCCCAGAAACGAGGCACGGCGCAGGATGTAAGCGGACTCGGAAGTCCAGCGCTCGGCTGGACGCTTGTGCCCTGCGAGAGAGCAACCACGCTTAGGGCAAACGACAGAGAGACACGGGTAGGCGGCACTTAACCGCCTTCCCGTGCAAAAAGCTTACAGTTCTACGCTGCCACGTGAACGGCGTTGTTGTGGAAGGTTGAGTTGACAACCTCAGAGCTCTGAACCTTCGGCGTGCCCTCGATAAATCTTGCCATCGTCTTCAACACTTGCGGATAGGCATTGGTGTTGTAAGCTTCGGCATCGGTTTTGTTTTCCCACAGACTGATTGCAGTCACATCAACTCCGCCGGCACCAGCGAATGTGATTTCGTCCTTGAAACCATTCTGTTTACGAAGCAGAGGAAGGATGTCCTTCTCAAAAGTTCGCGTGTAATCGGAAAGCGTATTGGGCTTCAGATGAATCGAGACATTACGTGCAAACATGGGCAACCTCCTTAGGTTGGGGTTGCTAAGAAAGAAAACTTCAGATGGGCTGACTTAGTTCAGGGAACCTGAAATGAGGAGAAGGTGGTAACCACCTCAGCGTCAACCCTAGTCTTATGCGGCGGGGCTGTCAAGCAGCCTGGCAGCAGCCGCAGCAGCCCGGCAGTGGTAGCGGGCTACTTTGAATTCTTGCCGAACGCCAACTTCTGGTTTTCCTCTTTGATCCAAGCCTCGATTAGCTTGCGGCTGCCGGCATCGGCGCACTCGCCACGAGAGCCTTTCTCACGTTTCCTCAACGGGCCAGCGGCTGCGGGACCGGCTCAGTTGGCGTCGCCTGGCATAAGGCGATTGTCGGCGCGAGAAAAACAAGTAAGGCAACGGCGGTTTGCAAGTTTCTTGACAGGACAAGCTCCAGTCGCGCTGGCAAGGATCCCGGCTACACTCAGGTCCTGCTGCAGTCATGTCAAAACGGTTCCAGGCGGTCAAAGTGGTTCACCGGACTGGCTTATTTGGCGGCTGAATGGGCGACGCGCGGCAAGTCATATTTTGGGTTTACAACCGCGCCTTCAGCCTCCGTCGTTCAAGACTGGGGAGGGGCGGCCTTCTGGCTCGCTCTTTGTCAGGCGGGCTGCCGGGCTCTGCAGGTGGTTCGAGATCTTTGCCGGCAGGGGCAGCTGAATTCTTAGTGTCCGGGGTGACGGTTGTTCCGTCGTCATCATGCAGGACAACGTTGAGGAGTGAACTGTGGACATGCAAGATATCTCCTACGTCATAGTTGATAAAGCCGAGCTTCCTGAATCGGTTCATGAAGAAGCTGACGCGCGAACGGGTCGTCCCCACCATTTCTGCCAGAGTCGCCTGACTTAGTCGGGGGACCGACATTTGGGACACGCCCTCTTTGCCGAATTGCGCCATCAACAGAAGCACACGTGCTAGTCGCTTTTCGCTGGAATTAAAAAGTTGGTCGACCAAATCATCCTGATATCGGATGTTTCGCTTCAGCAAATATTTGAGAAACATGGCCGACAATTTTTGTTCCAGACTCAACGCACGCATCATTGCCTTCTTCTCAATATGCAGAAGGACGCAGTCGGTCATCGCGGTTGCAGACGACATGCGCAAAAGCTGACCGGCAAGACCGCCTTCTCCAAAGAAATCACCTTCGCCCAAAATGCCAAGGGTTGCTTCTCTCCCGCCTTCCGAGACAACGCTGAGCTGTACCTTCCCCTTTTGGATAAAAAACAGTCCGTCGGTCGAATCACCTTGAGCGAATATCGTGTTCTTCTTCTGAAACGACGCCATATCCCTGCCCTTCCCAATGGTTGACAGAAAGGCGTGAGGATTGAAATCCAATTTTTTCTTCGGGTGCGTGATTTGCTTCATCAAAGGGCCCACTAACCAGAGGGGGATGTCTCCAACATCAATTATCCGGGAACGGGACGAATCTCCGATGGTCAGTAAAGCTCACAATGGCAACATCGAACGTGGATATGCTCCTGTGGAAATGTTCCTAGGGAAGACAAGTATGAGCAATTTTGACCAGTTGCTCTAGGACAAAATGTGGACACTGAGGCTTGATCGGGCCCATGTGCTCGCCCGTCCACTTGAAACCCCGAAGAAAAATGGTCCTTTGTATCGACGATAACGAAGACATGTTGGACTGCGAAAAGGCGTTCCTAGAAAGCTTTGGGTACGGAGTTCTGACCGCTCCCAGCAGCGGCGAGGGACTGGAACTGGCTTCCATCTATTCGGTTGATGTTGTAATCGTCGACTATTTGATGCCAGAGATGAGCGGTCATGAGGTTGCCATCGAAATGAGACGGCTTAGGCCACAAGCGCCGATTATCATGCGATCCGGAGCAGGGGACGTTCCCGAGCAGGCTCTGAAGTCTGTCGACGCTTTCGTAGCCAAGGATCGTTTGGCGAGTGAGTTGTTGCCCGCGATTGCGCAATTGCAAGGATGTTGATCGACTGCGAAGCGCCTAATATCCAGCGACTCTTGCTTGCCAAGGCTGACCCGATCGGATTTTGGAAAGGCGTTGATTGACGCAACTACGGAGGAGAAAACAATGAAGGGTAAGATCGCAGCAGGGTTTATTGCGGTAATGATGTTTGCCACTGTTGTCGCGCTGGCGACGGCGCAGGACACAACGAAAGCAACCCACAAGAAAACACGGACGCTCACGGGGTGTCTGCAAAAGGGTGAAGGCACCAATGAGTACAATTTGACCACCAAGGGTGGTGCCACCTGGGAGATCAAAAGTGACAGTGTCAAACTCGACGACCACGTCGGGCATACCGTTGCCGTGACCGGGGTAGTCTCTCATCACAAAGAACATGCGATGAAGGAAGACGCAAAAGCCGAGATGAAAGAGCACGGGATGGACAAAGACGCCAAAGAGCACGGCCACATGACGGCGACGGCTTTGACCATGGTCAGTGATAGTTGCCAGAAGTAAGATGCAGGGCACACTCTCGAAATCAGGGCAGCAAATCGGGAAGGTCGCAACAAATCCGAGCTGCCGAGCACTCGGCCAGAATCGTCGCGGGAGTGTTCAATGAACAGCCGGGTCAAAACGTATCCTGTTCTGTCGCAGGAACCGGTCATGCGACTGGGGCGCAGCACTGCGACTGTTTTCGTAACCGTCATTCTGCTCGGACCCGCCACACTTCCCCAATCGGATTCCGGGAGCCGAGGAATATCGGCCAACGAACTGGCACGGAGGGTGGTCACCAACGAACTAAAATCCCAGGATGAGGATCATGGTCACTGGATGTACCGCCTAGAGAAAAGAGAATCCGACAAAAAGCAGGTCCAGGAAATCGTCCAGACAAAATACGGCTCTCTCAGCCAGCTGGTCTCCATTAATGGTCGCCTGCTTGACATCAAACAACGGCAGAAGGAGAGCCAGCGTATTCAGAGGCTCGTAAGCAATCCAGATGAACAGCGGAAACTGCAGCAGGAGAGAAACAAGAAGGCAGAACCGGAGACGCGATTGTTCAAGATTCTGCCCGATGCATTTGTGTTCGACTACGCGGGTCGCGAGGGCGAACTGACAAAGCTCACCTTCAAACCAAATCCGAATTTTCAGCCGCCTTCTCTTGAAGCACGTGTTTTCCACGACATGGAAGGAGAGATGAGGATTGATATCAAACAAGAGAGACTGGCGGGGATTGCGGGGCAACTCATGCAGGACGTGAAATTCGCAGGCGGTCTGCTGGGACACTTGGACAAAGGGGGAAAGTTTGAGGTTAGGCAACTGGAAGTTGCCGCCGGTCTCTGGGAGATGATCGACATGTGCGTGGATATGAAAGGCAAAGTTCTTTTCTTCAAAACAATCACCGTTCAGGAGACCGAACACCGCAGCGACTTCTACAGGGTACCCGATGACCTGACACTTCCTGAGGCTGCGGCCATGCTCAACAAACCGGTAGTTTAGCGGGCCATCGCTGAGGCAGCGCAAAGCTCTATTTCCGGATGCGCCACTGTGCATTGACTCCCGTCTAGAAACGTGACACCATAAGCAATCATGGGCAGATTGTAGTGCCTCGAAGCAGTACGGTGTTCCCGCCTTTTTTCGCATCATTTTTCGTAAACTACTGAGGGAGTCCCTGCAATTCCGTTTTGGGACTCACTTAACCCTGGGGGCCGACCGTGACTCCTGTTATTGCGACTAAGAAAATACGCGATTTTGACCCCGATACATTTCTTGCCACGATTGGCAAGGGCAGGACAATTGTCCCTTTTCAAAAGAAACAAACAATCTTCGCGCAAGGGAGTCCGGCTGACGCAGTGTTTTATATTCAGCAAGGTAAGGTGAAGTTGACGGTCGTGTCCAACAATGGCAAGGAAGCAACCCTGGGCATATTGAGTGACGGTGATTTCTTTGGGGAAGGGTGCCTCGCCGGTCAGGCGCTCCGCATGGCTGCTGTGACTGCGATGACAGATTGCGACCTCCTGCGTATTGACAAGAAGGCCATGATGGAGGTTCTCCATCGAGAACAAGCTTTGTCCGATATGTTCGTAGCTTATTTACTGACGCGGAACATTCGATACGAAGAAGATTTAGTTGACCAACTTTTCAATTCGAGCGAGAAGAGGCTGGCGCGAATCCTTTTGCTGCTGGCTCATTTTGGCAAAGCAGGCGCACCCGAGGCCGTGGTTCCCAAGATCAGCCAGGAGACACTGGCGGAAATGATCGGCACAACCCGCTCGCGGGTCAGCTTCTTCATGAATCGGTTCAGAACGTTGGGCTTCATTGACTATGGCGCGAGCGGACTGCAAGTCCATAGTTCGCTCCTAAATATCGTTCTTCACGATTAGCTTACGCGGCGATGCTCCGCCTCGGGGTCAGCCTGCCCGCTCTCCTGCAATTGCTGGGACACAAAGACGTCCGCATGACCCCGTGATTGGCTCGGATTCAATTTAGCGTCCTTTCTCCACCTCGAGTAGTTGCATGATTGCCCTAAAAGGCGAGTCGCATCTCAAATCGGAGATCGCATTGGTCGACTCCCGGGAGCCGTGCCGACTTCACAGGACGAATATTGGCTGCTCAAAAACTGCGCGAATCGGCCCACACCCGTTAGTTCTTGCTGCCCGTTGATGTTCCCGCAAACCAGCCGGACGATATTGCTCCTGGCGTGTTTGCCTGGCCCGAGTAGTTCGTGCGGAACGACTTTCCCAACTGCCCCAATCGATATGCCACGCCGTTCAAAGCGTTGTGTACAAGTCACTCAGCAAGACCTGCAATGCGAATTTCACCGCGCCCGCTTGAACACGGCGCAACTGCACCTCATACCCAAGCTTCCTCTCCCGCCAACCACAGCCCCGCTGCGCGCCGATCTGCCCGCCATTCGCGACGCCATCGCCGCCACCCGTCATCTTCTAGAGATGTTTCGTCTCCAGTTGGAAGTGACAAGGCACGTCGCAGACTCCGACTACTTACTCAGCGCCTGCTCAACATCCACCACGAACTCGATCACCTCACCACTAC
>QIAN01000400.1:1259-10016 GCA_003225005.1 Acidobacteriota bacterium | reverse complement strand
GAACCTCAGCTTGCAGATCGAAGCGGTGCGTTGGCGAGCCAGCCTGGCGGGCTGCACGGTAACCGTGCATCAGCATTTGGATGGATCGATCAGCCTGACGCACGGACCGCATCGGCTGGGCCGATACAGCGCACAAGGTGAGACCTGGGCTGCACTATAAAAAGCCGGCGCGACGGGCTGTGGAAAAGACGCGCGCTGGAAAAGTCCAAAAACCGACTTTCCCACCGCGCTTCCCGCAAAAACCGCGGGATTCCCACTTTCCCACAGCCCCGACTGCTGCTGGTTCATTAACTCAAACCGGACATGTCACGTGCTAAGAAAACCGGACATTTTAACCTGCTAACAACACTCTAAAGTTCAAAAGTTCTAAAGTTCAAAAGGGGTTTTGCCCAGTTTTGAATCGCTGCGGGGGTCTGTCGAGAATCAAAACTCGCTCACGTCGCTGCTGAGATTTCACACAGGTACGTGTGGGATGGTAGTCTACCTGAGTGGCAGGGATTCCATAGCTTTCGCCGTGGACTCGCCAGCACCGGAGTGGATGACGTGATGGTTCAGCAGATACTCCGCCACCAAGACGTGAGCGTGACTCGCAAGCACTACATCAAGACCGCGCCGGAGCAAAGTGTTTCGGGAGTCGCCAAGTTAGAGGCTGCCTTGTGCGCTGGCCGCAGGGCCGGTCAAGAGCACATTATCCAATTAGTTGTTTATTTTCACTCGCTTATGTCCGCTGTGGGCGCGTAGCTCAGTTGGTAGGGCAATGCCCTTTTAAGAATCGCACGAACGCAGAATCAGAGACTTAGCAGGCATGCACGGAACCTAGAAGCACGCTTAGAACCGTGAGATATTAGTTCCGTTCCCTGATTCGTTCCCACAAATCAGCAGGCGTTTTTTTCTGGCACTCAGAGCGTTTCTTTCAGTGATGTAGTCGACATTCATCCGCCAAGACAACCCACGGCGTGTCTGCGTGACCTAGGCCTAGGATGCACGTCGCTTCCCGCGCCTCCCACGAAATGGATTCTCGTCCGAGTTCGCCCAATTCCAGGTGAATGAGTGTGTAGTGGCGATTTTGCAACAGTCGACGAACCGGCCTGTCATCGGAGGCTCAGCGCACCCCGGTTGTGAGTTTACATGGGCCTGCGGCCCACGGAGTGAAACGCGGATACTATGTCATGTCAACAACCCAAACGCCCCATTACGCAGAAATCAATCAGCATTCCGGTAGTATGCTGGCATCGATTGTCCACCGAGGGGCATCGGGATGATGAAGACGAGAGTTATAGTGTGTTTCCTCTGGCTTGCTGGTTGTCTGGCCAATGCTCAGAATCCTGCTAGGTCCACGCACGGGAGCGAGAGCTTATTGCTCGCGCTGGAAAATGCCTGGAACCAGGCCCAGTTGCATCACGATTCGAAGGCGCTGGACGGGTTGGTGGGGGATTCCTTCATCAGTACGGACAATGATGGTACTTTCATGAACAAGGCCCAGTTCTTGGCCGATAACAAAGACCTCTCCTACGCTCCCAGCCTTATGACCAATAGTGGCGAGCGGATCTTCCTGTACGACAATGTCGCAGTGGTTGCCGGAATCTACCACGCCAAAGGTCTTAACAAAGGTAGGCCCTTTGATCATTATGGGCGATTCACGGACACGTGGGTTTACATGAATGGCAAATGGCTGTGCGTTGCTACCCATACCAGCGCCCTCAAGAAATAGTGTTAGAAATCATACCAGTCGATCATGGCCGGTGTACGCCAACAGTGGGAAGTGAACAAGCAGGAGTTCGACGTGGCGAACTGATTTCAAAGATTTTCCACGCGGAGGTCAGCCCCGGAGATGGGGGCCTGCTGAGAAGGTTCGAGTTGAACGACAATCGGCTTTTGACGTGGCCTGCGTTCACGACTGAAAGTTCCTGTCCATAGATTACGGGGACGGCAAAGTCGTACTTTTAGTTGGCACGGTACGTTGAGCCAACGCAGTGTCGCCACCTGCGTCCAAAGTGGCTACGCCCTCAGCAACCCAAGTGTCGGAGTCCTTGGCGCAGTCGTATAGATTGTAGATTCGCAGACCGTCGTCCCCTCCCTTCCCATCCTTCTCCTTGGACCCGCGAAGCTCACCTACGCCGAAACATGCAGTTCCGACCCGCGTTCATTCTCGCAGCCCAGCCCACGCACTCCTTCTTTTTTCTCTTGCTTTGGTCTTTTGACCACTGCCAATTTGCCCGGTCGAAATCTCGGAGCGAGACTCCGTATCGCGCAGCCATTTCTCGGCACGCTGCGAGGTAGGCGATGTAGAACCGCAGGCCACTGCTGTCTTTGACGCCCAGAGCGTGAGAAGCCCGGAAGTCGCAGACCGTGTACAGCGTCGGGAACATCGCGGTCAGAATCGCCGATGCCATTTTGAGTTTGACCATTGCCGCTTCTACCTCCTCCGCGCTCTTCAGTTTGAACCTGTCCATCCTGCGGGGAGACTTCCACTCGACAATCACCCCAACATCTGCGAGATTGAACGGGCCGTTGGCGAAACGCCTGCCCGCTTCTTCCATCCTCCGGTCGGCATGGGCTGTGGTCCCGCCTTTGTACGGCGTCCGCAGGTACTTTTCCGCGAGTTCCGGGATTAGGCCGGGGTCGTATTGAAGTCGAAAATCGTAAAGCGCGTTATTGCTCCTTTCTCACTACCTTTCTATACCGATTCTGCGGAAGTGATTCCGACCCGAAAACGAAAAAACTTGGAACTGCGATTGCTTGCGAAATGGGCCTCGGATGTTTTCACTGCTTATGATGGCTGTTGGAGGATTTTATGGCCCGCAAACCGTCACTCACCTCGCCCGCCAGACCGACGCAGACCTCAACACCGTCACCGATAACGCCCCGGCTAGTCACGATCAAACAGGCTGCGGCCTATTGCTCGTGTGCAGTGTGGGCGATTCGTCAGGCTATCTGGTCGAAGGAACTGCGGGCCTGCATGATTGGCAAACGATATCTGATTGACCGTGGTGACTTCGACAGGTTCATCACGCTCGACGGCGTGAGCGGATGTCGTGACTTGCTGGCGAGCGGACTATGCTTTCTCGGATTCTTTGAGTAGGGTTATGTGGTGACGAGCATTGTCCTCCAACTCAATCTCAACTGCTACGTTGTTCCGTAGGCGCCGCACTTTAACAATAACGAACGCCTGTCCCCATGTCCACTCCACAACCTCACACAACCGCATGGCCTCGGGTGGCGTGAGGTGTTTCGCTTGCTCCGCTGGGGTTAACAGGGTGGCGGCGAAACGGCGAGACGACGCGCGTTTTGCCAACGATGAGAAGCGGGGCACCAGACCAGTCGAAGATGAAGAAGGATAACGGCCAAAAGCGATGCACTTCCTTACCTCATCCGCCCACCTACGAAGAGAGCAGCCCACTACCGACAGAAGGAAATGTCAGAGGAGAGCAGCAAGTCGTACTCAACGCGGACTGCTTACGACGTGTTCCGGAACTGGATTGTGCCAGTCTGGGGATCACGCTCCCTTTTCAGACGTGCGGACTGTTGCGGTAGAGGACTGGCTGCGTACCTTGCCTTTGGCGAATGGCAGCAAAGCGAAAATCAGGAATCTCATGTCCACGCTGTTCAATCACGCGATGCGTTATGAATGGGCGGACAAGAATCCGATTCGCTTGGTACGCCAATCAGCTAGACGTGAGCGGACTGTTGACCGCAGAAGAAATCAAGTCACTGCTGTCAGAGCTAAGGGGACCGTACTACGTCATGGCATTTCTAGCAGCGGTCACAGGGCTACGAGTAAGTGAACTGCTGGCGCTGAAATGGTCGGACGTGGACTTCGCAGCCGGGGAGATTCATTTGACCCGAGCGGTCGTTTGTCAGCCGACCCGAGTAAGCTTGGTGGTGCCAAACCAACCATGAAGGCTCGGGTAGAAAGGAGCCGGACAATGATCATTATAGGATGCGATTATCACCCGGGCTTCCAGTAACCCGGCCAAGCTGCTCAAGCGCAAGTACGAGGACAACGGCCGCGTTCGATATCTCAACCAGTACGCCCAAGTTGAAGAAAAACGACTGCGCGCTGCCATCGAAGTTAAATACGCCAGTCACCATCCAGAATTCGAAATTGCACTGCACACGGGGATGCGTCCTAGCGAGCAATACGGTCTAACTTGGGATCGCGTGGATCTCCACGGTCGCAGAGTCACGATTCCGAGAAGCAAGAGTGGCCAGCCGCGCCACATTGCGCTAAATTCAGAAACTGGCGGCCTTCAAATTGCTTGCCCAGCGATCCCCAAACGAAACGGGTCCGGTTTTTGTTAACCTAAAGGGAGAGAAGCTTCAGGGTTACAAGCATTGGTTTGACCAGGCGGTGGCGGACGCTCGAATCGCGGATTTCACCTGGTACTGTATGCGGCACACATTTGCCAGCCGACTGGTTATGGCAGGCGTGGACATTCGCACTGTGGCTGAGTTGATGGGACACAAGACAATCCAGATGACGATGCGCTACGCACACTTGGCTCCCGAGCACAACTTGGCGGCGGTCGAGAGGCTTTCCTTGTTTACGCCGTCGGATTCTTCGGAAGCAACAGCCACCAAAGCAGCCACCGACTCTAGAAATAGGATCGGAGACCATGTTGTAACCGTGCAGTAACTGCTTTTGATTGTGGTACATTCAGTGATTGTGGGCGCGTAGCTCAGTTGGTAGAGCAATGCCCTTTTAAGGCATGGGTCGCAGGTTCGAGTCCTGCCGCGCTCACCAAGATTTCAAAGTACTTAGCTGCTTTCGACAAGGTTGAATTCGGGCACCCCCGGACACCCAGAGCGAGCGGCGCTCTAGTTTCTACGCCGTTGCGGTAACCGTCCGTGCCTTCAATTTCTCCGGGAATGCAACAGGAAGCACCATCTGAACGACCTTGTTGTGTGCGTCCTGCTGATCGGCTGAAACGGCTTGTGCGTAGAGCTCCAGGGTAATCTTTGGGGTTGTATGACGAAGCTGTGACTGCGCGACCTTCACATTTTCCCCGTTTGAGATCAGCAACGTCGCTAGTGATCGGCGTAGTGTGTGCCATCCGATCGGCGCTACCTTGCTGCTCTTTATTCCAGCAACTCTCTCTATAACGGGACGAATGTGTCGTCGGAAGAGAATTTGATAGGTGTATGGAGTCTTGCCATGATAATGCGGACTGGCAAAAATCCAATCCTCGTCCGAGCGATAGGCCGTGTTTTCCCGCCAAAGACGAAGTACCTGTAGAACGGACTCCGCCAGAGGCAGAGGGTTGTTCCTGCTCTTGGTTTCCTTCAGTTCGCCTTCGACCAATGCGAATTCGGACTGAAGGATTCCTGTCCCCCACCCGATATTCTTCCACTTCAATGCGATCAACTCTGATGCGCGCAAAGCCGTGACTGCATCTACCAGCGCCATCGTCGCCTCTCGTAACGGCAACTGCTCCAGAGTTTGACGAACAACATCTGGGGCAAGGGCCACACGCCGGATTGAAACTCTGTTGCTTTGACGAACTCCGGTTGAAGCACCGCGATGTCCCGGACTTCCTCCCTGGCCGCACACCGGGTTGCGTTCTACCAACTCCCAGCGAACCCCGTGCGAGAAGATCGCCGACAGCACGTTCTTGATCTTCACCTTGGTTCCGTCCGGTCGCTGGATTCTGTCCAACCATTCTTGAATTTGCATGGTCTTCATGCTGCAGGCAATACGACCGTGCCAATTCGGTTCGATCCAGTTCTTGATGTACGACTTGTTCGCCTTGCGAGCCGATTTTGACAAACGTGGAAGCTCGTGGTCGAGGTAGTTGTTGATGAGTTCCCCGAACGTGATCGCCTTTAGGCTCAAGTACTGTTTGTTTTCGTTGAGCCGGCATCGTCGCCGATCGGCCTCTTTGTTCGCTGCCGCTTCGGTAGGGAATTGTTTCGTTGTGCCGATGACATCTTTGTGCTGGCGCCGCTGTCCGTTCGCTTCCTCGCTCCAGCGGAACACCCACACCGTTCCGATTGCTCTCTTTTCCTTGCGAAGCATGCCCCGGTTGTAGCGGACAGGCTTGCAGTGATCGTGACTCAAATGACCCTCCTCTGTGTCTTGTCACGACCAGCTTCTCCATGAGCGGAATTTACCTGACCGCGAAGATGTTCCGCAAGCTCTGAAATGAGGAAATACCATCTCTTCCGAGCCCCGGATCCGAAAGGATGAGCGGGAATGCGCCCCTCTCGGGCCATCTGTTTTATCGTTCGAGAGGAGTAATTCAGAAATTCCCCAGCTGCATTTGCCTCTACAAAAGGCTCGAGTGATTCTGCACCTAGATGCGGAAGAGCTCTAACGCTAGGTTTTCTGCTGATCGTGTTCCAACCTGCGGTATCTGCGAAATGAAGGGAAGAAGGTTTTTTGGTTCGATTTGGCTGGGGCATGGTTGATCAACTCCTGGCTGGTATTGCGCTTGACAATAACGCAGGCGTACCAATACAGTCAACATGTATCGTTACATAATTTTGCTGGGAGGGCCGATGGCTGAGAAGGCAGCGACGTTGCACCAACCGGTGATTTCCATTCGGATTTCCGAGGAACTCCGCTCAAGGCTGGAAACGCTTAAGGAAGTGATCGCTCTCAAGACGGGCCAATCCGTCTCAACATCGGAGGCTGCAAAACAGTTGCTTGAGTCGGCCAGAGATGACCGTCTTGAGTTAGCAAATCTGCTCACCGAGCCAACGGATTCTCTGCTCAAGATTCGCGGGAAAGCGGAGGCAAAGTTGCCTCTATCCCTGGCCGAATGGACCTTGGTTGCCTACTATTGCGCGAAGGGTGCAGAGTCGTTTACGAGCACTGAACAAGGCCAGCTTTCTTATGAATCTTTGGCCGAGATTCTGGAGGCATTTCTCGGTGCTTACGCTCTGGTACGCCGACAAAAGAAATCGCCCCGAGACTTCTTTTATTTGATGACGCTTCCCGAGGACAAACAGGCTGCAACAAAGGAGCCAGGTGCGGTCGGAAGCGAAGACGTTCACCGAGTCGTTAAGCATACGATTCAAATGCTGAAAGACACGACTCAGAAGCGTCGTAGGCCCTTGCTTGCCATTCGCAATCTCTACACTCTCTTGGATGAGGAAAGGTTCTCGAATGTTGAGAAGCTGAACGATGCCCTGTTGCCCCATTGGGCTGCTCTTTGGCGGGTGTGCGCGAGAGGGCATTATGCGGCTCATCGCAAGCCTTTGCGCCCACGGCCAACAGAGGGGGATGACCACGATTTTGAACTCCCCGTGCAGCGAGGATTGCCCGCACAGGAAGAAGGCGGATACCGTCTCGATCTCGTGCGGGAGAAAGGCAACGAATTCTCCCCGATCTTGCAGTTTCCGGGACCGCTGGCACCTCGCTATCCCGTGGGCGGATACGCACGGATTGCCGAGTTCCGAAGGATGCTCGAAGGGCATGACATGACACGCCCATTTGCACAGTGGAAGGGGTCTTATTTCTCGGCCATCAACATGATCATGGAGAACGAGGAGTTGAATGTGTCGTTTTGTGCGCGCGAGAACGGGATCAGCTTCAGCTTTCCTATAGAGCACTGGAAGGCAATTCGCACTTTGTTTCAGCGCGCGTGGCAGTCGCCAGACGTGGTCAGCGCATGGGAAACGTTGACGCTGGAGTATGGCGAGATGTAGAAGCGCGGTGCTTCGCACCGGAAGAAGGGGGGACACGTCACCCCCAAGTTGGGAACTGCGGAGCGCAAGACAGCGCTTCGATGTTTACGCAGGTTAACGTTCGCAGCATCAACCAATTCGGTCATTCGCTGAATGAGCACGGTAGCGAACGATAACGTTTGTTTGCGACAAAGCGCTGCCAATCGTCGATCACGTAAACGCGTTGAAGCGCAAGACTTTGCTGAACTAACAATTACGCAGCTTAATCGCAGCGGAATCAAACGCAGTAGTGCAACAAGGCGGTTCCAATGAGTAGTTCCCGCGTTCAAGCTCATCCCCAGTCCAGTTTGCCTTTCGGAGAAGAGGCGAAGCCCGGCTTCCGCACCAAGACCGCGGCCACGAGACTGACTCCCGAAGAACTGGGAGAATTAGAAGCTGCCGCCGAAAGCGCGGGACAGGCTCTCTCCGAGTGGCTGCGCGGGACCGCTCTGTGCGCTGCGCGACAGCGGCCCGCCGATCCCAGTGAACTGGTATTGGCAGAACTCTGGGCGGTGCGTTATGCGCTGCTGAATCTCTTCCATGCAGCCGCCGAGGCCGCAGCGGAAAATAGACAACTGTTGCCCGATTCCGTCCTCAAAATCCGCGACCAAGCCGACGCGCGAAAGGTCCATCAGGCTCGCAAACTTCTTGATGAATTCTTTGCCTGCGAGGGCAAGGAAAGAGGTCGTATGCCATGAGTGTCATGCCTTTGCCCGGCAACTTTTCGTTCTCAACGGCTCTTCTATGGGTAGCCGCGATGTTCTTTTTGCTACTGGCAGTGCGGAGCGTGTTGCAGAGCCGGTCTTCAAGTAAGCGGCGGGATGTGGAGACGATCGAATGGGGCCGACCTCGACCAAGTTTGATCCAGAGATGGAGGATAAGGATGGGCAGAATCCGATTCAGACTGCCGAGATTTTCGCACCGGCAAATACCAGAGATCGTGCCGAAACCAGCGCCATCATTGCCAGCGAATGCTCCCGCCGATCCCCTGAAGAAGCCTGCCCAGCCGATGCTCGCGCTCTTTGGTTCGACCATCGGTGCGCCTGAGACCAAACCCAAAAAGGCGTTCGTCCGGGAGAAAACGAAGGG
>QIAN01000400.1:0-1236 GCA_003225005.1 Acidobacteriota bacterium | reverse complement strand
CCGCTGTCCGCCAGTCAGGCGCGTACTTACCATGCGCGAGAGTTTGCCTCCAAGGAACAGAACTATTGGAGCCGCGATCAGCGGGGTCACAGTGAGTGGCAGGGCAGGCTCGCCGAGCAATGGGGGTTGCGAGGTGGCGTTGGTTCCGAACACTTTGCCCGACTGAGTGAAGGGCAGCATCCGCACACCGAGGAGCAGCTTGTCCGGCATCAGGTTTCGAGAACCTATGAAGGCAAATTCGGCAGAGAGGTGACCAGCACCGAGCATCGCGCCGGGTGGGACGCCACGTTTTCCGCGCCGAAGTCGGTATCGCTCACCGCGCTGGTGGGCAGCGATGACAGGGTGCGGGAAGCCCATAGGGAGAGTGTCCGCGTGGCACTCCGGGAACTTGAGCGGTACACCCAAGCGCGGATCGGCAATGTGCACGCTCCGGAGACGACCGGAAAATTCATCGCCGCCACTTTCGAGCACGACACCGCGCGGCCCGTAGATGGCTATGCTGCGCCCCAGCTCCATACTCATGCCGTGATCTTCAACATGGCCGAGCGCGAGAACGGTCTCGAAAATGGGAAACAGATGCGAGCTTTGCAGCCGCACGAGATGTTCGTGTCACAGCGCTACGCCACCGCGGTCTACCGATCCGAGTTGGCTCTGCGTCTGGAAAAGCTGGGCTACGAACTGGAGCGCGGAAAGCATGGACAGCCGGAGATTCGAGGCTACTCGAAAGAATATCTGGAGGCTTCCAGTCCCCGGCGTGAACAGATCAAAGACCATCTCCGAGAACAAGGAATCGACGGAGCCGCGGCCGCACAGATCGCGGCCCACCATACACGTGACCGCAAGGAACTGCTGTCGCCTGGAGAAGTCTTACAGCGGCACCGCGAGTTGGCCGCACAGTACGGGCATCAGGCTTACCGCGTCGTCGCGCAGGCGCACCAACATGGGCAATACCAGATCCCGCAGCCAGAGGTCCAGGCGAAGCAGGCCGTGACATGGGCACGCGATCATGTCTTCGAGAGATCGGCTGTGCAGGACCGGCGCGCGATCCTTGAAACAGCGCTGGTACGCGGCATGGGAGAAACCACCTATGCCCAAGTCCGCCGGGAGTTCGAGCGCCGGATCGAGACCGGAGAGTTCCGCGAAGTCTCCCACATTGGCGCTGGCCAACAATACACGACCGCGACGATGGTTCGCATGGAGCGTGAGATCGTTGGCCGGATGCAGGCAGGCAATCGG
>QIAN01000397.1 GCA_003225005.1 Acidobacteriota bacterium | reverse complement strand
AAGGCAGTCATGGAGACGGAATCAGCGGAGCTCCTGCGAAAATGCCCGGAGAAAGGTATCCGGAACAATCTCAAAGCAACGCCGAGCCAATTAAATCGCAGGACTTCAGCATCAACACCAAAGACCTTATCGGAATGGCTCACGCAACAGAAGCGCGATGGTGGTCGTTATTGATTGCCGACTCGGCCACGGCCACTTCCGCTAGCTCAGCTTATCGAGCGACACTTGGGCTAAATGTGTCAAGTTTCAAGCGGCGAGTTTTGCTTGGTTGATGCATGCGTTGATCTGTTCGTCGATTTTGTCGAAGGCGGGCTTGAGGGTTGCATCGGCGGCGCGGAGGTTGGGAAGCGCGGCGGCCAATCCCGGACGCAGCAGTCTGTTGTAGGCGCGGGTAAAGAACAGCGCTGCGCGCAAGCCGAATTGGGTGACGCGATAGCGGAAGCTGTTGGGCAGGCGCTCGATCAAGCCGTGCAGGCGCAGGCGGCGCAGTTGGTAGGTGACGGCACCTTGGGAGACCGATTCCGGATCGCGGCCGGACAGAGCCGCGAGCTGTTGGCGCAGATCGCTTGAGCGGAAGCCTTGTGCGAGCTGGCGGAACAGGATGACAGCATGCAGCAGCGCGTGGACGCGCGGATCGGCAAAGCGCAGGCCCGAGGCCCGTTGGCGGCCGGCCGCGACCGGGCCGTTGATGCCCTGAAAGGCATCTTCCGCCAAGATGCAATCATGACTGATATGCTCGACATCGAGCAGGCGGCGGTTGGCCGCAAAACCGACTTCGCGCAGCTTCGGCAGATGACACAGACGCCTGCCGATGCCGAAATCGTAGCTGTTATTGATGGTGGTTTCGGTGCGCAGGGCGCGGTTTTCCTTGTGGTACTGCTTGATCCGGGTGTTTTTGTAAAAGACGTTCAAGGACGGTGTTACGTCCTGGGTCAGGATGCGGGTCCGAAACCGTCCCGGTGTCTTGCGGTTGATCTTGCGATTGAAGATCAGTTGGACTTCCTGCGGGCGACCGAGGTCGAGGTTCTCGCGGATCACCTGTTCGAAGAACAGGCGGCCGTGCAGCGGTCGATCGAGCACTTGGGTCAATGAGAACTCGGCCTGCAGGATCGAGACGTCATAGCGGTAACCGGCGCGGCGATCGGCCCCGGTGAACGGATGGGGCAGCAAGCGCAGCCACTTGCGCAGCAGGGCATCGATCTTTTGCGCCGAAAGGCCGTCGCAGATCTTCTGCAGGCGCTCGGGGTCGGCACAGCTCAGGACGCCATTGTCGAGCGCCTCGAACGCAATGCCTTGCCGGGCGAGTTGGCATTTGGCGTATTCGTGACCGTTCAGGCACAGCTTGGCATTGAACGGAAAGTAGCTGCAGAATTTGAGGAAGAACGGCCCGAAATCGCGGTCGAACGCGTAGACGTAATAATGATTGACCATCGCGGTCGAACGCACGATCCAGGGATAAGGCCGCCCGGTCTTCGGGCTCTTGCGCTTCTCGGTGCGGAACACCGGCGTCTTCTCTTGCGCCTTGCCGATAAAGACCACGCCTTCCGGGCGTTGGAATTTGCGCAGATGCTCTGCCATCACCTCGTCCTTGCGCTGGCCTTTGCGAAACTGGACCAGAGGGACCTCGTGTCGCACCGCGTAGCCTTCCAGCTTCGCAACGAAGTTCCGGCTCATCGGGCTCATCACCGCGGCGGATGGCACAGGCAGTCCACGATGCTCGCGGAAAAACCACACAATTCCTTGTTCATGCTGCAGCTTGGGCACGTAGATGTTGAGGTACATCCGGTCGATCCCCTCGACCGCCAGTTTAACGTGATGGCTGAGGATATCGGCCACGCTCTGTGCTATCATCGCCAAGGCTCCGGTCGTTCGGTATTGCCTCTCGAAGGCGTTTAGGCCGTTCATCGGTCCTACTTGAGCTTGGCTCTACCAACGCTCGTCATGAACCGGCGATCGGAGCCACTTTCCTAACACGCCTCGTCGGTCTGAGGCGGAGCCTCGCTAGCCATAATATAGCACCGATCGTGATACGATCGCGTTTTTTGGCGTCTTGTTTTTGGATTGACGGGCGAGAGCAAACGTAACCTTATCAACGTACTAGAGTAGTCCTCCTGGCGGAGGCCCTCGTGAACGAGCTCTCGAGCTACGTATTC
>QIAN01000396.1 GCA_003225005.1 Acidobacteriota bacterium | reverse complement strand
ACGCCTGGTGCAAGGAGAACGAAATCCAGGTAATTTCGGCTCCGCACGGGCAGTTCTTCTATCCTCTCTTGATCTACAGAGGAAACGACTGACGACTGTGAGGGATCAAGTGACGAGGGTTGGGCGTTGACGGTCACTTGTTCAGACCCCGACGCCGGTGCTAGCACGATTTCAAGATGAACCGTTTGCCCGAGACTTGCTCCAACGCCAGCTTGCCGGTAAGGTGCAAAGCCTGTCTGTTCCACTCGCACTTCATAGGTGCCGACAGCAAGCTGCTCTGCTCGAAAGAAACCCTGCTCATCAGTTGTTACAGTACGAGATTGATTGGTTAAAGGGTTGTGCAGCGCAACTTTCGAGCTGGGAATAACAGCGCCGCTCGTGTCACTCACAGTGCCCTGAAGAGTTGCTCCAACTCGCGACGCTTGAGCGGCAGCGCCAGGCACGGAAAACAACAAGGCTAACGATGCGGCAATCGCAATAGCCAAATGACGCATGGAAAACGAACAGCAAGCCAGGTGTCACTCACAGTGCCCTGAAGAGTTGCTCCAACTCGCGACGCTTGAGCGGCAGCGTCAGGCACGGAAAACAACAAGGCTAACGATACGGCAATCGCAATAGCCAAATGACGCATGGAAAACGAACAGCAAGCCAGAACCATCTTGAGTCACCCAGTCCAATAAATAGTGGAAGAACAAAGAAATATGTGTTGGTTGAACTGCAAAGACGGCCCATGGCGGTGCCGTCAACAGACGGGCCTACCCTTGAGTGTCTTTTCGGATCATTTGTTGCAGATTTCTAGATACGAAGTGGGAGGGAAGGGGGACTCGTTGCATCAAAGAGCAGAAAAGTGAAACTAGATGCCGTGGACAAGAAGGACTTTAGGACGCAGCGAGCGAAAACACTCTTTGCAGCAAAACCAAGCGCCGCGGATCTGAAGATGAAGCGCGCAAACGAATACGCGACTCCCACACACAGCGCAAGAACGACGAGACCGTATTCGGTATCGTTCCCGGTTTGCAAGGAGTGATCCCAGTTGTCGAACGTCTCGACGAGCGGGCAAACAAGGCAGGTGAGCAGAGCGAGCGTAGCAGCAATTCGAGAAGCGCGAGAACGCATGAGAAAAGTGTACCTTAACAAGTTTCGAATACGAAGAGAAGACATCCCACCCGCAGGATTCTGCGCATGCGATTTTCGGATGCAAGAAGTGATAGACAGATGAGCGCTTCGCAGGTTTCTGAGGGCCCGGTTCAAGTTGTGGTGACGCTGGCTTTCAAGTTTCGTCGCCAGGTGCACGGGCGGCTCTGATTAGCAAACGCTTGAGGTATGGAGTCATCACAGCCCGCTTCATACTCCCGCAGGTTTAGACCCAGCGATATACCAAGCTGCTGGAACTGTCGCGTTCAGCCCAAAAGAAAATATTGCGGCAACGGCAAAGAGCACCAGAGTAACCTTCAAGGCCATACTTGTCGTGTGAGGCATGAGTCCATCCTTGCGGACTGTGACGTGGTAGGAGTACCACCCCCGGCAGCATTAGTATCTCGGCTTCAACTGTCTAGCGCCTATACCGAGCTCGAACGTGCAGGCGTCAACATTATTATATGTTTCCAGGCCTGAGCGCAGACTCGGCCCGATCAGGAGCCGCATTCGACTTGCCCGAAGACAGTTTTTCCCCTAACCTGAAGATGACGAATCTAGGGAGCAACAGCCCATGACGATTCATCGCACGCCGGAACAAGAGCGCCGGATTCAAGCGGTCCTCAGCCGCGGTGCTTATCAGTCCGTTGAGGAAGTTGTCGAGGCTGCTTTGACGGCCGTTGAACAGCGGACCGTGCCGGGCTTCGCCGGAACACCGGAGGAACTCGACTCCCTGCTCGCTGAAGGGCTTGCATCAAAGCAACTCACGGAAGATGAGTTTTTGAGTTCCGTAAGCAAGCAAACGGATGCGCTCTTCCCTAAGAATAAGACCGGCCCGCGTTCGTAAAGGTTCTGTATCAGCAGACCGCCAGCGACGACATCGTACGTCAGTTCCGCTACTTTACTGCGGATGCTCCCGAGATCGCCGTTGGATTTAGAGGGTCGATGCGGGCGGTCAATCAGGCGTACCACTCTCCATTGATTGTTGTCAGCAACCCGATAGGGACCAAGCAGTGTACCTGTAGCGATACCCATAAGTGACCGCAATTATGATGGCAACAAATCCATGCACGCTA
>QIAN01000001.1 GCA_003225005.1 Acidobacteriota bacterium | reverse complement strand
GGAGCCGGCTTGCCCGCCGCGGAAGAGATTTGCGGCCTGGGCAGGTCCTGGCAGGTGGCCCATGCTGAAACCAGTAGCAATGGGGCAATCAGAGTTCGCGCTGCGTTGGGCACGGCCCGGAAATTGTATAGCAGTCTGATGGGAAGTGAGTTAGTAGATCGGGCCGATCGGGCCGCAGGCCGTTGACTTGCTCACCCGGAGGTCCTAGTATTTTGTGGTCAAGGCTGTCGGAAGGGCGAGCTGCCGTGATTGGCTCTGCCGTTTCGCATTATCGTATCATCGAAAAACTTGGCGGCGGCGGGATGGGCGTCGTTTACAAGGCTGAGGACACCTCGCTTGGCCGCTTCGTAGCCCTCAAGTTTCTTCCCGAGGATGTCGCGCAAGACACGCAGGCATTAGAACGTTTCCGCCGCGAAGCCCGCGCTGCCTCTGCGCTAAACCATCCCAATATCTGCACCATCTACGAAATCGGTGAGCACGAGGGCAAGCGCTTCATTGCGATGGAATTCCTGGAGGGGATGACGCTGAAGCACCGCATTGCGGGCAAGCCGTTGGAGATTGAGACGACGTTGTCGTTGGGCGTCGAGATCGCCGACGCGCTCGAAGCAGCCCACACAAAAGGGATCGTTCACCGCGACATCAAGCCCGCCAACATCTTTGTCACGGACCGTGAGCACGCCAAGATTCTCGACTTTGGGCTGGCAAAAGTCACGCCCTTGCGCAGTTCGTCGAGCCACATCGCATCTGCCAACACACAGACGCGCACGATTGACGAACAGCCACTGACCAGCCCCGGCGCAGCATTGGGGACGGTCGCCTATATGTCGCCGGAGCAGGCTAGGGGGAAGGAACTGGATGCCCGTACCGACCTGTTCTCCTTCGGCGCAGTGCTGTATGAGATGACGACGGGCACGCTGCCGTTTCGTGGCGAAAGTTCTGCGGTGATCTTCAAAGCCATTCTGGACGGAAAGCCAACGTCAGCGGTGCGGCTGAATCCTGACGTACCGCCTAAGCTGGAAGAGATCATCCAAAAGGCTCTGGAGAAAGACCGAAGCCTGCGCTATCAGAGTGCGAACGAGCTGCAGACGGATTTGAAGAGGTTGAAGCGAGATACCGAGTCGGCGGAACTGCGTCCGGACCTTCAGTCCTCCAGCAGTCGGGCCCGAGTGCCCGGGCAGCGCAAACCAGCCCTGGTCATGGCCGCACTCGCGATCGCGGCCCTGGCCGTCGGATTTTCCTTGTGGCGCTGGTCGCTGGGTGCGCGCCCCGAAACGCGCATGCTTCTGCAGCGCAGTGTCACCACCAATCCTCCCGAAAATCCCGTGTATGCAGCGACGATTTCTCCTGATGGCAGGTACCTGGCGTTCGCAGATTTAACCGGCGCATTCGTTCGGCGACTTGAAACCGGAGAAACACATTCTCTTCCTCTTCCAGAAGGATTTTGCTTTCGGTGCGTCAGCCTTTCGTGGTTCCCAGACGGAACCACTCTGGCGGCCGTTGGCCCCGGCGAATCCGGCGAAACTACCGGTCTCTGGATCGTCTCCATTCTTGGCGGTAGCCCGCGCAGGCTGCGGGACGATGCGGGACGCGCATCCGTATCGCCGGACGGTGCGCATATTGCTTACATCGGCGGCAGATCGCTATCCGAGATCTGGGTAATGGGCGCCAACGGTGAGAGTCCTCGGAAGCTTCTCCAAGCCGCGCGCGGAGACCGTTTTCTGCAAGTGCAGTGGGCGCCTGACGGCGGGCGGATCGCATACCTGAAGTCCCACACGGACAGCGAAAGGTCAGAGACGGCCATCGAGACCTTGCCCGGGGCAGGGGGTCTTAGCAGCACTCTCTTTGCCGCTCCCGCGCTGCGCAGTTTCTGCTGGTCCTCCGACCGCCGCATCATCTACACGATGCAAGAACCGCCACCCAGCGACCGGGACATGAACCTGTGGGAACTTCCGATTGCCCCCTCGCACGTAAAGATATCGGGAGCCTCGCGTCGGATCACTAACTGGGCTGGCTTGTCGCTACTGGATTTGAGCGTCAGCACAGACGGCAAGCACCTGGTTTTCGTTAATGCTGGATTCCAGAAAGACTTGTTCGTCGCAGGCTTTGAAAGCAAAGGGAGCTTGGAACAGCCACGGCGGCTGACCCTCGAGGGGCGAAACAATCTGCCCTCGGCTTGGACGCCGGACGGGCAAGCACTTTTCTTCTATTCCGACCGCAACGGGAACTGGGACATCTTCCGGCAACGCTTACTGGAGCGGAAGGCCCAAAATTTCATCTTGGGTCCCGGCGACCAGACCGAACCTCGGCTTAGTCCCGACGCTGCATGGGTCCTGTACTGGGATTATGTGGAGAAAAGCGCGGCATCGGGGCCGATGCGTCTGCTGCGGGTACCGATTTCGGGCGGAGCCCCCGAGCCAGTGCTCGAAGCCCGTCGCGGAGCCTCGGTTCGCTGTGCATCTGGCCACTCAGCCTGTGTCCTTAGCGAACCTGACGAGGGAAACGGCGAGCTGGTGTTCACCAGTCTCAACCCTCTCCGCGGCAGAATGAATGAAATGCTGAGGCTGGCCGCTGATCTGGAAGCCTCGCCGGCCTGGGATCTGTCTCCCGATGGTTCCACCGTAGCCATCGTGGATGTTGATGAGCGCAAAAACCGTATTCGGCTGGTTGCGCTGGAGAACGGATCGGCGCGTTCGATCGCTGTGGGTCAGTCCGAGGGCCTCTCCGGCATAAGTTGGTCGGCAGACGGCAGGGGCTGGTTTGTCACCAGCTCGTCGCTGCGAGGATCGGCAGTTCTTAAGGTGCGCCCGGACGGTACCATCGCCGAATTGTGGAAGTCCAGCACTACTCTGGAGGCGCCATTGGCTTCCCCAGACGGGAAGGATCTCGCCTTTTCGAGCTCAACCTACAACAGCAATGCCTGGGTGATCGAGAATTTCTAATGCGTTTTGTTCGCCGTTCCGGCGCCCTGCGGCGACGCATCGCGGCAATCGCTCAGACGCGCCAATTCGTCATCGCCGCACAGTAATGACACAACCGTTCAGTAGTCACAGGTTGGTCAGCAGTTGGTGTCAATGAACGCCGTTCCCTTCAAAAAATTACTCCGCGCGACACGGAGATACTCTGGTGGGCTTTTTGCTTAGCTTATCAGTGTCCCGAACAGTGTCCCGTAACTGACCACTGAGGTCACATCAGGTGAGTTTTGGTGCCTGAGTGCGATTGTAAGTAGCTGGGATTGCAGGGCATCGCATGAGAGTCGACAATTGCTAAACCGTTGTACGGGCTAACACCTGGACCGAGGGTTCGAATCCCTCTCTGCCAGTTCCTACAATCCCAACCATTTAGACCCTACTAGCGGCTCTTCAATTCCGTGGGTTTGCAGAGGCACCAATACGCAGATTGCAAGGAATCGGAACTGGCAAGAAGGGGCAGAGGCACGAGTTGATCGGCGTTCACGGATACGACATAAAGCTGCCATGCACGTAATCCGTTTGCTCAATGAAGGCATCGAGTTGATGCGCTCCGGCTCCATCACATTGCCCCGCCCTGAAAAGGAATTGCTGATCACAATTCGAACCGGGCAATACGGCTGGCAGGCTGAAGCCACGACCGGACCGCCAGAAAAAGTGGACAGAGCCCGAGTCTCAAAACTGGCTAGCGATACTTATTTGAGTTACTGGACAGGCTGATCCCACCGTCTCATCCCCGTTGTCCCTATCTTGCAGTGCCCGGCAAACCACTTGTGTAGAATAGCCGCATGAAAGGCATTGAGAAACCGCACCCACGGAGACGCCAAAAGAAGAAACCGGAGTGAGTGATCGCAGCGAAGGCATGTGGAACGCAATCGTGGCAAGACAATGGACAAACCAGCACTTGTTTCTCTCACCTTAGACGACGGACTGCGATGTCAGTTCGAACAAGCCGTTCCTATCCTCGATCAATACGGTTTTTCTGCCACATTTTTCTTGGTTGCCAACACTGATCCGATCCATACGGACGGAGTCAAACACCCGGACTGGCGAAAAACCGACTGGAGCGAGAGGGACATTCAGTTCTTCAAGGGCATGATTCAGCGGGGACACGAGATTGGGGCTCACAGCGTACACCACAGACATCCATTTTTAGATGACGACCCGAAGGGCGAAGCTGAGGGAGCAAAGCAGTGGATTGAGAGTCGGTTGGCTGTGGAAATTCCCTCTTACTGCTACCCGTTTTATTACATCACTGAGCCCATCAAGAACGCCGTAATCACTGCGGGATACAAGCAAGCACGTTGGGGAGCGCGAGATTCCTACTATACCCCGCAGAGTTTTTTGGATTGGTTCGGAGTGGACTGTCATCAGATTTCAAACAATGAGAATGTCGGTAGATGGGTGCGACCCGACTGCTGGCATGTGCTGACGTTCCACGGAATCGGGGATGAGCAAGACGGCTGGGAGCCTATCCCCGTAGCCGAGTTCGCTAGGCAGGTGGCAGAACTGGCAAAGCTGCGAGATTCGGGTGCTGTAGAAGTTGTCACTTTCAAAGATGGGGCAGACCGCTTGCGCGGCCGAGATAACGCACCACCGCCGCCCGCCGCAACCCTTTCGCAGTGACCCTCCCTGTCGGAGTGCAGACATCTGGGCTGCGCACAAGGAAGCGATTGTGAACGCCGTTCTGGAAGCTGTGACATAGTGCTATACCTCGCTGGAGTCAGTAAATAAGCGGGTTTGCGAGTTATTGAGAACGATCAATGGAGAACGTCGCCCCTCGTGGACTCGCCGAATCTCTTTCTGCACGGCAGGAAGTTCCAGGTGCACGCGCTCGATCATCCATGGAGCGCATTTCACAACCTGTCGCGCCGGAAGAATCTTTTGCGCAATCATCCTGCGCACCACCATCAAGCTGACATTGAAGTGCAGCGCTGCCTGCGACATGGTTACCCAATTCCGTTGTTCCGCTGGCGGACATGGAGGAATGCCGTTGCTATGGCGCACATGTTGCAGACGCTTTTCATTCCACGTGTTTTCGTTTCCTGTTCTGTACCCGAGACGGTTCAGGATACCCACGATGGCCGCGTCATCACACCCCTGCGCGAGTTCGCGAACCAAGTCAATCACCTCGCGCGAGTTGACGCGATTGTGGTGTCCTGACGGATTCTTCCGTAGTACCAGCTCCGTGTGCACTCCGCCTGCCCAATGCAGCTTCAGGATGATCTGCGGCGGATTGCCAATCTGCGTGGCGATGATTTCCTTCAGAACCGTGCGCAGAACACGTTTCTTCAACGATGTGGGACATGCCGGATGATCCCAGAGTCGTTCCAAATCCTCTCCGAGCGCCAGCAGCTGCTGGTGTTGTTCCTTGCCCAGGGGAACCATCTTGCCTTTTACCTCGGCAACGCGCGCTTCCAAATCAGCGACATGGGCAAGCGCTGCATTCCAAGGTTTCTCCAGTTCGGCAGCCACGAGGCGATTCTCAGGTTCGGTCGCTTCATACTGGCGCTCGATCCGAGTGGCTTCGTAGCGCGCCTTCTCCAACGCCAGCTGCAAAGCACGTTGTTTCTCATCTTCCACGTCCTGACTTTGATCCCAGGCGTCCAGAGCCGCTTGGATGCCCACGGGGCGAATGGCTTCGAGCACTTCTGCCACGACCGCTTGATCGACCCGCGCACCTCCGAAACCCAGGCATCGCCGTACCGAGCGTTGCTGGCGATCGCCACGACACTCATAGCGCGGCACCCGTCTGCGCCCAGTGATGCCGTACTTGATGTGTAGTGGCCGTGCGCACACACCGCAGCGCATCAGCCCCGCCAGCAATGCCGGTCCTTTCTTCGGCGCGCCGGTAGCACGTTGCAAGCGCCCGCTCCTGCTCTATCAACAACTGGACGGATTGCAGGCCTTGCGGCGAGAGATGCGAGGGGAGTTTTTAGCCGAGAGCCGGAAACATGAGGCAGCGAAACTGCTGCGCCTGATTCCCTGCATCGGTCCGATTCGAGCCGCCCGTTTGATCGCGCTGATGCAAACCCCACACCGGTTCCGCAGCAAGCGGCTCGGCGGCGCCCACTTCGACTGCTAACTCGTGTGCGCGTTGAGAACCGTCGCTTCCGCCGCGCGTCAGCACGCTTTAAGCCGGCCGTTGGCCTTCTTCCACTTCTCGTATTCGATATAGTAGATGAAGGAGCCTGAAATGCCACGCCGCATCGCTATCCTGCCGATTTTCTTCGTTCTGTTGTTGTC
>QIAN01000395.1 GCA_003225005.1 Acidobacteriota bacterium | reverse complement strand
GTGAGAGCGATTTGATACGGGCTATTGCGTGGCAAAGGACTGACCTCCTGGCAGAAGGGTACCAGAAGGAAGATCCTCGATGCAGTAAATTATACGTGACTGTATTTAAGAAATAGGAAACTTAGTTATCTTCACAGCGAGCAAACATGGCTGGACAAGATGCTTTTGACGCGTCATGTGCGGCAACCAGGAATCATCTATGGCTTTTATGAATCTCCACAAGACGAATTGCAGGCTTATGCGAATGAGAGAGTCAACGAGACGCCTGGATTTATCGCGGTTAGCACCTATTGCGTGGTTTCCATTGGCTTATTCTTTCGAGCAGCTCTGGCCCACCGTCAAATCCTTGTTAATTTCGGTGATCCGAAGCAGGAATTGTCAGCACTTGAAATGGGCCCCGGCCCCCATCTGTTTGTAAGACCGCGCGATCCGGAACGGCTCGTACACCTACTCACAATGATGGCGATGCGCTTTCTTACCGCGCATGAAATGACTCACATATTGAACGGGCACCTTCGTTACAGATTGGGAGTAGGAACTCCGGGCACGATAGCCGAAGCACGGCTGATGCTATTGCCAAAAGATGCGCTTGTTAGTCAGACTCTGGAAATGGATGCCGACTCAGGTGCGGTCGTGATTGCATCCCATTCGTGATTTTTGCGGAGCGGGATCCCCAAGAACCCGCGCGCATAGCTGCCATCCTGTCTACCAAAAACCAGAGGCGGCGCTGCGACTCTGGCTCTTTGCCGTGTATGGGTTTTGCCAACTCATGGAGGATGATGCTAGGCAAGTTCCTATTGAGCAAGCCTCGCATCCCTCGCCTATGATGAGGATTCAAATGATCATGGGAACTCTCTTGGAGTTCTTAAGGAGAGAAGAACTCAACCGTTTGGTGAATATTCTCCCGGACCTAATTGAAGCGACTATCCGAGATGGTGAAACTGCGTACGCCGCGGTTCTAAACCGAGAACCTGACATCGAACCCTTAAGACTCACGTTAACCGCTCCCGCCCAGCAGCAAATGGCAGCTGTCATCGATGAGTGGCGAAATGTACGCCCAATTGTCGAGCCGTTCGCTCGTGGTGGTGGAAAGTTGGCCCCGTTGCCCGAGGACCCCTAACGGAGTTTGAGGCCGAAAAACGGTGACCTCGCTGAGGATCAGCTGACCATTGCTTGCTTTTGGATCGCGCTTCGCAACAGCTTTACACGTTGCTTCACTGCTTCTTTTTGTTCCCGTTTCGTCCTGGCTTTTTCTGTGGATCTCTTAACTTCCAGGAGCCTTTTTCTTAGTCGAGGCTGCCATTCAGGATTTCGTGTCAAAAAGAGCCGAAGATACAAGTCATTTGTAGCGACTGCCCGCAACAATGTCAGAGCTTTTGGTGACTGGGGGTCCCGCTCGAACGCAGAAATCAGATCTTTGCAACTTGCATCGACTCTTTCCCGCTCGCTGGTTGCCCTCAGCGCACGGTTCTTGCTCGCTTCTTGATTGGCTGTTACGAACTCTTGCAGGGACATGACGCCCCACTTCTGGAGCTTCTCTCGCGGATGAGCTTTTCTCAACTGATTGGCAGTAATTTCAATCGTGGAATCTTCAATGGACTTAGAGTCCCCGAGCTTTTCTAGTTTGTGTAGTGCTTGGGCAGCTCGATGACGATGTTTTTGATTCAGCATGGCCTTTTTCTTCGGCCAGTTTTTCCGAAACGCGTGGCGAGATTCGCCGCCCGAGACATAGTGGTCTCTCTCGTAAGCAAGCCTCTTCTTCTCTTGCGGACTTACGCGCTTCTTCATGCGGATAGGCTAGCACGACTAATCGGAATTGCTCACCGGATGTATAGTCGCGTACTCGGACATGTGCCCCTCACTGGCATTCGGGGAAGCGAGCAACGCATTAACGGTGGTGGAACTCCCAACAGATGCCGAGAAACCGACTCACACGCGACCCTCAGGCATTCGTTCTTCCAAGCCATTGGTGCCACCCGTGGAGCTCTTACCGCCGCCCGCGGTGCCCAACTGGCCTTTCTTTCTTTCTTTCTTTCTTTCTTTCTTTCTTTTTGCTCCTCTTTTCTTTCTTTGTGCCTATCGCCAGCTTTCCACAAAGAAATTTCGCGCCTGGATCGCCTAGAAACGACGATCGCCAACTCGGTCGACCCACTACATCCCCGGTTTAGTCTCTCCTCATGCGCATTTCCCTTTCCCAAAGCAGATCGCTGCCGAGGACAGCGACGGCCAACAGCGCGAAGAATGAAAGAGAAGCGCTCTTTCATCAGGCTGCTAATGGTTAGAGCTACCGGTGACTTTCCCGCGTACCCAGGGTTGTGTGGTCTAGCGTCCCATATTTTGGAGGCGGTTCTGCGTGCTTGCGCCCCAGAAAGCCGCAACTGTTCGCCGTCTTTCCCAGGAGGTCTCCATGAATACACTCGCTCGTAATTTGGCTCGCTTGTCCTCTTTTCCTCTGGATGTCTCAAAATGGCGATCGCTTTGGCCGATCTTAGGGGTCTTTCTGCTGGCCACAGCAAGCATGGCGCAGGAAAAGCTAAAACCGACGACCGGAGCCGAGTCTCAGCCCAGAGTGCAGTCGGCTTCTCAGGCTCCAGCAGAAAATGCGGCGCCTGACGAAGGGCGCGTCACGCTTCCCGCCGGGACGCGTGTTGCGCTGGTACTCACGCATCCCATCGACAGCAAGTCCACGCACCGCGGTGAGGAAATCTATGCCGCGACCACGGCTCCGGTGACGCTCGCCAACCGCGTCGTCATACCCGCAGGAACGTACGTGCAGGGGAAGGTTGAAAAGCTGACACGACACGGGACCCGGGCGGAGATCGTGATGAGGTCCGTTGCGATCATCTTCCCCGACGGGTACGTAGCCAACATCGGCGGCCCGATGACCATCGAAAGCGAAGAAGGCACGGCGTGGATCAATCCGGGCGCAGGCACGAAGGCCGGCGTGGTCGCTGCGCCCCTGCTTGGCTTAGGTCTTGGCACGGCGATCGGCGCCGCCGCACACACCACGCAAACGACCAACTTCGCTGGGGCGACAATGACTACGAGCACGCCGAAAGGCATAGCTATCGGGAGTGCAGTAGGCCTTGTCGCCGGGAGCGTTGTCTCGCTTGTGCTACTTGCGCGGAGCCACCATTTCTACATGGCAACGGGTTCAGAACTGGAGATGGTCTTGCCGCAAGCGGTGACCCTAGCCTGGGGTCAGACGGCTGGTGCGGGGCGAGGTCAGGGGAGGTAGAGGCGAGGGACGCGGGTAGAGATGGCGCAGAGGAGGTCGGGACAGTGCCGATGGAGCGAGCGAAGAGATGGGCGGGATGGGAGCGTAAACCGTCGGCGCCGTAGGCCGTGGCGATATCGCCCTGGGCAACGCCGGAGTGCCCTATTTGCGCCTCGCCCCCCAGCTTCCGACAAGCGCGTTTTCTGGACCGTAAGGTCGATCAGCCACTTGTCCGAGATTCTGACTGCGCAGCCAAGTGGATAGTGCGATCGCAATTTCCCAAACATTACCTCGACGGTACTCGTGCGGTGAATAAGGATTTCCCGACGGTAATCGGTGCCGTGTCGGACGGCCGTCACTTTCCGAAGTGCCGAATTTTAGGGCACAATGTCATATGGTCATCGCGGAAATTCATAAGTTCAATGTTGATTTGCCGCAACAGCTCAATCGGATCGGCGCCCTCAACAGGACAATGATGAAAGTGAGCCTTATCCCGGCGTTTCTGCTTCTGGCGGTCCAAGCATCTTGTCAGGTCAAAGTCGCCGTGTTCCCGTCAAAGGCGCATTACATAGAGGGTGAGCCGATCTCAGTGATTGTTCGAGTTACAAACGTTGGCTCCGATCCCATGGGGCATGACTACTGTGACGGTCACGTAGAGTTCGCGGTCGTGGGCCAGCAAAGACTGACGCTCCCAAACCTCTGGGGCTGCTTCGGTGGCGGCGTCGGTTCCGGATCGGGCTGCGGAATCGATCATCCACCGATGTTGTTGCCCGGAAAAGGCACGGACTTCACATATCTTCTACACGACTACCGACTCAAGTCGGGAGATTATCTTCTCCAGGTGTCGGGCAAGGCGGGAGTGCGCTGGAAGTTCGTGGGTGACTATCGTCCTAATGGTCCCTCTCCTGTGCATGCCTCGAGGTTCCGTGATGGTGATCCGGTCCCCGGCGCGCTTTTTGACCAGAAGATAACGCTTAACATTCGGCGGGCAAGTCTAGACGAACTCAAGATCGCGTTCAGCCCCTACGTACATGATGCCGGCTCATGGGATCCACAGGTAAATTATCCTGCGCGAGATGCAATCAGCGAAATGGCCCCGCCATTCCTGGAAAAAATGATCTCCGAATTTGCTGCTAACCCATACACCGCTTCTTTCGCGGTGAAGGGGCTCAGCAGAATTGACACGGACGAGAGTCATGCGGATCTTGTGAAGTTGTTCGACAAGAGCACTGATCTCAACATCCGCGAGTCCATAGTGCACGCGCTAGCCGAAACGAACAGCTCTGATCAACTTGGTTTTTTCGCGGGCCTACTGCCAGGACACATCTCAGAACCAGAGGACAAGGTACGGCAATGGGCCGTTCTTGCGATCGGCCGCCTAGGTGGTGACCATGGCGTAGATCTTCTGAGTTCGTTTCTAAACGGCACTAGCATCAGGCCAAGTCCATGGCTCCGATCTGTTATCGCGACGGCTTTATCCAGCAGCAGATCCAAAAGCGCCATCCCAATTCTGATCGACATGTATGGCGACGCGGACGGTCTGGTACGAAACAACGTTTGCGGCTCGCTTATGAGCCTCACTCATCGCAGTTGGTGTGACGGTTCTGGGCAAACAGCTCGTTTGCAATCGTCTTGGCGAAATTGGTGGCAGGAAAATGGCTCTTCCACGAAAGTTTATGGAACCGAAGAGTGTACTACACCCAACGAAGCACCGCCTCTGAACTTCACTCAATCCGGGACAGATCCCTCCTCGCGAAAAGACGCGCCCGTTGGAAACCGGTGTGTCTTCCGGATCATTGCGGGTGACAGGGTTTCCCATCAGCTATTGAGAACGCGGTCCAAGAAAGTGGGTTTCTGGTATGGGTGGAACGAATCCTGCGAAACTAACCCGATCTGGGATGTCAGCGAAGTAGACATATTCAGTTCGGCCGACGGCTCTTGAGGCGATTGCATTCTGTGCCAGTTGATCGGAACGGTGGACGCGTTACCTTCTTAGCAAGGAACCCGCGATGCGAAGGGCAAGTTCCAGATTCAAACAAGCATATGTTTCAGAGAAGGCCTCGGGTGCGCAGCAGTTCCGAAGGTGGTTATGTCTCCTTGCAAGTTAGACCGTCACCTATTTCGTCTCTATTGCTTGCGCGTGTTTCTACCAGCGAGCGCCGGATGACTCTCGTGCTTGGCCATCATTCGGGCGTCACACAAGGAACCACTTGTCGACTGTGGCGACGGTAAACTCGGAAATCCTCGTCGGTCGTCAAGATGATAGGATCGGCAAGCGTTTCGGTCATGCGAACGAGGCAAGCATCGGCGAGGCTCATGGGAACGTCGGAGTATTTCTCGATCAACTTCGTAATAGGCTCTAAGTTCCGGGAAAGCTCGAAGGCGACGACCACGGCACGGCGGCGAAGCAATTGACCGAGACTTGGCGCCCCGCGCTCTCCGAGAAGGTGGTACGCCTCCGACAAAGCTGCCTCGCATGTCGACCAAGGCGGACGCAAATCGTGGGCCTGAGTCACAGCCCATTGGTGGTGAGCGTCGCGTTTGCTAAGCAGCGCCACCACAAAGCCCGCGTCAGCGAGAACGTTTCTGGCCATAGCCTGTGGCTCGCAAATACGCTCTCTTGCGCCCAGTTAGGTCGGACGGTAATCCGTCAACCGATCCGACGAGATCGGCGATGGCATTGAACGAGGCAATGCGCTGCCGGCGCAGGCGGGGTGCGAGCTGGAGCCGTTCGCGCACTACATCGGACTTCGAGATCTTCCGACCGCGCGATTCTTCCTCAATGTCCGCCACCAGTGGCTCCGGCAATCGCACCGTGAGAGTCTTCATGAGGTCAGTGTAATACATCTCCGGCAAGCATGCAAGACAGACCGAACCACCAACGGAGGCGACCGTGGATTAGCATAACTCAGTGAGCGCTGTGGCCAATCGGCTCTGTTGAAGGTTAGTTTCCAAACCATTCTCACAAGTAGATTAGACCCTCTGCGCGCAGAGCGGACGCTCGATCGAAAGTGACCTGGGGGGCGCAAGGGGCAATCCAATGTGCCATCAATACTTACAGTGAATTCTTGGAACCCTGCCTGTTTAAAGTTCGGCGCAATCGGTGCAACAACGAGTTTTTTGGGAAATTTTTGGAAAGTTCGACGCCGAATCCGGCTTCCGCGAATGTAAATACGATGTTCTATCTTTCGGGGAGGCAATGCCGGAACCGGGCTGTTGGATGTTTGCCACCGTGACTTCCCAGAATTAATTTCCGCTACGTAGTATTGGGTCTTATGCCTTTCAAGTAGAGAGTTCGGAAGGACTGCTTGGCACGGTGAATCAGGACCCGAAGATAGTCCCGGTCCACCTTGAACTCCTTGCAAACGATGTCTTTGTCCTTCTCCTCCAAGAAGATCGCTCGCAGCAGATCGCGATCTCTCTGCGGCATACCCTCCAAGATTTGGCGCATGTGCTCAGAAGCTTCCTTTCCTATCATCGTCCCCTCCAAATCCAGCAACTTATCGGGGATCTCGAGGTGCGTATCGTCCACTGGCTGATTCTTTCCGGCACTGCGGTAATGCTCCAGCAAAACATTGTTGCAGATAGCATTAACAAACGCTGCGAATCGCTCCGGCTGCCGCACTCCCGCGTCCCGCCTCACGGCCGCAATTACCCGGATGAGGGTTTCGCGGCACAGATCCTCCACCTTGTCGGACGGGAGTATCCGTGCCCTCAACTTAATCCGCAGAAGTCGTTCAAAATACTTGCCAAAGTGTCGCTCGGTAGGGGGATCCCCGTTGCGCAGGCGTTCTACGTAGGCTTTGTCGAACGCGAAAAAGGCCAGACCAGGCGCGCCCGCTTTTATAGAAGACAAAGAGTGTTCGTCGCTGCCAAGCCCGAAAGTTGGCGGGCTCGTCCTCTCGAAAATTGAAGATCTACTTTGAATACTGTTTTCCCGCGCCGGAATCTCCCGCCGCCCCAAGTTTTCAACGATATCCGGTCGATCAAGCAGCATCGCAGAGAACCGCACATTTCGCAGCCTTTCTTCATTATTGAGGAACTCCCGTTCGAAGGAGAGCCGGTCCGCGTCATCCAGTTCGCCAGTAACGTAGTCCTCCGTAATCTCATTTTCTAGAACTTCTAGCAGGTCCGACACGTCGCTTTCGATTACAATGGCTTCCTCGATTTCATCAGATTCCTGCGGCGAACATCGTCCAAGGAGATAACGGCGAAGTTTTTGTTCATCTCGTAGTCGTTCGCGTTTCGTCATCATTGCACCTGCGCAAGGGCTTCAGATCCTAAGCATCGCTTCACGCAGTACCCAACTTTAGATTGTAACCGGCATATTCTAATTCTAAGAGCATTCAAGGTGATGTGCCAATCTTTCGCGATGGCTTTTCGATGTGTGGCTTTCTCTCCCCGGGGATAATTGTAGTAATGGAGCAGCAGTTCTCGGTCGGCGGCGGCGATCCGCTTCAGACATCTGTCAAGGCATCGGTGCTGTTGCTCAGCGGTGGCGTCTCCGGAATTGGTATCTTCTAAGATCGCCAATAGCCATGCCGCGCCTTCAGTGCCTACCGGCGCCTCAACGGAGCCTGGTTCAAAAGATTCAAAACGCCCGACATATTTAAGATATTCCAAGTATACGTTCTTGGCGAATCCATAGAACAACTTGAGATGGCCGTCGGAAAATGCAGGTAGTGGCTCGCGGAGGACCCTGATTGCAACTCGATCGACTGTTTCGTCCGTTAAATCCTCGGGGCACTTGCAGCCTTTGAAATAGAAATACCGGGTCAACTTCTGGTGTATCTCCTGATATTTCTGGGCCGCCGTCTCTCTGTTCGGCTCAAGCCAGTATAGGAACCGCTCGAAATCTTGTGGCGATAGTGAAGAACTGCTTGGCATGCGAAAACCCGAAAAAGCAAGCCCTGGACCTTGGCGAGCAAATGATACCCGAACAACAATACGGACTCCAAACTGAAATGTTTTCAGGAATTTTCTCATAAGAGGTAGAGAGCATTTCGACTAAGTTAGCAAGGAAAGAACTTTTGAAGCTACAAGTTTGTGGCCAAGAGATATTTCCCGCGGCGTTGAATTCGCTGCAGCCGGCATTGGCGCCTTTGTCCCGCCAATGTCGGCACGAGGGAGGCCCATTGTCTTTGAAACCGTTCTGCCTGTCCGACACGCTTAAGCAAGTGGAAATCGAACGCCCCCAGAAACATGGCGCGCTGGAGGTCTTTCCGCTTCGCTGGCCTGTCGTCAGCCACTTGGATTACATGACTCTGGACGAAGCTCTTGAAGCACGAAGCATCGAGATCACGGAATTCACAGAAGGCGGCCGGGTGTCGCTCGTCAACATTATCAATCGTTCCGAACGTATGGTCTTCGTGATGGCGGGCGAACACCTTGTCGGATGCAAACAGAATCGCGTTGTGAATTCCAGTGTAATGATTCCTCCCGATACGCAGATTCCGCTTCCCGTTAGTTGCATAGAGCGTGGCCGATGGGGATATCGCACGCAGACGTTTTCGAGCGGCCACAGTTCGTCTCACTATGTGCTCCGAGCAATGATGGCATGCGGGGCCGCTGACTGTGATCGCGGGGCGCGTGGGCCGAAGGCAAACCAAGCGGCTGTCTGGCGAGAAGTGTCCCGGAAGATGCGGGCGATGGACTCTCGTTCTCCCTCAGATGCCTTGCAGGCCATCTTTCTCAACCATGACGCCAGACTCAATGAGTGGGCCGAAAGGTTTCCAGTGCCAACAGATTGCAACGGCGCAGTGTTTGTTGTGGGAGGAATAATCGCAGGAGCCGACCTGTTTGGCAGCCAAGAAACACTCCGCAAGCTCTGGCCAAAGCTGCTGCGAAGCTGCGCCATCGATGCGCTTGAGTCACCAGAGCAGGATCGAGAATCCACCGCAGCCGAAGAGATTACCCGCTGGCTGGCGAGAGGGGTAGATGCCCGGCAGCAGGCATTCCCTTCGCCGGGAATCGGACTGGATGTGCACATTCAAGGCAAAGAAATAACCGGTGCTAGCCTTGTGGTAAATGATCAGCCTGTTCATGCGGAGCTATTTCACCCTACCAAGCTGACACGCGAACCCGCCGGAGCGGACCGCGCTGACACCAATACTTACCCCCACGCCGCGAACGGCCGAGAAAAAAGGCCGTCGTTCGAACCCCTGTTTGCAGGAGAAAACCGAATGCCAATGCAATTTTGCTCCTTTGATGGATCCTATTTGGAGCGCCTTCGCTCCGGGGATGTCCAAACGCAGCAGCACTTCGTTTCCTATTTCAGCGAACTGATTCGATTGAAACTTCGCCGGCGCCTGAGTTCTCCTTCTGCGATCGAAGATGTTCGCCAGGAAACTTTCACACGCGTCTGGGTGGCGCTGCGAAACGAACGAGACATACACCAGCCGGAAAGCCTCGGAGCTTTCGTCAATTCAGTTTGCAACAACGTATTGCGCGAACACTATCGTAGGACTTCCAAAGAGGTTCCGAGTGGGGACGAGGCCGAAGCCAATGTACCCGACCCAGCCATCGGTGCTGTGGATGTAATAGCCAACGGGCAAATGCGGCAGAAAGTTCGCCATATTCTCGACCAGCTATCGGAGAGGGATTGCCTGTTGCTGGAACAGGTGTTCCTCGAAGAGCGCAACAAGAACCAGGTTTGCCACGATTTAGGTGTGTCACGGGAGTACCTCAGGGTTCTCCTGCACCGTGCAAAGAAGTCATTTAGGGCTCTGTCGCTTGGAGTGACGCTGACGACCTAATTATTACTCGCAATCCACCGACAACGGAGCCTTTCGCAACGTTGCCGGAACCTTCAAACGCTAAGTGCACATTTGCACAATCGCGAAGTATGGCAAGAGTTCTAACGTTCGCCACATATTTCAAAAAGTACGGCGGTGACTCGGACGAGCTATCCGCTTCCAAAAATTAGGGACTCGCGTGTTACCTCGGTGCATTCAAGCACGAGATTGATGCCTGGCAGCTTAGCCGTCGTTGGGCTGCGGGCGAATCTGTTCCGAAAGGAGAATGCCCTTTAGTTGTCGAAGCTCGCATTCCAAATTGCTCATTTACCTGGATGGCCGGCTTTCGCAGAAATGTCCGGTTGCTGTCCACGATTCCGAATAAGTAGTCAGCTACTCGGAAACTGGGCCCAACGGGGTTCTGGGAAGTTGGCAAGACGACCCAGGGCTCCAGTTGACCGCGCACGCCAGAAGTAGGGAGGTCGGAACAAATCGGGACCGAACCAAAACCGCTCGATGTCCGGAGAAACGCCTCCCGCATTTTTCCCTGGTTCATCAGCGCCTGGGTCGTCGGTTCGAAATAAACCAAAATCGCCGGGCCCTCGCGCAAAGAAACGACCTTTTCTCGTAGCTCTTTGGCTTCCTCGACCGTGAGCCGCCGCTTCACTGTGTCAAACTGCAGGACTGCCTTAACCGACCCATCCCCCTCCATTGAAAATTCTTCTGTCAAAATCGCCGGGCCTAATGCCATCTTTACCCGTGGGGGCAACGGTTTTGCTGGAAGCCCAGAGGCGGAAAGAATCTGTACTGCCATTCGTTTACAAAAGCCTCTGGCAATTCGGCAACGGCTTGCCAGGAAGCTCCGGTCGAAAACGCCACTTGCGGTTGCCCGGGTATCTCCTTTGGCAGATAGTCCTCGACTTCGTCCAGCGCATCCATCGGTCCCTGCTCAAAAACGATCCGCACGCGGCCACTTGCTTCAGTTTTTTGCGCCTTCATGTCGGGAAGCATTTGCAACACATAGCGCAGGGGCATGGAGTCAGGCGCTTCAAGAACGAGCTTCGAACTCTGGACTGGAACCAGGCGCCCAAAATAGTTTCGAACGACGACACCGGCCCCAAAAAACGGCGCTCTTTCTTTCGAAGCCTCTTCTTCTTCAACGACCGACCCCGGCGCGATTGCGGGCAGGGGCGCGCGAAAAGTTCTTCCGTCGCCATGAGTCTTGTTATTGTCATCGCGCGCCGGCGAATCGGTAACGGTCTTGGGATCGAGTGCGTGGATCACGTTATCCGGCGTGATAACTCGCGCTGGCACCGTGGGGCGCTCTTCGTGCCACGGTTCCCATCCGAGTGAGATGCTTTGATGAATTTATAGAACGTATCGTGCTTTCACGGATACGGCAAGAGACTGAAGCACAGTGGGACAATCGAGACGGCGTTTTCCGCGGCCTTGTGTTGACAGAGTGTAGAGGCGTGGCGGGTGGTGGGAAATTCGGCATAACTTGGGTACAACTAAGGGCGAGATTTCGGGAGAAAGACCCTGTAAGCGACGCTCAGCAAAGCACTTGGAATATCTGCCTAAAGTATGTCCGCGGGAGAGTTATCGTGGCTCGCTAGTTGCCTGCCGGAGACAGCAACCGTGGAGATGAGTAGTGCCGCTAACAGCAAGAACATTGGGATTTGTTTCATTCGGGTGATTCCCTTCAATTTAGGTCAGATGCCGGTGTACCAGGCGTAGCCTGCCTCGCAACCCGCAGAGCCGCAGCCTTTACCGAACCGTTTCAGATTGTCCGTGACCGTCAGGCGAGTGATGAATTTTATGTTCTTGTAGCCGATTTGCCGAGGGAGCCGGATGCGAAGCGGTCCACCGTGGGCTACTGGAAGCTCACTGCCATTCATGCCGTAGCAGAGAAATGTTTGCGGATGCAGAGCATCGGCCATATCGATGCTGTCCCACGTATCGGGTTCCATCGAGACATACACGACGTATCTGGCTTGTGGGTGGACCCCGACAAGATGCAAGACGTGGGAGAGAGGCACACCAATCCATTCGGCGATGTAGGACCAGCCCTCTTCACACGCGAGTTCGGTGATGTGGCTGCGAGACGGACAGCTCTTGAGGTCAGCAATCGAGAACGACGCAGGTTGATGGACCATGCCATCTATGGAGAGCCGATAGTCCGCAAATCCGCCCGCCTGAAGACGCTTAAAGTCTTCCGTGAGGGGATCGAGGTAGTTCGGGAATGGACGCGGCGAAATTCGGTTTCGAGGGAATTCGCGCGCCAGTGAATGCCTCGTCAGCAGCCGCTGAGAGGCATAGGTCAGCGTTACGCCGAGGCCGTAGATTCCGCCATGATCGGGGGGAACCAATCCATACTTCTGCGCCAGGCGGGCTGCCACTGCCAGTCCCGATGCACCCGCGGTCGCTGCGAGTCCGGATACGATCAGTTTTCGGCGTGAAATGATCATGCGTGCTCCTTACCCGTGCCGGTGCGGCCGGTGATCATCGCTCCTGTGCGGCTCCAGAATCCGGCCAGGCAAACCATTAGGACGTGGACAAACAGGAACAGCACCAAAGCCAGCGAGACAAAGAAGTGAATCGTGCGAGCGGATTGACGGCCGCCCAACAGAGTAACGGACCACGGGAAGGCGGAGGCAAAGCCGAGGGACATCGCCAAGCCGCTCCAGATGACCAAGGGGAATAGAACGAAGATCACAAACAGGTACGTGAGGCGCTGGAGCCCATTGTAGGAAGAAGCCTCTGTCGCACTCGGCCGTTCAAAGCGCAACGGTTTTGCAAAGGAGGTCAAGAGCGCCCGCCATGAGAGATCGGGCTTGCTGGGGACCAAGTCTTTTCGGAAATGCCTTGTAAGCAGACCGGAAATTACGTACAGCAAGCCTGTCAGCACCGCGATCCAGGCAGCTTCAAAGTGCAGTGCCCGGCTCCAGCCGTTCTCGTCGGGCAGCACATAGCCGTAACCCGTCGGCACCAATCTTCTTGAGGAAGGAATTGGGAGTTGAAACAACGGAGTCGTCAAGACGGTGCCCGTCTCGCCCCAGTAGAAGCGCGGGTGCGAGATCACAATTTCGATGCCACTCACGAGCAGCGCGAAAAAGCAGAGAGTAGTGATCCAGTGCGTCACGCGCACGAGGGCAGAGTGCCTCGGCGCAAGGTTCGTGACTGGGGCGGTCGAAACACGGCTCGAGAAAGCTTCCACCGGCACTTGTGCGGATCCCGATGTCGCCATTTTGTGCCTCCGTCTGCCTAAGCCTGCCCGGCAGGAGCGGTGTCATCCTGCCACCCTAATAGAGATTGAGACGGACAAATCACCGCAAGGTAATCAACTACGTCAGACGGCAATGCTACTACGTCTCACATAGACCGTGCAACTGGATTCAGCGAGTCGGAGGGGAGCAGTGCTGTCGTCATCGCTTCAGCACGAAACAGCAGGCGGTATGTGCGATTGTTTGAAAGATAGCGGCGCTGATGACAGCGGCGAACAGTGAGGTCAATATGAGGTTTGCTGCGCGGTGTGCCGTTTGCGCCGGCTCGGCCAGTCGGGCCAAGCGATAGCTCAGATGCGATGAGGCTGTTGCTTGCAGAATTCCCCCTTGCTCGCAAACCGCAAGTTTGGCGAGCGCTGAAACCAGTGCTTGTCCGTGCGCGCGCCCGATGACAGATTCGTCGCAGGAGAGCTCGCGATAAAGTGCAAGCCGCGCTCCAGCGAGCCAGATGAGCGGATGGAACCAGAAGACGCACAAGGAAACCTCATAAAGTAAACGGATTAAATTATCACGCCGTCTTGCATGGGCCAGTTCGTGAATCAGGACAGCGCGGAATTCACGTTGACTGAGCAGCCGATCGATGCCGGTAGGAAGCAGGATACGAGGGAAAAGGACTCCGCGAACTGCGGGACTCGGATGGCTGTCGCCAAAGCTCACGGGAATGCCGTCTGTTACGAAATTGGACGTGTCGACGCGATAGTTCAGACCGTCCGGCACTTTCGCCCCGCGACGCTCTTTGCGTATACGCGAAATTAATCGGCTAAGCATAGACAAGGCCCCGGTCATCCATATAACTCCGAGGATCACGGCCATCCGGCCCTGTGTCATGTCCCATACTGGGTCCCCAATAACAGCGAGCGGCCTAGCCCACGTCAAGTGCGGCGCCCAAAGCTTATCGATGAGTGCTCCTGAAGGCAGAACGAAATTGAATGCGGTGGCAACCCAGATCCAATATTTTGTGGTGGCGCTCGCGCGCAGAATTGATGTTAACGCCCACGCCGCCGAGGCGACAATCGAGGCAAACAGCAGGTGAACGCTGAAGTAGTACATCGCGCGTGCGATATGCTCATGCACGTTTGCCTCCGCGGGTGCGGCCATTTTTATCACTGCTCGCCGCACTCTGCAGCGCCTTCAGGTCTCGTAAGGTAAGGGCGCCATTTTCGAGCAGATTAGAGACGAGCAGTCGTGGCGAGCCGCCGAAGAGATCGAGCAAATCGCGTACGAGTCTGCTGCGATGTTGGGTTTCGTTGATGGCCGGCTGAAAGAGCTGGGCATTGCCGATCTTCTTTACCTTTCGCAACGCACCCTTCTCCTCCAGCCTGTAGACGAGCGTCTGCACGGTCGTGTAAGCAACGCGTTCGTCCTCAGGGAGGCTTTCCAGGACCTCGCGCACGGACGCGGTGCCGAGTTTCCAGTACTGCTCCAAAATGCGAGTTTCGGCTTTTGAAAGACGCGGCTCTTTCATAATCTCCTACTCTCCCCGGCAATGCTACTACAACAAACGGCATATGGGCATGATTCTTCTTGGGATCCGGGGTACCGCTAAACGCTCTTGCGATCACAAAAACAGCCATTTCGTGTATGCAACCCGGAAGTCCTATAAAAGGGGATGTCAAGCAAGAAACACTTCTCCCTGAGCCGGAAGCCAGAAATATTCTCGCGGCATCCAGCCCGCACGACATTTTTTCTTTAGCTGCTTGACCGTTTTGATTCGTCGCGGAGCGGCCCTGTAAGCCGCGGAGCGACGGGGCCCCGATCCTTCTTTCCCATCCCTGTAGTTTCATGTCCGCTGTCATGACGGCGCCGTCCGGTTCTCTGAAACTCGTAAGCAAAGTTGGTTGCAGAGTTGCCAACCATGGTCCTATCGGAGACTTCTGGCCTATAGCTTTCTTGGGTCATGCGAGAGGGCATAGGGTAATCCTGGAGACTCGGTGCCGAAGCACACAAATCGCCTAACTTCCGGGTGGATACTCTCTCTCGACCCGAGCGTCTCAACAAGAACCCGACTGGCCACCGCCAAGGATGTGCTTTTCCCATGGGATGGAACGGACTCTCTGCCCGAGACGCTCAAGCTGCTTGCGGTTTCAGTTGTTCAGCGTCGAAATGTGCTCCTTTCTTCCAGACTATCAAAGTGATCGCCGCAATCTTCCGCGCCAAGGTGAGGCGAGCCATCGAAGGCCTCATGCCTTTGGTGAGCAAGGCCTCGTAGAAATCGTGGAAGGGTCCAGCACCGCTGCTGGCCTTTGTGGC
>QIAN01000394.1 GCA_003225005.1 Acidobacteriota bacterium | reverse complement strand
CAGGAAATCCGGAAGCGGCTGGGGAATGGAAGCGGGCAGGAGTCGCCTGGTTTTCGTGCGCTGCTGAGGTTGTACCAGCCGATTTGGAATTCATTCAAGGAAAATTATTTGGACAAACACGGGCTGAACGTAAAAAAGATCTATGACTCGGAATATGGCCATGATGACGCTTACGTCGTGGCGGAAGCACTGGCGGAATTCGATGAGTTGTTTCAGAAATTCCGGTATGAACATATGCAGTTGATTCATCGAACGATCGGGTTCGGTTCCAATTCCCTCAAAGGGCGGCCGGTGGAGATTTTGGAAGAGGGAATGCGGCACAAATTTTATCCTGAGCTGTGGGAGATTCGCAGTCACATGACGGATGCGTGGGGGGCGGAGTATGGGATGAAGAGGGACTCGCTGGGCGGCCTGCACTGAGAGGCGGGCGGCTGCTATTAAATGAATGGCCAGTGGGGACGTGATATTACCCGAACGAAATTTATGGCCCTGGCTGTTTTGGTGAATAAATTCACGGATCCAGGTGTTTCAACGGTTTTTGACGACCTTTACGACCGTGGCAACGTTCTAACCAACTGAACTGAAAGGCATTGCGTCACAATGGTGGGCACTGTCCGATTTGAACGGACGACCTTTCGGGTGTAAAGGAAATTTCTCGCCCTACGCCAAACAATCCCAGCCTACAAGGGCCAAAAGAATCAGCGGAAAGGGCGGTCAGTTTTCGGTTGGTTTCGGCTGGTGTTGTACCCCGTTCACGGACATTTTCTCGGACAATGTTAGTCAGTCCCCTCCTCCCATCGACACAACCTTGCGAGCCGGTGAATCCGCGAGGTGCTTCTGCGTCTTGGCGAGCGCCTCCCGCTTCTGGTCCTCGTTTACGATGGCATAGCGCCTGAACATGCTGTCTGTCTTATGCCCCGTGATCTTCATGGCGACGGCTTGCTGGACGCCGGCGTCGATCATATTGCGGGACGCCGTCCTCCGCAGGTCATGGAACAGCCGATGGCCTACACCGGCCCGCTTGCAGGCTGTCGCCCAAGCCTTGCGGAAGTCTCCAATCGGCTCGCCTTTGTGATGAAAGACAAACTCTGCGAATCGTGGCTCCTTGTTCTCCTCTTGGATGACGGCGGCCGTGCGGCGCCGTTCAATGATCGAAAGCAGTTCACCCTCGAGGGGCATGGTTTCCGGTTTCCGCGTCTTGGAGTTTGCCGCCCGGAGATAGATCACATCGTCGCCAACGTCCGACCAGCGCAACGATTCGATGGAGCCCTTGCGCCAGCCAGTCACGAAACCGAAGCGGGCGAAGTCTTGGAGGTATTCGGGCAGGTGCGCAACAACGGCTTCAAAGTCCGCAGTCTCGAAAAAGCCCTGCCTTTCATTCCCGACCTCGGATAGGTGCGGGACGAACGGAGCCATTGAAAGTCTCCTTTCCCGAATAGCGACGTTGAAGGCTTGTCCGAGAAGTTGCGTCCGGCGGTTTATCGTCGAATTGCGGTAGCCTTCCTCGCGCAGCCCTTCGATGTACTTTCCGATGGCGTCCGACGTGAGCTCAGCGGCACGCCAAGTGCCGAAGCGCTTCCGCACTGCCTTCGCGCTCGAGGCAACCGCTGCTCTCCATTTGTCGCGCAGCCTGCCTTCGCGCTCGAGGCAACCGCTGCTCTCCATTTGTCGCGCAGCCTAAGGTCGCGCTCGAGTCCGTCCAGCAATTCAGCAACCGTGATGCGCTCTTGCGATGGGCCGACAAACGACCGGCCGCCGTGCTTCTCGGCTGCAATTTCTCCGAGCCGATGCTTGAGCCAACGTTCGGCTTCGTGGCGATTCTTTTCCGTTGTTGCATCCAGCTTCTCGCCAGTGCGGACGTGGCGCGCAACCTCGCGCTCTTCGCGTCCGTGACTATAATACGCCACCCATAAATAGGGACTGCCCTTGCGCTCGAACACTCGGCCTTGTCCGCGACTCATTTCGCACCGTCCTGCAGGAGTTTCTTTCTGACGTACTCCGACAGCGGCAGCCCCTCCCGCTTCGCAGCTGCCCGCACTTGGCGGTACTCCTCCATCGTAAGTCGGTGGTGCAACAGCTTGGACCGGCGCTTTGACGCCGATGTACGCGGCCTGCCTCGTCTCATGTCGTGATTTGTTGTCACACATATAATATCCGTTGTCAATACCTCTGTTTGATGTGGCGATCGATGCCCAGCACGGAGAAGAGCAACTTGCGCCCCTGGCGCCGCGTGAAAGCGTATTGCCGGTGATGGCGGTATAAGTAGTCCCGGCTGACACCCAGGCGCTCTGCGGCTGCCTTCACATCGAGGAGCTCGTCATGCTGGTCAGGCGCTGCCGCCGGCTCCATCAGACGCGTCCAGGCGGTAGCTTTAAGGGACTCGAGCTCTCCAATCAGCTCCGGGAGTTCCTCTTTTGTCAGACCCCACAGGGACTGGAGCACGGGTTGGAGCAGGTTTCTCATCCCCTCAGCCTTGAGACCCCTTCTACGCCGCGAGATAGAGGGGCGCTGTGCGGATGCGGCTCGTTCGCTGCTCGCGCCTGCTTTGTTCGACAGCGCACCTCATCCTTTACTCCTATGACTCCGTGCTGCGCGTACCGGCGCAAGAGCTCCAGCGGCATCCGCCTGGGAAAACGTGTGGGCTGGAGCGACCGCCACGGTTTCCGTGGCAACGAAGTGGGGTCGCTCCAGCCCACTCCGGTGTTTTGCCCTTGTCCAAAATCAACGGCCGCGTGAAACGCAACCTCAATGCTCCGTAAAACTTCCCTTCACCGAAAAGGTGAACGGAACGGTGAACCGCAGCGTGAACCGTGTCTTTCATGCACCGTTCACCTTTCCGCGCCAGAAAAGGCCTCCAAACCTTTCCCCCGCATTAGCATAAGAAACGGCTTCACCGGGCCTACGGGGAATTTCAACGTGAACTCCCCCCTATTTACTAAGAGGCCCTCGAGAGAGGAAATCCTCACGGAGAATCTTTGTGATTTGCCATTTTTCTTTCGGGGACCGGCCACTCGGAGGCTCCCTCCAGCAGTTCCATGGCGTCACGGGTGCGCCGTTGACCTTCCCACACTGCAAACAGCGATCGAGGCTCTTTGAAGCAATCGAACCCCCTACTATTAAGAGGCCTCGAAAAGGGAAAACCTCAATCAGAAAGTTTGTTTTTTTCGGGAAATTTGCGAAGCCACGAGGGAGCCACCGTCAGGAAAACCAGGATCATCACTGAATTAGCCATGCCGGTCCAAGACACCTTCGATGCCCTGCTCATCATGAACCTGGGAAGGTTACCGTCTTGGGTTGTATTGCGGGGGCTTTGATCCTTGTCCTTACTTTCTCCCTTACGGGGTGTAGTGGACGTTGTCTTACAACTCCGAACCTCCGGCACTGGGACGCGGCTAAATGGGTCACGCGCTGCGCGTGACTGAGGCGGGAGCGACCCCACAGAAGCCGTGACGCACGGTGCGTCAAAGGGTGGGGTCGCTCCCGCCTCATCCGAATTTCGCCGCGTCCTTCCTGGCTT
>QIAN01000393.1 GCA_003225005.1 Acidobacteriota bacterium | reverse complement strand
AACGATGACGCCGCCGTCGACGCTGAGGGACACCGACGCATTGGGATTGGTGATGGTGAACGACAGAGTAGAAATCCCGGTCATAAGAATAGTGGGGGGAGTGAAGGAAGTTGCCAGCGTAAACGGGGCAATCACCGCGCCGCTAACCGTGAGAACGAAGTTCTGAGTGGTGTTGCCCGCCGCGTTCGTGGCAGAAATCGCTAGATTGAACGTTCCTCCTGCAGTGGGGGTTCCTGTGAGAACCGCAGATCCGTCGTGATTATCCACGAAACTCACGCCAGCAGGCAGCGCCCCTGATTCAGAAAGCGCGGACGTCGGACTGCCGCTGCTGAGTACGGTGAATCCTCCAGCAGCTCCGAGTTGGAACGTCGCGCTGTCAGCGCTCGTAATGGCCGGAGCCTGCGGCGCCGGCTGGGAGAACAAAGCAAAGGGCGAAAGTGAACTGACTGTGGCACAGACGGTCTGAGTGGTCGAATCGACCGAGGTCGTGCGATCCACCCAGGCGCCATTTTCGTAATGGAAGAGGCGCGGCGTTCCGGAGAATGTAATGCCCGCGTAGTTGATGCAGATCGTGATGTCGCCAGAGTACGTCGCACTGGTCGCAATGTCGTAATAGACAGGCGGATTTCCGATTTGGAAATCTCCGGGTGGCGTATTCCCGGTTGAACTCTGGTTCACCCCCGTCCCGCCGTCCTGGCTCACGTTACTGAATGTCACTGTGACCGGGCTGCTGTTGGTCCGAGAGCAGACAGGAGAGACGGTCACATTACTTCCATTCTTGGTGTTCGGACCACAATTGTCTTGTGCGATGACAATCGTCTGTTGCGGATTGGTGATCTTCCCGACCTCTTGTCCGTTCCCAGTATTGTCCACCGTCGAACTGATCGTTACGTTTTGAACCGGAAATGAAGTCCCACCGAGGTGCGCGCCAGTCTCGGTGCTGAACAAGTCCACTTGTTCTGAGAAGCCAGGTTTGTTGCTGACGAGAGCAATGATATTCCCGCAGGGGTTGAATCGCCAGAATGTATTGCCAAGAGTCGAGGTCTGGGAAATCGTCTGTTTGCCGGTCGGCAGGTAGGCCACGTTCCACGTCACCGTTTCCTGACCTGAGGCAGCAAACGCAAACAAAAACGAGGTCTCCGCTGCTTGAACGCCGCTGTTGCTGAAACCCCAGGCAGCCGTCGCGCCAAAAGAAGTTGTCGAGTACACCAACACCCCTCTGGATATATCTCCAACTCGATAGACGGATACCGAGTATTGGGAAGAGTTTCCCGAAAACAAAGGAGCGCCGACAACCATGAGATAGGTGCCGGACGGGCTGAACTCTATTGCGCCACCAACATTCGAGATGGTAAGGATCCGCTTGGCGGGAGAAGTGCTTAGGTCGAGCACGGTCGCCTCGAGCGGGCTGTTGGGGTATGGAAGCGAGCTCAGAAACACAAAGTGCATCTGATCGGGGCTGAACTGCCAACCGCGGGCGGTACTGGGCAGAGTGTAAAGGACAGTGCCGCCGGAGTTAGCAGAGTGTGTAACCCTCACTTTGAAGTTTTGCGATGTTGCACTAATCTGGTCGTTAAACACAGGGCTCGAGTAATCCCCAGGAATCTGGCAGCGACAATTGGTGACGTGCACACCCCCGAAGGAAGCGTCTCCAACGTTTCCGGCGGCATCGATTCCTTTGACGGCAAACGCGTGGTCGCCTGGGGTGCTGATAGACAGAGTGACCGGTGAAGTGCAAGACGCGAAGGCGGCTCCATCCAAGCTGCACAGGAAGCTCACCACATCGCTCGAGCCGGAGTTGAAATAAAAGATGGCTGGGTCAGGAATCACAACTGTTGCTGATCCGCTGCAGCAACTGACTCTGGGAGGTGTTGTGTCCTTGGTCCAAGGAACCGTCGCCGGCGTGCTCGATCTGCCCGAATTTGGGTCGCTGGCAATCACTGAAAATGTATGAATTCCGTCGGCCAGTCCGACATAGACTGCCGGCGAAGAGCAGGGTGCTGGCTGTGCCGCGTCCAATTGGCAGCTGAACACAACACCAGCCTGAGCATCTGAAAACGAAAATGCCGGCGCAATCTGATTCGACAGGGCGGTGGGCCCGCTGTCGATGTGCGGAGACGGCGGGGTCGTGGTGTGGATCGTCCAACTGAACACATTCGCCGCGCTTTGATTTCCGGCGGTGTCCCTCGCAGTAACAGAGAATGTGTGGCTGCCATCAGCGAGCCCCACGTAGGTGGTGATCCCGTTGCAGAACGTCGCGGGACCATCCAGGCTGCACAGGAAGGCGACGCCTTGATGCGCATCGGAGAAACTGAACGTCGCATTGGCGGTGCCGGACGGATCGGAGGGATGCGAGGTAACCAAAGGCATTGCCGGAGGCAGCGTGTCCACCACCCATGTGTAGAAAACCGGGTTGCTCGGCGTTCCCCCCGA
>QIAN01000392.1 GCA_003225005.1 Acidobacteriota bacterium | reverse complement strand
CGATGATGATCATCGTCATGGGCATTTTTTATGTGATGCTCATCCTGCCGCAGCAGCGGCAGCGCAAGAAAGTTCAGGCCATGCTGCAGGCGCTCAAGAGCGGCGACAAAGTGGTCACGTCTGGCGGCATCTACGGCACGGTCAATGGAATTGACGGCGACACAATTATTCTAAAAATCGCCGATCAGGTAAAAATCCGCATCGCGCGTTCGGCGATTGCGCAGGTGGAGGCATCGGAAGATGCCAAATAGGACCACCTGCCGCCGGATTCCGCGCGCAACTTCCCAATCATGAATCCTAATTTGAAGTGGAAAGCAGTATTCATTGTTTTTGTGATTCTGTTCTCGATCTATCTGCTGATCGGGTGGCCGACGTTTCCGACGTCCGTCGCACAGATGAAGGACAACTTCAGCCATCAGATCAAGCTCGGTCTCGACCTGCAGGGCGGCACGCACCTGATTATTCAGGTGCAGGTGCAGGACGCTATTGCGCAAGAGACGGACCAGATGGTGGACCGGCTCAACAAGCAGCTGCGCGACAAGAAAATTCCGTTCGATGAAATTCGCCGTGTGGACGACACGCACATTCTCGTGCGCAATGTCGATTCGGCGCAGGGCTCGGCGTTTCGCGATTTTATTACCCAGCAGTATGGAAATTATTGGGACGCTTCGAGCGCCGCGGGCGAGCCGAACGGCTATACGCTGACGCTTCGCCAGTCTGCTATCGCCAGCATTCAAGAATCCACAATGAGTCAGTCCAAGGAAACGGTTGAGCGCCGTATTAACCAGCTCGGTTTGACCGAGCCGATTGTTCAATTTCACGGCCGCAAAGACAACGAAATCCTGATTCAACTGCCGGGCGAAGGCGATCCGGCGCGCGCTCGCGGCGTTATTCAAACCGGCGGTCAGTTGGAACTGCGTCTCGTCGAGAGTCCCACTGCCTACACGTCGCAAGCCGAAGCTCTTGCCGCTAACAACGGAATTCTACCGGCAGGCACGGAACTCATGCCGGGCAAGAGTGACACCCGTAGCACGCCAGGCGCGACGCCTTCAGCAGAACTTTGGTACATCGTGAGCCGCGCTCCAATCGTTACCGGCAAGGATTTGCGTACCGCACAGGAAACTCACAGCAATCCGAACAATCCAGGCCAGTGGCAAGTGAATTTCACGCTATCGCAGGATGCGGCGAAGCGGTTCGGCCCGTTTACGGAAGCGAATCTTCACCGCCAACTCGCCATCGTGCTCGATCACAGAATCGAGTCCGCTCCGAGCATCAATGGCCGGATTGACGATCAAGGCATGATCGAAGGCAACTTCAGCCAGGAATCGGCGCACGACCTCGCCCTCGTTCTTCGCGCCGGCGCTCTTCCCGCTTCCATTAAATATTTGGAACAGCGAACAGTTGGACCATCGCTCGGTCAGGATTCCATCCGTCACGGCGTTCAGGCGTCGGTTCTGAGCTTGCTCGTCGTAATGGTCTTCATGGTCTTCTATTACCGTCTTTCCGGTGCCAATGCAGTGCTCGCTTTGGTTCTGAACCTTCTTTTGCTTCTGGCCGTTCTCAGCCTCGCGGGAGCTACGCTCACTTTGCCCGGCATTGCAGGCGTCATCTTGACCATCGGTATGGGCGTGGACTCAAACGTTCTGGTGTTCGAACGCATCCGTGAGGAGCTTCGCAACGGCAAGTCGGCGGCGGCTTCCGTGGACGCTGGCTTTGACAAAGCGTTCCTCACGATTATCGACACCCACGTCACGACCGTCGTCTCAGCCTTTTTCCTGTTCTACTTCGGCACTGGCCCGATCAAGGGCTTCGCCGTCACATTGACCGTCGGTTTGATCGCGAACGTTTTCACTGCGATCTTTGTCTCGAAGACGATTTCCCAGTACCACCTGTCAAAGATGGAACGGCAGGCAGAATTGAGCATTTAAGCCGTACCAGGACTATCAAACCTGCCCTCCCATGCTTTTTGTGTACTCCGGGGGGATTGGTTCGGTGGCCCGGAATCGGCAATATGGCGGGCTACGACCCGCTTGGATCATCCAGCGCACCGGGAACAATCGGCAAGCGTCTGGAGTCTAAGGAAGGGAAGCAAAGGTCGGCATGATCGAGTTCTTTAAACAGCCCAATTTCGACTGGATGGGCAAAGCCAAGTATTTCTATGCTCTTAGCGCCATTTTATTGTTGGCAGGCTGGATCTCCATCTGGCAAAAGGGCGGCCTCTATTACGGCATCGATTTCAAAGGCGGTACCAACGTGGATGTCCGGTTCGCCAAAGCCCCGAACGTAGAC
>QIAN01000391.1 GCA_003225005.1 Acidobacteriota bacterium | reverse complement strand
GTCCGACACAATGATTCCGAGTGTGCGGCTGTCATGCGAAGCGAGGTGCCGCGCATGAACGTTAGGGAAGTACCCGAGGCGTTTAACTGTCGAGAGCACTAAGAGATGCGTGCGCCGTCCTACTTTGCCCGTCTTGTTCAAAACGTTCGACACAGTGGCAGTAGAGACGCCTGCAGCCTTCGCGACATCACGAATCGTTAGACCCATATTCGACTACTTAGCCGCTCGCAGGCAGACCAGATTTGTCTCCCGCCTTCCGGGAGCCGTTAGCCACCGCGGAAGTATAGATGAAAAAATTTGCTTGACAACATGCAATGAACGGTGTATTAGCTTGGCCACTAGGTTAAGCGCTTAAGTGGTTTGGGGGCCCGATTGGTATCGTGTCATACATCCTTTCTGGCGCTCAAGCGTCTCAAGAAAAATATACATCGGTGCCGTGGAGCGGTATCTGCTCTCCCTTCGCGCGTTCGATCGGTTGATAGGTCAAGCCGCCGTTCGCAGAAACTGTTCGAGGAAGGCTCAGGGAACGTGTTTTTCAGTTCCCTGTAGTAGTCGAGGAGTTGGCCTGGAGTGCAAGCGCTTGCAAGAGTTGCTGCGCTTTGGTGCAAAGAGACTGAGGAGGAACGGTTATGAACCGTAAGGCTATTTCATACGGGTTCCTGCGAGCATCCTTGACGATGTCGACCGTGCTGTTGCTTCTGTTCCTTTGTGCGCCCCCTCTCCATGCGCAAGTGGACACCGGCACGATTCTGGGGACCGTTACGGACGCCTCGGGGGCGCCAGTCAATGGCGCTAAAGTTACGCTTACGAATGAAGGAACGAGCGCCGCGCTCTCGACGACAACCGCGACGGATGGTGGCTACAAGTTCACGCCCGTCAAAATCGGAACTTACAAGCTCACGGCGTCTCTCCAAGGATTCCAGACCATTACGCAAACGAACATTCCGGTTAACGTGGGCGCCGACGTAGTGATCAATTTCGCTCTCAAGCCTGGCTCAGTGACCGAGATCGTGGAAGTATCCGCGGCTCCTCCTGTGCTCGAAACCCAAAGCGGTTCCGTCGGTCAGGTTGTTGATTCGCGCAGTGTTAATGATTTGCCCCTGAACGGGCGCAATTTTACCTTTCTGGCTCAGCTTGCTGCTGGTGTGAACACGCCTCAGGCCGATACGCGCGGCAACGCCGCCAGTGGTGCCTTCGCAGCCAATGGCAATCGGCCCGCCCAGAACAATTACTTGCTCGACGGCATTGACAACAATTCGGACACCGTGGACTTCCTCAACGGGACCAACTTTGTGGTGCTGCCCCCGGTGGATGCGATTGAAGAATTCAAAGTCCAAACGACAGGATTTAGCGCCGAGTATGGCCGCTCCGGTGCCGCCGTTCTGAACGCCACGATCAAATCGGGCACCAACGAACTGCACGGCGCCGTTTGGGAGTTTTTCCGCAATGACAAACTCGACGCCGCAGATTTTTTTGAAAATGCCGGGGGTAGACCCAAAGGTGAATTGCGCCAGAACCAGTTTGGAGTTTCCGCCGGTGGACCGGTCGTAATTCCTAAACTGTTTAACGGCAAAAACAAGGTCTTCTTCTTCGGCGACTACGAGGGATTCCGAAGAATCCAAGGAACGATTCTCACGGGCGCTGTTCCCACAGTAGCAGAGCGAAACTCCGGCTTCACAAACCTTTCGGACCTCATTACTTTTCAAAAGGGAACACAAAACACAGTTTTGTGCTCGGTACTGCCCGCTGCTGGACAACCCTGCCCCGCAGCTAACCAACAAACCGTTCCAACAGGAACCGTTTTTGACCCCACAACAACACGCGCGGTCACAGCGGGCCAAGTCGACTCCGTGTCTGGTCTATTTGCTGTGTCCTCGGGATTCGTAAGGACTCCTTTCGGCACATGCCCGGCCAGTACAGTGACTTTCACTCTCGCTGCCTGCGGCTTGAATCAGATTCAGAATGGGCGATTGGACCCGAATGCCATCGCCCTCTTGAAGCTCTATCCGCTGCCGACAAGCGCCGGGATTTCCAGTAATTTCGCCAATTCACCGAAGCTCGATGAACATCGCAACGCGTTTGACTCGCGGATGGACATCAACTTTAGCCAAAAGGACACTCTGTTTTTCCGCTTTAGTTTTGTCGACGACCCCCAGCTTATTCCAGGCATCTTTGGTGGGATTGCGGACGGCGGCGGCTTCCAGCAAGGAACGCAAACGGCGAATGCGCAGCAAAGCGCCCTCGGCTATACCCATACATTTTCGCCCTCCCTAGTAAACGTAGCTCGCGCCGGCTTGAATTACCTTCACACCTCGCGCTATTCGCCGGAGGCTAGTAATCTCAAGGGGACAGGTGGGGCGGGCATTCCTGCAGATTTTAACATTCTGGGTGTCCCTGTACAGGCTCTGAATGGCGGACTTCCCGCTTTCGGAATCAACGGCTTGCAGACACTCGGCAGCAATGCCTTCCTGCCCTCGGACGAAGTCACCTCAACGATCCAACTCACCGACGACGTCACCAAGATCTACGGCAAACATACTTTCAAGATGGGGATCGAGTATCAGCACGTTAAGTTCTCGACGCTCCAGCCTCCCTGGTCGCGCGGAGAATTCGATTTCAACGGTAACTACACGGACATTCCCAACAACTCCAACAGCAATACCGGTATCGCCAATTTCCTGCTAACACCGGCTGCCGCTGCGAATGGCGGCACGGTTGGATTCCTCGGTGGCCCGACTCAGATCTTCCTCTCAAATATCTCTCTTACGGACAACGGCAAAAACTATTACGGTGTGTATGGTAACGACGACATCAAGCTCACCCGCAAGCTGACTGTCAACCTCGGCCTTCGCTGGGATTTCTTTGGGCTGGTCTACGAGCACCATGGAAATCAGGCTAACTTCATTCCATCGGGCGGTCCGCTCAACGGTCCGACCTACTTGATGCCCGGGGGCAAGAACTCTTGCAACAACACTTTCGTCTCTGTAAGCTTCACCACTTTGCTCGCTCAAGACGGTATTAAGTGCCTCGCCACCGATGCTTACGGCGGGGGGCTTGGCAATTCTCAGAAGAACAACTTTGCACCCAGGGTGGGCTTCGCCTATCAAGTTAGTCCCAAGTTAGTCGCGCGTGGCGGTTTCGGCATTTTCTACAACGGCTTTGAGAACCGAGGGTTTTCGCCCAATATCGGCGAGAACTATCCCTTCCAGTTCAATTTCTCCTACGGAGACAGCAGTAGTGGAACGGCCACAATTCCGTCTCAAGTCCCCACCAACTATGTGGGCTGTCCCGCTACTGCCGCCACGGGCAACACTCCGACCTTTGAGTCTGGTTTTTCATGCAACCCGCTCAGTCCACTCCAGGTTCTCGCATCCGGGTTGTCGTTACGCGGAATCCAATTCAACTACCAGACTCCTTACTCCATGAGCGGCAATCTCACCCTGCAGTATCAACTGACTCACTCGATGTCCGTTCAAGCAGCTTACGTGACGTCGCTGGCGCGCCATTTGGAGTCGTTTCCGAGTTCCAACAACGTCAGCCAAATCTTGCCTGCGAGCTTGCCAGCCGGCGAGAAAACGTCGCAATTCCTGCCGTTTCAGGATTTTAGCCGGGGGGCAAGCTACGCGGCCACCGAGGGGAGTAGTGCTTACCACGGACTGCAAACAAAGGTCGAAAAGCAGTTTTCGGGCGGCTTCAACTTCCTGGCCACCTACACATGGTCGAAGACACTATCGGACGCCGGCGATTTGCTGAACGGCGGAAGCCTCAGAGGGTATCGGGCTCCAGACGTTCCGGGTGTTGGGATTCAGCACGATCGCGGACTTGCTTCGTTCGATATCCGCAATGTCTTCCACTTGAGCGGCGGCTATCAACTCCCCTTCGGCAAAGGCAAGAAGTTCATGTCCAGCGCTACCGGCGCGGCAGACAAACTTGTCGGTGGCTGGAGCGTTCAGTGGATCACCACCCTGCAAGGTGGCCAGCCGATCACGCTTGGTTGCCCCAACGGCACCACAACCGGGACAGGCTGCTATGACCTCCTTGTGCCTGGGCAACCCTTGGATCTAGGCCTGCATACGGACCTAAATGGCAAGCTTAGCTGGTTTGGAAACTCCAAAGCTTTCACTCAGCCCCCAAAGTGCACGCAAGCGGCTATAGGGGCCCCACTTGTCAATTGTGGGATTTCTGCGCTGGGCGGTGGCCCAGCTCAGGTTCCCGGACCGGGCTTCCACCGACTGGACTTCTCCGTCTTCAAGGACATCCCTTTTAACGAGCGCATGCGCCTGCAGTTCCGGACGGAGATATTCAACATTGCCAACCACCCCAACTTCAACGCTCCCGGTTTCGGCGGCAACGGTGTTGTTGCAATTTCCGGATCGACCAATTTCAGCAATTCCAATTTCGGTGAAATTGGCTCCACCCGCGACGCTCCCTATGACTCGCGGCAGATCCAGTTCGCTCTGAAGTTTTACTATTAGGCCCAAATGACACGTCGCGAAGGGCGCCCTGATGTGGTCGGGGCGCCCTTTGTTTTCGCTCTGGCTTTCCCTGAGTGTGCTACTCCCGCTCGCTGCGGCGCGGTGGTAATCTGCAAACATCGTGATGACGAGAAACCGGTTGATCTGTTCAGTCTCTTTGGCCCTCGTGGCATGCCTTTCGGCAACGGCGGCTGCCAGCCCGCCGCAGAGCCGGGATTTGGATCGCGAGTTCCAGGCCGCCGTAGCTGAATATGACTCGGGCCATTACTCGGAAGCTGCCGCAAAGCTGGAGAACCTAGTGCGCGAAGCTCCAGAAAGCTTTGAAGTCCAGGAACTCCTGGGATTGGTCTATTCCGCG
>QIAN01000058.1 GCA_003225005.1 Acidobacteriota bacterium | reverse complement strand
ACCTTGGACATCAATCAAGGCGGTGAACGATTCAACATTGTTTCGTCTCCGTTTTTTGTCATGGTTTCCGTCTCTAGTTTCCCCCTGATGTGAAAGCAGTTCTTTCGTTCTTCGCTCGTTTTCTGCTGTTTCGTGCTGATCCCCTTTTTTCTCAGAAAATTTCGCAGCCAGGATCGCCGGAGAGCGACGATTCCCGACTCGGTCGACCCATAGCATCCCCGGTTTTGTCCTTTTTCGGGTCGCATTTCACTTTTCCACAGCAGATCGCTGCCGGCCTGGGGTAGCCCAAAGCTCTGTTTGTTCAAATGTCTTCACCTTGTGCGCGATATAGGTCCAGTAGTGAGTCGATATTTCCTGTTGGACTTCCTCGAACAGATTGGTGAAGTAGTGCAAGCTGCTGATCGGCGTGCCGCGTCCGTTTTGGCGGACCGCAGCGTACTTGCGCACGGCGCCCAGCAAAATGGCGCGCTCGACGTGGATCAGGGAAACGCCCCGACGATAGAGCGACAGAGCCAGTTTCTCATCGGCAGCCGTAAAGCTACTCTGTACGCAGCGGCGCTCCAGAAACAGATGCTTCACTTTCTCCACATAGTCTCGTGAGTCTTGGCTGGGAATGGAATCGCACTGGCGTTGGTATGGCCAGAAGCGATCGCGAATCTGGAGGACGCCTTCGGGGCTGAGAGTACAGAGACCTTGGCGCTGGAGCTCTGCGAGGGCAACCTGGACATCGCTTTCCTTCTTGTCGAGTATTCTGGCCAACTCTGCCGGCGTAGCCGCAAGAGTCCCTCGGCTGCGCTCGGCATGTAAGCAGATCCAGACGAACAGTTTGAAGGTGGCATCGGAAAGCAGTTGGAGAGCGCAGGCGATTTCCCGGCCAGCGGCAAACCAGCCGCTGGGCTGCTTCAGTTGGAGCCGTGTTCCCGCACTCATTGGCCATCCTCCGATTCGGGTTCCTCGGGCTTGCAGCCGAGTTTCTTGCGTATGGACTCACCGTTGAGTTCCAGGCGATAGGCGTTGTGGAGCAGCCGGTCGAGGATGCTGTCGGCGATGGTGGGATCGCCGATCTGCTCGTGCCAGTGAACCACCGGCATCTGCGAGGTCAGAATCATGGAGCGGCGCTGATAACGGTCGTCGCAGACCTCCAGAAAGTCGCGGCGCTCGCTGTCTTTCAGGGGCGCCATGGCAAAATCATCGAGCAAGAGCACATCGATCTCTGCCAACCGAGACAGCATCCGACCCAAGCTGCCATCGGCTTGGGCGATGGCCAATTCCCGAAACAACTCGCTGGTTTTCTTGTGCAGAACCGAGAAGCCGTCCCGGCATGCTTTCTGGGCCAGGGCACAGGCCAGCCAACTCTTGCCCACGCCGGTGGGGCCGTTGAAGACGAGGTTCAGTTTTTGCCGCACCCAGGCACTGCTGGCCAGGGTGCGCAACAGCTTGCGATCCAGCCCGCGGGGATGCTGGTAGTCGACATCTTCGATCACGGCACGCTGTTTCAACTTGGCGGTGCGCAGGCGGCGCCCCAGGGCTCGATTCTCTTTCCACAGCCACTGCTGATCGACCAACAGAGCAAAGCGTTCTTCGAAACTGAGTTGGTGCGATTCGGTGGTTTCCAGTTGCGCACGGAAGGCATCGGCCATCCCGTACAGTTTCATGGTGTGCAGTTTGTCCATCGTGGGCTGATTCAACATATGTCGTCTCCTTAAAATAGGTGCCTATTGCACCCGCTTGCTGGGGGATTGGTAGTAGTGGCTGCCGCGGAGATTTTCATGCTGCGGACTGGAGCGCTCCGCTTCCGGCGTGAGGCTCGGTTGTCGGTCCAAGCCTCGCTTGAGGATGGATTTCAAACTTCGATAGGAACAAGCCTGTGCTGTCAGGGCGTGTCGACAGGCCGCTTCCAGTCGAGGGTTGGAATAGGTCTTGGCCAGGCGGAGAATGCCCAGACAGGCGCGATAGCCCATCTCCGGATGCGGTTTGCTGTCCAGGATGGTGCGGGTGACTTGGGCCGTGGCCTCGCCCACGCTCTCTCCCCAGTGAATCAACCGCGAGGGGGTCCACTCCAGATGAGCCTGGTGGCTCCTGGGTCTATGCTCGTGCACGGTGGTGTGGTGGTAGGCGGTGAAGCTGCGTACGTGCGACGCCACGCGTTTTCCGCGATGGAAGATCTCTACAGTGTGAGCAGTGGAACGTGCTTCCAGTTGCTCGCCGACGAGTTGATAAGGAACGCTGTAATAGTGGCGATCGACCTCAACGTGGTAGTCGATGTTCACGCGCACCGTCTTCCACTCGGACATGACATAGCGCTCGGCCGGAAGCGGCTGCAATGCGGGTCGATCCAGGGTGGCATAGAGCGAGGCCCGGGTCCCTTCCCGCTTGCGGAAAGGACGTTGATTCAAGCGCTCGAGCAGTTTCGCCAGGGCTTGGTTGAGTTCGGCAAGGGAGAAGAATTTTTCGTGGCGCAGCACGGCAATCAGCCAGCGTTCGGCCAGGAGCACGGCTACCTCGACTTTCGCTTTGTCCCGAGCTTTGTAGGGGCGCGCCGGCATGATGGCGACGTTATAAAACCGCGCCATCTCCAGGTAGGTGCGATTCAGATCGGGCTCATAGCGGCAGGCACGCGTGACGCCGGTGCGGGGATTGTCGGGAACGATTAACTGGCTCGTGCCCTGGAAGAACTCCAAGGCCAAGACGTGACACTCGATCCAATTGGAAAGGTCTTGGCTGAGGGTGGCGTGGGCGAAGGTGTAGGAACTGGCGCCCAGTGCGGCTACGAAGAGCGAGGCCGGTTGCGCTTCCCCGGTGTCGCGATCGTAGATCGGAATGGTGGCACCGGCCCAGTCGACGAAGGTTTTGTCGCCCGCCCGGTGCTCCTGGCGTAGAACCACATCTTGCTTGCGCCGCCAGCGCTGGTACAACTCGCAGAAGCGACTGTAGCGATATCCCTCGGGCTGGCTCTGGCGATATTCTTCCCAGAGCAGTTGCAACGTCACATGCTTGTTGCTCTGCAGCTGGTGATGGATGGCTGCGCAATCCAGGGGCGCCCGCGCCGGTGGACTGCCGCCCGCAGGCGCAGCCGGAAAAAGCAATTCATTTAGCCGACCATCGTCACAATCCTCGGGAAGAGGCCAGCTGAGACCCGCTGCCGACGCTCGTTCCAGGTAACGATTAACGCTGGATTGGCTGATCGAACAACTACGCGCGATCTCGTTCTCGAGTAGCCCGAGATCGTACCGCAGCCGCAACACTTCCTTGATTTTGCGCATGGACAGACCTTTCTGGGGCATTCGATTCCTCCTCTAACCCGAGGAGAAATCCCCCATTGGTTGTCCAACGCCACCTTCTACTCCAACTCAGAAAGCTCGATCCCGAGATGCTAATATCGACCCGGGTTCTGTCCCGCCTGACTCCTCGCCCGGTTTATTCACATCCCCGGAATCTTTATTCACATCCCCGGAATCCGTATCCACATCCTCCCGGAATCCCTATTCTCATCGCTCCGGAATCCTTATTCACATGCCCCGGAATATGCAACTGGCCTCCAAATCCCTCGCACGGCTGGCCCCCAGCCCACATGGGATGCCAACCTTCGATACGAATCCCCACCTGAACACCCGCCGCCTGGAGTTGGTCAACGAGCTGATCGAGGAGCGTAAAAT
>QIAN01000390.1 GCA_003225005.1 Acidobacteriota bacterium | reverse complement strand
TTGCTTTTTGATCACCTCGAAGCCAAGTTCCTCCGCCTGTTTGCACAGCTTCGCTATGCGGCTTTTGCGAATTTTCTCCTGGTAGATCAAGCAATCCACATCGATATACTCTTCCTTGTACTGGAGCAAATGGTAGATCATGCAAGCCAGCTTGCGGGCGGTGGCGGTGTTGGCGGCCGCCGGTCCTATACGGGCGCGCATGCGACGATGAAATATCCCAAGCCAGGTGTCTGATCGGCCGACGGCCGGAGCCACCGTGCGCAGCAATATGGCCACGCGGTTGACTACGTGGACGGTGTGACTGCTGAGGACTTTGCCCCCGCTGATTTTGTTGCCGGGACAAAGCCCCAACCACGCGCAGAATGCTTTGGCGTTGCGCCATCGGCTCATGTCCACGCCGATCTCCGAGATCACGATCAGCACGCCCAATACGTTCAAGCCTATGATGCGAGTCAAATCCACGCCGCAAATGCGCGTCAATTCAGCGGACAAGTCTCGCTTGAGACCCGTTCCCGCCTTGAGTTTCTTGAATCTTTTCTGTCTTTTGGATTTGGGCTCCGCCGCGGGTGGATTTTTCGGGCGCTCTGCCTCCACCACAGTGGCCGGATTGACCACCACTTTGGCCAGCACTTTCTCCAACTCCCCATCACAGACTTCCATCTGCTTGAGTAGGTGACGATAGTTCTCCAGAGATTGGCGCAGCACAAACAGATGTTCCTCGCGCCAGTCTCCCCGGAGTGCCGCTTCCATTTCCTCCACCGTGCTTCTGCTAATTTGGGGATCGCGCAGTTTCACCAACTCCTTGGGCTCTCGCTCCCCGCCCAAGATCGCATCGAGAATCCGCAGCCCTGTTTCCCCGTTGAGGTCGCTGACCGCGTGATGGAGGTGGATATTCATGTAATTGAGGGCTTGCTGCATGTGCTGCACCTCCTGTCCGCACGCCTTGCTCAAATTGTCACGATGCCGCATGAGGCTGCGCAGACAGCAGATGTCATCGCTTGGACGGAAGGAACCGTTGAGTAAGCCGTAGCTGTGCAACCTTTGCAGCCACTGGCAGTCTTTGCAGTCGGTTTTCCGACCGGGAACGTGGCGCACATGTCGCGCGTTGACCAGAACCGCTTCCAGGTGCGCGGCCTCCAATTTCTGAAACAGAGGAATCCAATAGACCGAAGTGGATTCCATGGCCACGGTCTTGACTTGGCACTTCAGCAACCACTCGACCAGTTCATCCAGGTCCTTGGTGAACGCCCCAAACTCGCGCACCGAGGATTGCCCCTCGGCCACTGCGTCTTCGGGAACACAAACCCAGTGGGACGTCGCGCCTACATCAATGCCCGCCGCATGCGAATGAATCACCGGCATCTGGGCACTAATGGGCGGGCTGCACAAGCACCATTGTGGGACCGGTCTGAGCTTCCGCCGGATCGGACAATCACAACATCCCCAACTCGCCCCGCCTCCTCAAGTTACTTGCTCTTCCCGCCGCCAAAGGGGGCTGAAATGCTAATGGGTGGGGCGGTCGCAGCCGCCGGCGGACATTGATATTCCAGTTTGAGGAGCGCCTCGGCGCAAAATGATTTCGACATGCTCACGGTGCCACTCGAAATCATCGTCGCGCAAAATTCCATTGCCTGGCGCCAGAGCCAAGCTACTCCCGGTTCGTGGTCCCAATGCATTCGGAAAAACGAAAGGGGGCTTTCCATGAACCCCAGGGTGCTGCCGGCGTCTTGCCGAAAGAGGGATCTGAGAGAAGCTCTGCCGGCGAGACATCGGCAGCACCTTGTTCGCGCCACTCTCCGACTCGTTCCGGGTTCATGGTCCCACTGGACGGTCACAAAACTGGGGGGGCTCTCACTGAACCCACCCACCCCCGACCCCTCCCAAGAGGGGAGCAGGTCTCCGTACAAAACCCCGTTCGCGGCCTTGCCTGCACGCGCGGGCCTCACCTGCTCGTCGATTCTACCCGGCTCTTGATCTCGACCAGGAATCCCTGGATCTGGCTCGCGCCTTCCAGCAACACCGTC
>QIAN01000389.1 GCA_003225005.1 Acidobacteriota bacterium | reverse complement strand
CAGACCCAGCAGTTCACCGCGACGGGCACTTACAGCGACGCCAGCACCAAGAACATCACCGCGAGCGTCACTTGGACATCCTCCAATACTGGCGTGGGCACAGTAGGCGCAACCACGGGACTCGCCACGGGCGTAAGCGCCGGCACCACGCAAATTACGGCAACGCTTGGCGCCGTTGTCAGTCCCGCTGACACACTCACTGTGAATGCGATCACGCTGCAGTCCATCGCAACCACGCCTTCGAACCCTTCAATATTTCAATCACAGACCCAGCAATTCACTGCGACGGGCAATTACAACGACGGCAGCAGCAAGAACATAACCACAAGCGTCGCCTGGGCGTCTTCGAATCCCACAGTTGCCACTGTCGATGCCGCTTTGGGTTTGGCCACGGGCGTTAGCCCCGGAACCACGCAAATCACCGCTACGCAGGGCACGGTCGTCAGCCCCGGCAGCACCCTTACCGCGAACTCTCCATTGAATCCGTCGATTAGTCCCGCGCAAACACAGCAATTTATCGCAACCGGCACATACAACGACGGCTCCACAAAAGACATCACCACAACCGTTACATGGGCCTCGTCCAGCGCCACTATCGCTACCATCGGTGCGAACACAGGTCTTGCGACTGGCGTTGCGGCCGGTATCTCGCAGATTACGGCGACGCTTGGCGCGATTGTCAGCCTTGCCGATCCGCTAACCGTTAGTACAGGGCCCGTAAATTCGTACACTACAAACTTCTCTCTGACCGAAAACCCCATCTCCGAGGCAGGGAAGTGGATAAACGGAAAGGCAACCGGGCTCGACTGGGCCGATGTTCGAACGACACCCGGGCTTGCCTTCGGCGCGCAGACTGCCACCGCTATTAACGACGATTCGACAGCGGTACTCACCGGGACTTGGGGCCCCGATCAAACAGCTCAGGCCACGGTTTTCACCATCAACCAAAACTCCACCATCTTCGAAGAAGTAGAACTCAGGCTGCGTACGTCCATTTCCGCTCAAGTCAAGGTGATCCAGGGATAAAGAATGGCGACGTTGTAAAAGCAACGGCGATTGGGAGCACCATTTCCGCCTACATTAATGGCGTGCGCGTCGTCCAGGTGACCGACACTACTTACACAAACGGCAGCCCCGGCATTGGTTTCTATATTCAAGGTGGCACGGCGTCGCAACAAAGTGACTTTGGCTTTACGCGTTTTACCGCGTCGGATGGCGGAGCGGGTGACTTGATTCCCCCGTCTGTCCCGGCAAACCTCGCCGCAAACGTAATTTCAGCGTCGGAGATCGATCTGAGCTGGAGCGCTTCCACCGACAACGTCGCGGTTGCTGGCTACCACGTGATTCGCAACAACATACAAATTGCGAACACCACCGCTCCCAGCTTTGCCGATCTAACCGTGGTCCCAGGCACTCCCTGCACCTATACCATTACGGCTTTCGACGCGGCGGGAAACACGTCCGCTCCCTCCTCGCCTGTCACCGCACAGACAACCACTCCGCAGGATTCAATACCGCCTTCGGTTCCGGCCAACTTGCAGTCCTCGAATGTCAATTCCACTTCTCTGACACTCACATGGTCCGCATCAACCGACAATGTTGCGGTCACGGGTTATCGCATTTTCCGCAACGGCGTTCAGGTAGGCACCCCGACGGCGACAACCTTCAACGATACCCAGCTGCAAGCGTCAACTAGCTACTCCTGCACAGTCGCTGCCTTCGACGCTTCTGGAAATGTATCCGCCCAATCTCAACCGCTTACCGTCACGACCGCGGCAGCGCCGCAGAGTCCGCCAACCTTTGTCCAGGTCAACAACAATCAAGTCGCCAGCGGTTCAACTGTGTCGGCCGCTTTCAGGTCCGCCACCCGATCCGGAAATGCAATTGTCGCTTACGTCATTTGGAACAATACTGGCGCTGCTGTCTTAAGCGATTCTTCCGGCAATTCGTTCGTCAACGTTGGCGCGCCACTGTCCTGGGGCGGGGGATTCAGCGCGCAGGTTTTCTACGCAACCCGTATCGCCGGAGGCGCGGACACGGTTACAGCCACGTTCCGAACCCCGGTAACCTCGTTCGGTGTGCTCTACGTTCACGAATACGCCGGCATAGATC
>QIAN01000062.1 GCA_003225005.1 Acidobacteriota bacterium | reverse complement strand
AATTTCAAGCCGCTTATGAAAAAGCCGACGCTTCGATTCAACAGGTCATCGATCTACTTGCCGCTTGAAACTCTGAGAGATAAATTCTCAGACCTCAGGTTCAAGAACCTAAAGGCTCCAGCAAGTACATGATCTGGGAAATCGGCCGCAGCCGACAGAATCTCCTCCGCCGACCGGGGTAATCCAGAAGGAAATGCAGCGGCGCCATTCCAGACGAGATTTACAAAGGACCCGAGGATGTTTTTTGGCGCGGCACTCTTGTCGAGGCCCCGTAACTGCTGCAGACCTCCACGAATCAAATCATCTCCCTGCCGCTTCAAAGATCATCACTGGCGAACTGGTCGCAAACGTAGGCAATTGCTGGAGCTCCCAAGGATCCCGCACCGGTACACGTAGTCCGGAGGATGCATGTCGAGCACATCGGCTGGGCGCGCCCACAACCTCATCTTTGCTCATTGCTCGTACGCGCCGGCGTTGATTTGCCCGCTGGCGTTGACGCGCGGGTGGCCGGCAAAATCCAGTATGCCGACCACGGTTGAACCCAGATTCGTGCCTTCGTTTACCGCAGGGGATGTGGACGCGACGTCGAGATTCGGTGGCAGCGTCGCTATGTTGTCAAACTGGGGATCGGCAAATGGAGAATTCGCCTCCTGTCCCGACGCTGCCTGGTAATTCGAGTAGCCGGTAATAAATTTCCCCTGCCAATCCCAGGAGCTGCTGGCCGCGCCAACGGTGGCGAAGTAGACATTGAAATTCAGAAGCGCAGGATTGGGCACACTCGATGTGAAGTCGTTGATGAGCAAGTTCGTCGGCCCGGCATACATGATGTTATTTTCGATCACGTTATTGGTGGCGTTGTACTGAATCTGCAGTTCACCTGCCGCACCTCTCGCCGTGCCATCGGCCCACAGGGTATTGTTGACGATTGTGCAGTGGTCAGTCCCGCCTACTTTGCTCGAAAATCCGCCGATTGACATGCCCACGAATTGAGCGTGATAGATGAGGTTATTGCGAACGGTCACGAAGCTGGACACATGGCCGGTATGTTCGCTGGCAACCTCGACCGGAATGTCGGAATCGTGAATCAGGTTGCGCTCAATAATGACCCGGGTGCAGCCGTCGCAGTACTGCCCGTTGGCGCCCAGCTTGCCGTGGTAGACGGGATTGTTCGCCGCAGTGATGTTGAAGATGGTGTTCTGAAAGTCCCAACCATCGCGCGCCTGGTCAAAGCTCACATTCGGCGAAACTCCCTCGAAGCCGATATTGTCAATTCCGATGTTGTCGTTGTCGTGAACGAGATTGTTGGTTACGGCAAAGTATTGCACGTTGCCATCGAGCGACATGTTTTCGCTGCAGCCGGTGGTGTTGTGATCGAGTTCGTTGCCGCTGATGGTGATGTTGTTGATCGAAGCAGGCGCCTGCGTGCCGTAGATCGCCATGGCCAGCGCATTGGCACCGCTGCACGTGCCCAGTGTCTGCACGATGTTGTGAATGTGGTTGTTCAAAATCTCGGTGTTGCTGCCGGATCCTTCGAAATCAATTCCGACCGGTACCGCGCCGCCTTTCGAGCTCTGGAAATTCCGAATCTCAAATCCCTTAATGACGATGTAGCTGTTGGTTCTCAGGGTAAACAGGCCGAACTGCTGTCCTTTCGCAACATTTATGCCAGTGCCGTCAAGAATTGCGGTTTGGCCGGGAACGCTCTCAAACGTGATATATCCCGTTGTCGCGTTTCCGGAACCGGGAATGGTCACGCTTTCGTTGTACACGCCTCCCATCACCTGCACGGTGTCTCCAGCATGAACCGAATTCGCGGCATGTTGAATCGTCCGCCAAGGCGCGCTTTGTGTGCCGGCGTTGTTGTCATTCCCTGTCGTCGAGACGAAGAAGGTCAATCCTGATCGTGAGGGCACTTGAATGGTTACAGTTGCCGAGGCGGACTTGGTCGGGTCAGCCTGGGAAATAGCGGTAACCGAAACGCTGGCCGGACTGGGCACGCTCGCCGGGCCCAGGTAAAGACTCTCCCCAGTTGTGCCGGGAATAGTGGTCGTGATCACGCCAACCGTCGAATTTCCTCCGGATACGCCGTTCACTTGCCAGGTCACGGCTGTGTTTGTCGTTCCCGTCACCGTGGCTGTGAACTGCTGCGTCGCCAGGGTTGCAAGTGTGGCCAACGACGGTGAAATTGAGACCGCTACCTGCCCGACGGCTACCTGGCAGACGGTTCCGGCGAGAACAATGACGGCTACGAGATGGGCGAGGATGGTTGTTCTGCTGAACTTCACTATAAGGATTGGAGACGGGGAATTCGTCATCGTCGTTCTTCTTCGCTTGGCTATTTCGGATTGCTACTTATATCTTCGTTTTGTTTCGTAGTCAAGAGAAAATTCCGACGTCCGAGCTCTTCCGGAGGAATTTCATTTCCGCAGCGGATACAAGTGTGTTCCGCCTCGTGCTCACAGAGGGCGCACCTGCCCTCGGCCGCTCCGCTGCGGGGCTGCTCGCCGTGCAGTCTCTCGGACGGAAAAACGAAGTCGTTATCATCCGCGTACATCGTTTCCCGCCTCCAAGCGGCAAGAGCATCGAGCAGAAGTTGAGGAGCTTCCACCCGCGACCGCGACAGCGGTGCGCAGCAAATCGGCCCGCTTGAGCGCATCCGCCTTGTCGCTCTTGCTGCCCCCCTTTAACAAGGCATTGCGGTGCGGATTGCAGACCAGAACTTGCTCGACCTGCGGCTGCAGCAGATCGTACAGCCAGGCTGCCCGGGTCCCTTCTTCCCAGGTGACATGCAACTCACCCCGCAGACCGTGGATGCACTGTAGAGCTGGCTTTGGTTTCCAGGATAGTTTCCATGACCAGCTTCCCAGCGAGGTGTGATGTTTTGTCGGGCGATTTGGCTCCTTGCAGGCGCCGGGGCTTACAATTGCTCGAGTTACAGTTCCCCGATTACCAAGTGAGGCGGTCGTGACCGAAGCCGAATTGAAAAAGCATCTCGACGACGCCGAGAAAAGCCCCAAACAAATTGCCGCTGCCGTGTTGGGCCTACCGGAGAAAACGCTGCGCTATAAAACATCCCCGGACAAATGGTGCATTCTGGAGATTCTTGGACACCTGGCTGATATGGAAATCCTGTACGCCTACCGCATTCGGCAAATGCTCGCTGACAAAGACCCGGTGATCGCGCCGATTGATCAGGACACTTGGGCGAAGAATCTGGGGTATCTGGAATCGTCACCACCGGAGTTAGTCGCTCTCTACGGACTCAACCGCCACGCCAACGTAGGGTTGCTTCGGCGGCTGAAGGCGGAAGACTTGCAGAAGTCTGCCCGCCATCCCGAATTGGACCATCGGGTCACGGTTGCAGACTACGTGATGATGATGTCGAAACACGGGCCGAACCATTTGGAACAGATCGAGCGGCTGAAGAAAGAGGCGACAGGGAAATGAATCCAGAGACCACAGGCATTGAGACTGGCAATCGCACGCCGGGTGGCGGGAACCTGGCAATGCAGACCGCGAGGGATGTCGAATTAGGGGTCAGCATCGAATCATTGCGCTCGGTCAGGATGGGCGTACAGTTCCTAGACTGTCATGGAGGATCAAATGCCTATGCGCTCTGCAAATCGCCACATCTTGGTGGTAACTTGTTCAGTGTTCCTGCTTGGGAGTCTGTGTTCCCCAAGGGAGGTTCCCATGAGGTCCGAGCAGAATGTGCACTCACAGGAGCAAGTGACGCGCACAACCATTGACAGGTTCAACGAAGTCTTTAATCGGCACGACGCTGACGGATTGGCAGCGTTTTTGACCGAGGATACGGTGTTCGAGGACACGTCGCCCGCTCCGGACGGCCGCTGCATCGAGGGAAAGGTGGCCGTGGTCGATTTCTGGCGCGGATGGTTCGCCCGCAATGCCGACGCACGGTTCGAGGCCGAGGAAGTGATCGTCAGCGGAAGTCGGGCCACAGTGCTGTGGGTCTATCGCAAGATGCGCAACGGCCAGCCATGGCACCTGCGCGGCGTTGACGTTTTTACCGTGCGCGATGGAAAAGTAGCCGCAAAGCTCGCCTATGTAAAGGGCTGAGGCTGCCCCTCCGGGTTGGGCTGAAAGTTGGCGCAACGGGAGGCCAACAAGCCAATCGCTCCCCCGAAGAAAGCACTTCCGAGATTTCTCTACAAACGCCACCAGCAAGACTTATCGATACAAGAACGGGAGCGACTTCTTCACCCTGAAGCCCTGATCCCGCTGCCCCCTTATCCTGCGCACGGCGATTTCGTTATCTGTTATCCGGATTACTGTGACGCCAGTTCCAGTAGACGGTCTGCTGCCGGGGGTTTCAACTGAACGAAAGCCCGCCTTTGGTGGTGCTCGGTCTGATACCGCTGGTACGAGCGGTCTTCATTGGCGTCCCAGTTGTGATAGTCCTTGTGGCCCTTGTCGTAGTAACGCTTGTTGTTCTCGTTTGGTCTATTTTCGTGGTTTCTGTCGTCTCGCGGGCTGGCAGCGGCCATCATCGCAACAGGTGCAGCAAGGGCAGCAGTCAGAAGAAGCGAACTGAGATATCGGTATCCACGGTGCACGTCGGTCTCCTTTGGCCGAAATTCACATCCGCAGAATCCCGCTAACATCACTGTCTGCTCTTGGCTGCCCCAAAGTCTGGTCAATACTGCTCGGGGCTCGTCTCTTCTTGTAGCTGGCTGGTAATCTTCCCGGGTCACCTCACGGCGCTATCACAGGCCAGAGCGCAGCCATCCCAGACTTGGAAATCCGGATCGTCCCCCACGATCCGCTCAAACAACTCTTCCCGCCCGACCCAATGCTGCATAGTCGTAGTCGCGAATCTTCTACACCGCTTTCGCAGCATCCGGTACAGAATTCACATTCTGTTAACTGGAATGTGCTCCAATTGGTAACGGCTTGGAACGGATCACCAAGTCGTCCTATGAGAGAGGATGTCAAGAAAAAAATCTTCCCCCTCCCCTCAGGGGAGACGTGGATGTGGTGACTTGCATCCAGCCCCGTCTCATTCCTGGAGGGGTTGTTGGTTTGTCCGCTTTGGATCGCCGCGCACTTCAGCGGCGATGCCAACCCCAGTT
>QIAN01000388.1 GCA_003225005.1 Acidobacteriota bacterium | reverse complement strand
GCCAAGGGAAAAGACAGCTATACAGCGTTTTACGGATGTTGCCGTGTGTATGCAACGCAGTCGGTACCCGATCAGATCACAGTGACAGGGAACGGTTCAGGTTCCTGCTGCGTAGTTGACGTAACATCGCCTTATCACTCACTGACCCAGTTCTGAGCGTTATGGCCTGTTCTCAACAGTTGTCCGAGAAAAGTGGCACAATCTGCGAGATGGCAAGAATCATCGACGAGGACATTTCACACGCTTGGCTTGCAGCGGCCAAGGACCTCGGAATCCGTGTCACGGCACCGTTCACAATAAATGTCGACGAAGATGAACCGCGAATCTATGAAGCCCATGTTCAAGACTTCGGTGGGCCAAAGGGAACGGTTGTCGGAGTAGTCGATGACACGCTGCGTGATTGCCGTCAGGCTCAGGGCTACTACGGTTCGAATCTCGCCCCTTCGTATCGCAACCTACCAGCGGCAACACTTTATTGACACACTGAACGATTGGGGTTGGTTTGGGCCTCTGGAACTACGGCCCGCTTGGTACACAGGTAAGTCTTGGAGTTGACCTGTTCCACGGTGGTCAATGCGTTATGGCCTGGTTACATCAACTGGCGATGAAGCCCAGAGATTCCTGTGGACCCGGAGAGCACTGTCTGAGGTACTCCGTGTTCTACTGCACTGTCTGCGTGACCGAAGCTGAACTCTTGGCGATGTTTGAGTCTCCGTAGTACGTCACCGTGATCTTGCTGGAGCCCACGGGAAGTGACGAGATTGTCAGCGTTGCTTTGCCTCCGCTCAGTTGAGCTGTCGCCAACACAGTCTTCCCCGACGTGAAGGTGACCGGCCCCGTCGGTATGACGGTCGGCGACGAAATCTTCGCTGTGAAAGTCACCGCCTGACCTTGCGTGGACGGGTTGGGCGACGAAGTGAGTTTGGCAGTGCTCGTGGTCTCCAACACCACCTGGTTCAGCAGAGCAGAGGTGCTACCTAGATTCGTCGCATCGCCCAAGTACACCGCTGTCAGCGGATAAGAGTCGGCGTTGAGATTTGCCCGGGTTAGGGTCGCCACTCCGCTGCTGTTGAGCGTTGCCGAACCAATCGTGTAGCCACTCCACGTGAACCTCACTTTCCCTGTCGGCGTGATTGAGCCAGAGGAGGTAACCGTCGCCGTCCAAGTCACTTTCTTGCCGTAGGTGGAGGGATTCAGGCTAGACAGGAGGGAGGTCGATGTTGCAATACCTATCCTTACGACTTTCACGGAATTGGGATTCCGCCCGGCGACAAAAGGAGAGCCGGGGACAGGCGTTAGCGCGCCGGAGTCGCTGTTCAGTGTGTATGCGGACAAGTTACTGGAGGTAATGAATACGTTTGCCGCATACACGAACTTGCCGGAGGGATCCACAGCGACGGACCAAGGGGCAATTCCTGCCGCGAAGGGACTACCCGGAACGGGAGTTAGAGCACCCGTGCTTGCGTCGATTGAATAACCCGCCACATACCCGGGCGTGGCGTAGGTACCATCGCTCCCGGCGCCGACGTAAGCAAAACGGCCGGATGGATCCACCGCTACCGGAATAGACCAATCTCCAGCCGCGAACGGCGATCCGGAGATTTGGGTCAACGCACCCGTTATGCGGTCAACGGAATATGCGGAGACATTGCCGACGTCGTTCGCCGCATAGGCGAAGCGGTTCAGTGGATCCACAGTTACGGAAAAAGGCTCCACTCCTGCTGCAAATGGGGATCCCACAATGGGTACCAAGTCTCCACTATCTGTTTGAATGGCGTACGCCGAAATGTCGTTGGAATCGAGGTTTGCCACATAGACAAAATGTCCCATTGAGTCCACCGTCACCGAGATCGGACTAGTTCCAGCGGCGAAAGGTGAACCAGCGATCTCCTTCAGGCTGCCACTCGCAGGATTCACCGCGTATACCGAAACACTGTTAGCAAGGATATTTGTCACGTATGCGAATCCGCCCGTAGGATTAATCGCCACACACGCGGGACCGCCCCCTCCTGCGAACGGTGAGCCGGTAATCTGTGTCAGCCTGCCCGTTTTAACGTCGATTGCGTAAGCGGAGATGTCGTTGGAGGCGTAGTTCGCCACGTAAGCGAATCTGCCGAATGGATCGATCGCTATCGACTGCGGAACACTGCCCGCCGGAAACGGCGAACCGCCCACCTGAGTGAGCACGCCCGTCCCAGAGTCCACGCGGTAGACCGAAACATTGTTGGAAGCGCTGTTCGCCACATACGCAAACTCGGCCGGAGTATTTGAAGTTTGCGCACGCAGAGGCGCGACCAGGGCGATCAGAATAGTGAGGGTGCCGATGAATAGAGCGACACCGCTGTGAGCTTGGGCCCTCGGGGCGGGCTTGCGGGTCATGAGAGACCTCATTTGTTGTGTGTGATTCCGCATGGCAATCTCCTTCTCAAGTCCACGAGGATCGGGCACGAGCGTGTTCGCGAACTGCGCCGAATAAACAGGAAGGGCCTGCTCAAACAGGATCGGCTTTCCGGGGAAGACTCTGGTCAGGTCTGTCGCGAGTACATGAGGACAATGCGCGCTCCCTCAGGGGTTGTCAAGAAAATAGTCGGACGAAACTTGTAAGCCCGGTTGGGTCGAAGCGTAAGTTAAGTTTTCTCTCCGTGCTCATTCTGGGGGGTGCGCCTACTGAAGGGGGGTCCGTAGCCAATCACTGGAATTGGGTCTCGAACTATGGCGTTGGCTCCGCCGCCCACAGATCCCATTGATTGTTGACGTAACATCGCGATTTCACTCAATGAAGGGTCCGAACGCTCTCGGGGTAGGCAGCGTAATCGCGTTCTGAGAAGACCGGCTGATGCCGCAAGCGATACGAGCCGGTTCCTACTGCACGGCACCCCGTGATCCTAGCCGTGACCTCGGTGAAGAATTACGACCCCGCCTTACGTCCGTTAGACCTCAGTAACACCACGTCAGAGCCATTGTCGAGCTGTGGGCTTTGTCTCAGACTTATCGGTGATTGGGGAGCGAGCGATGAGAGCAAGCAGGCGAAGAGTGATGGCTGATCCGAGTAGAGACTGGTATTCCTGGTTGCTGCCAACACTGTGCCTAATCCCGCTCGCTGGTCTCTTGTTGAACCGGTGAAGCTGGACATGTGCAATTGCCACTCCGCTACGTTTATGGGGCATCCAACATATCCCCCGCCGTAACCTCTGCCAGACATAAAAAGTTGGAGACTCTCGAACGTTCCAATTCATTTC
>QIAN01000387.1 GCA_003225005.1 Acidobacteriota bacterium | reverse complement strand
TTGCGTGATGGTCGCGCGACAGCTTTGGCAGAGATCGCAAATCTGCACCTCGAAAGCAAAGGGAAAGACGTCCTCTAGAGTGCAGCAGTTATGGGAGCCATCGGAGAATCCCACACGCCGCGAGACTCCACGCCTCTGATGACCGAACAGAAGACCGAACATGTGACTCGCCGTCAGCCGGCCCTGTTCCATGGACGTGCTTGCGAGTGCTGGAAAGCCGATGACGTCGCCGGCAGCATAGATGTGAGGAACCTCAGTCTGAAACTATTCATTCACTTTCAGCCTGCCACGCGAGCCGTCACTCCAGCCGCTTCAAGGTTGAGCTGATCACCATTCGCTTGTCGGCCTACGGCATAGATAAGGGCATCACTTTTCGTGCCTCGGATGAGTACCGAGAAGCTCCCAACCTTCAACGGCGGCGTGTTGCTTTGATGCCTCCCGCGATTTTCGCGAGCGCACGAGTGTAGCCTGCGATGGTTTCTGGAACGGCCTGGTTATAGACGAATTGCCCTTCGCGCCGGCAGGTGATCAGTTTTGCCTCGCTGAGAACCTTGAGATGGTGAGAGACAGTCGCAGGAGTGACGCCGCGCATCGAGACGATCTCGCCACAGTTCATGTGGTCGGTTGCCGAGATAGCCTCGAAGATTCTAAGGCGGGTCTTGTCAGCCAGCGCTTTCGATATTTTCTCCACCTCAGAGCGGTTCATGGTCCATCTAGAGTGTAGCGAAGTCGCTCACCCTGCCGCCATAGGGCAAACCCGCTACCCGACAAGGATTCTATAAAACCTGCATCCGAACACTTCGATACTCATCTAACTGTCTAAGTCCGACTGAGACACGGGCGACACGCAGGTTGCTTCTGAGACTCAGTCAGACAATTTCGCAAAAACCAGGAGAATGATATGAAGAGGCTCGAAGGAAAAGTGGCGGTGGTGACCGGCGGGAACAGCGGCATCGGACTGGCGACGGCCCAGCGCTTGCAGGAAGAAGGCGCGAGAGTAGCCATCTTGGGCCGAAGCAGAAAGACGCTGGATGAAGCGGTGAAAACCATCGGAAACGGCGTGGTGGCGGTGCAGGGAGACGTCGCTAAACTCGCGGACTTGGACAAACTGTACGCCGAGGTTTCGCGGAAGCTGGGCAAAATTGATGTCTTGTTCGTGAACGCCGGGGTGGCGAAGTTTGCGCCCTTTGCCGAGACTTCGGAAAGCATCTACGACGAAAATTTCGATATTAATATCAAAGGAGCGTACTTCACGATCCAGAAAGCCCTCCCGCTGCTGAATGATGGCGCGTCGATCATTTTGAATACCAGCGTTGCGGGCCAAACAGGTACCGCGGGGGCGAGCGCATATTCGGCGACCAAAGCAGCGCTGCGTTCTTTGGCGCGAACCACAGCCGCGGAGCTGGCGGTGCGCGGCATCCGCGTCAACACGGTCGCGCCCGGGCCGATCGTTACGCCGATCTTTGGGAGAACCGGTCTGCCAAAGGAGGCCGTGGATGAATTTGCGAAAGAGATCATTGCGCAGGTTCCAATGAAACGCTTTGGGCAGCCTGAAGAAGTCGCTGGGGCCGTAGCATTTTTGGCCTCGCAAGATGCGTCCTACATCACCGGTGTGGAAATCAACGTCGACGGCGGACTCGGACAAATCTGAATGGGTCCCGCGGTTGGCCAGGGGGCGGATCGGGGTCCGCCCTTTTCTAGTTTAGAGTGGGCTGCGCCATCTAAGTTTGCGGAGGGATCGACTCGTTCCAACGACGAGTAACTGGCAATCCACGCCCTTGTGGAAGTCTGAGTGATGAAGTCTGAGGACGGCATTCAGGAAACAGAAGGTTCTGTAAACAGGCGAACGCCACTACCTTTCGGGAGTGGCGTTCATGGTTGCGGGGGGCGGATTTGAACCGCAGAGCTTTGGGTTATGCGATCTGACTCACCTTTCGATGAGAGTCGGACTGTACCTTCATCCACGAGGGATGCTCGCCATCCAGTCTCTACGCCTTCCCCCACCATTCCGGGGGCTTGGTTCGGTATTGCCTTATCGCTCACGCGATGTAGGTTCCACCGACTTTGACGAGTGATCTTCCGGCGCATTGCTACGCCGGACGCCCAATTTTGCAAAAGCTCCCATAATTAAGGATGTCCAGGAAACTCCAAGGAATCCTTAGGAGCGGCAGGTTATGAGCCCAAAACGATTAGTAATTTCAACAACTTACAAGACGCGGGTGGCCCTCGAAAAACCTTGTAAGAAGTGTTAAGGAATCGTTATTGGACAGCTAAAGGACAGCGAACGAGCGCCGTGTTTGCGTTGATGGTCGCGCAGAACGGCTTTGGCAGAGATCGGTCCCGTCCGCGCTCATCTGCCAGGTCCCCTCCACGTCTATCAATGCGCAGTTCGCCGTGAATTCGGGTCATACGCTCTTCCGCCCTTGCGATCGGTCGGCGCTCCTGGTCCATTTGGTCGGGACCTACTACTTTGGTCGTAACTAACTTCCACTCCCGGGGAATTCCCCCATCCAATCGACCATCTGCATACTCGCTATGTCTCTCATACTCGCTATGTCTCTAGTGAATGAAGGGGAGTGTCTGCCATGCAGACTGGAAGCCGCGAGACCTACAGATGGAGCGGTTAGGACAAGTACAGAGTGGGGCGGTTAGCAAGTCGTTCTCACGGCTTGGACTCTGCTTCGTGCTCGCCCTCACTGCTTTGGCAATAGGCGCGATAGTTTGGCATTGGGACTCCATAGTTGCGAGCCAAGGTACGCTGCTGGTCCATCTCCGGGCAGGCGGTGTCGTCGGCCCGCTTTGGTGCGTATTGGCGCAGGCCCTTCAGGTTGTGATTTTCATAATCCCGGGCGAAGCGACGCAAATCGCCGCCGGTTATGTTTTCGGAGCATGGAAAGGATTCCTCTATGCAGCACTCGGAACTTTTCTGGGTTCGGTGTTCAACTTTCACGTTGGGCGGATGGCGGGGCGCTCGATCCTGCGGCGCTTCCTGAGTGTGGATACGTGCGACAAAGTGGATCGGGCGTTGAATAGCAAACGTGGGAAGGCGGCACTTTTCATATTGTTTCTGCTTCCCGGCACACCGAAAGATGCGATGTGTTACGCCCTGGGTCTCTCAACGATGAGCATGTCTGAGTTCGTCGTACTTACCAGCCTGGCGCGCACGCCGGCTCTGCTGGCCAGTATATTGTTTGGCGCGTATGCGTCGAGCCGTAATTACGGTTCCATGATTGTTGTTGGAGTCGCGGTGGCGCTTGCGGTTGCAGGTTGCTATTGGTACGAGCGCCGCAGGAGCCATATCCGCATTGGGGCCGAGAGCGCTAGCGGACGTTCATGAGCGCGCAACGCGGCCCGATCTCGGACGATCCCAAAGGTTATGATCATGGTCATGATAGGCAGAATCCGCCTTTGGATCATCGCGGCGTCCGTGGTGAGTCTGGCTGCGCTGTCTGCGGTGAGTTGGCTGTCTTACCGCAATACCAAAGAACTGATCGCCGCCAATCAGCGTCTGGCACGGGCGCACAAAATGATTGAGGACCTCGCTGCTCTGCATGTGTTGCTCGACGGCGCCGAGACCAGTTGCCGCGACTATGCCTTGAGTGGAAGGATCGAATCGCTGAAGCCATATGAGGCCGCGCTGGCTCAACTCGATGTCACCATGCAGGTGCTGCGCCGTGATCTTGCAGCCGATCCGAATCGTTCCCGGCAGTTTCAGGAACTCGAACCTGTGGTCAACGCCAGGCTCGAGACAATGAAAGAACTGGTCCAGGCGCGCTCGGCAAGCGGTCTGGAGGCTGCGGTGCGAGTGCTGCAATCGGATCGAGGTAAGAAACTGACAGACGAAATCCGGCAGCAGATTTCGATCGTGCAGACCGAGGAACGCAACGACCTGTTGGACCGGGAGCGGGAGTCCAGAGAGCGGGCACGGAGCACGATTCTTGGAGTGGGAGTGACTTGCCTGCTGGGCATCGTCCTGTTGCTGACCGCCTCGCTGGTGATTGTTCGATTAAACCGGCAGAGCGAAAGCGATCACATTGCTCTGCAAAATGCGGAACGGATTCAGCGCACCATCCTCAATAGTGCTGCCTACAGCATGATCTCGACCGACAAGACGGGATTGATCTTGACGGTCAATGCGGCGACAGAAAAGTGGCTCCAGTACAGGGGGGCAGAGTTAGCAGGAAGCAGCATCCTAGGACTACACGATGCCGCCGAGTTGCACTCGCGCGGGGTCCAGTTGACGCGGGCTATGGGGATGCCCGTGGGGGGTGACTACCAGGCTTTGGTGACGAAGGCCGGTTACGGGGTAGCAGGGAATGATCTGGCCGGATATCTCATGATCGCAACGGACCTGAGCGAGCAACGTGCGATTGAAAAGATGAAGGACGAATTTGTATCGGTAGTCAGTCATGAGTTACGAACGCCTCTGGCTTCGATCAAAGGGGCGCTGGGCTTGCTGGTGGGAGGCGTAACGGGGCCGTTGCCGCCGAAGGCAGGAGAAATGGCGCAGATTGCGCTCAGCAATTCTGACCGGTTGAGCCGATTGGTAGATGACGTCTTGGATCTGCAGCGCATTGAATCCGGCCGGATCACGATAGACAAGCGGTTGTGCAATGTGGCTGCTCTCATGAAAGAATCCTCCGAATCTGTGCGTTTGGTTGCTGAAGGAGAG
>QIAN01000386.1 GCA_003225005.1 Acidobacteriota bacterium | reverse complement strand
GCCGCGACTATGGCCGCTCGGATTTCGACATTCGCCATCGCTTTACCGTTGCTTATGCTTGGCGCATACCGGCGCCGGTTGGCTGCACGCGCTCTCCTCTAACTGGCAACTGAATGGCATTACAACTCTACAAACTGGCGGACCGCTCAACATAACTTTGCCTTTCGATAATTCTGGGACGGGTGAGTTTCGCGACCGCCCGAATTTGGTCGGTAATGCTCGCGTGGCGTTCAATCCGACGGGTCCCTATCTGAATCCGGCAGCTTTCGCGCAGCCTCTGCCGGGAACTTACGGCAATCTGGGAAGAAACACGTTCAGCGGACCGGGGCTGAATGACTTTGATGTGTCATTTGTCAAATCTCAGCAGATCTCTCGTGATTGGTGGTTGCGCCTGCGAGCTGAATTTTTCAACATGTGGAACCATCCGAACTTTGCCAACCCGTCTACGACTTTCGGTTCGGGCTTCCGTTTGACCAGCACGCCGGATTCGTTTAATCCTTATTTCGGCAATGGCAGCCCTCGCAATGTGCAGCTCGTCGCCGAACTGGAGTTCTGAGCCTGTAAGAAACAGTTCTGAGAAGATCCCCGAGAAGGCCCCACCGTGAGTAGAGCCGTCGTGCGAAGTTGCCGCAAGAATTGAGGGCGGTACGCATCGCCAAAGCTCGCCTTTGCCGACCTGCGGCATTGGCCAAAGCCACGGCACTGGCCGCGAGGAAGCGAACAGAAATGGCTCAAAAATCGTGGGTTCGATGGGTTCGATAAGCGTTTCCGAGGGTGTTTTAGGGGGCTCAGGGAGCCATCCGCGCCCTTTGCGTTCAAGTAGTTACGGACCCTGAGTTCCCTAGGGGCGCAGTCCCGCCGATTTCGGACTCGGCTGGGGCCTCCGGTGGCGACCAAGGCGATGGCCGCCAGACTCGCCCGCCTCGTCTACCGCATGATGCGCTTCGGAATGAAATATGTGGACCAAGGAGCCGAGTTCTATGAGGCCCAACACCGCAAACAGCAGGTCATCCATCTCAAGCGAAAAGCCGCCCAGCTAGGCTTGGAAATCATCGAAGTTGCTGCCGCGGCTTAAAACCACGACTGGGAGTTTCTCACGGGAGTTCCTGGAGGGGAGTTCCTGGAGAGAGAGAGATTTTTCGCCAATGATCCGCCACAACCCCATTGACGGTTTTCGAGCATCACTTCTTATCAAACTGGAGAAACTCGACTGGGGCTCCATTTTCGACAATAAAAGCGACGGTCACACCCGGTGAGGGTGAGTTGGGCGCAATAAGTATCTCTTTTCCGGCGATTTCAGCGGAGAGATCGTCCACTTCGAAGGCGACATGCGGAACAGTACGCACAAGTTCAGGGACCGGCGCTTCAGGTTCGAACCGCATCCACTCGATTCCGTAGGCGCTCGTTTCATATCCAGACACGAACGTCGCATAGTGCTCGATCAGGCGTTCACCTTCTCGACGCTCGGTAGTGGGAATTCCGATGTGATGGTACCGCCTCGTGGAAGCAACTGGTGACTTTTTCACGTGAATGAGTTTAGCCCATGACGGCATCTGTTTCTGTCAGTTGTTCAAAACAGGCGTTAACGCTCAAAATCGCGCCCGCGGCCAAAGAGTGCAGAGCGTGCTTCGCCCTAGTGCTATCCCCTACTTTGTTCCTCGATGAAGTGCTGGATCGACTCGTGACTTTGCTCTCCCAAGTACTTGAACTTGATTCCGTGCCGCCTGTCCGACTGCCAAACGACAGCTCCGAGTGCATCGATGATTGTTCCCGAAAGAGGTAGCCGAAATGTCAATTGCACAATCGCCTTTCTCCTCAGCTCAGCGACTTCTACTTGAAGTCCGCTTTGACTGAGGTTCCAAGTCACCCCTCGCAATGTGCGGGTATCCGCAATGCAGGTCACCTGAGCTCGGATAGGCACACGCACGTGTTTCCTTCGATTCTGCAATACCCCTCCGATGAACGGAACGCAGTCGGTCTTAAATGTCCGGTTGCCTTTTTGAAAAGGGGGAGATCCTCAGTGTAGACAAATTCAGCCACTTACTCGATTGACTTAATTGGTGCCTCGATAAACTCTCAGAGCCAAGCCGACGATGGAAATCACAACAAGAATGTAAGGCCAGAGTTCGGCTATACGCTTTAGTCTGGAACTGAGACTGGCTGGCGTAACGCCGCTCATGGGATTATCTGGCGGACAGAGATTTGCGCAGCTCCCGAATGGTGGCTTCGAGTGCGCGTCTCTGTTCCTCGTAATTGCTGCCTTTTTGCGACAAACTGGCCATTTCTCGCTGGAGCCTTTGGAGCCGAGCGATGGCTTCGATGACAATGCGGGTGCGTGCGGCTGGAGCAACGCGGTACATAGAATGCCCAATTTTCTGGGAAATTGAGGTTCAGCTTAGGGTGCCAGGATGGCAGTGTCAAGTGCCGTTTTGTGGACCCGCCAGATTCAAGGGTGAATGAGGCGAGTAGAGTCGAGAACAGGCGCAGTAACTTTAGTCTACGGGTGGTTAGTCGACTTGGCTTTCGCCGCGCCACCTCAGTCCGGTTTGGCTTGGTCCTGTTTCCTGTTCCCGCTCATCGAACCGGACTGGCAGTTTTCCCGCATCCGGCTCTCGGAAAAGACTCACGCTTTCGCCCACGGAAGGTTCGCGGTCCGGTGTGGTAACTGGACCAACCCATACACAGAGTTCAGAGACGCTTCCGGAAAACGTTTGTATGCCGGCCGCGGCTCTTTGTGTTTGTCGCATAACCACCGACGCAGCCTCCAGCGGGCATGCATATCGACCGCACTGTAGGCTTTGCTGACTGGCCCCAGACAGAAGTAGTTGGCCCAACCGATCAACATCCGATTGAGCCGGTCCACGACGGTCTTCGAATCTTGCCAGACTTTGTCGCGTCCGGTTTCGTCGCTGATCGCTCGACAGATGCGCTGCACTCGTTTCTTCGAGGGTACCGTGCCGAGGT
>QIAN01000057.1:31070-33079 GCA_003225005.1 Acidobacteriota bacterium | reverse complement strand
ATGGCATCGCAGGCGCGGGCAAGACAACAACCCTATCCGTCATCCGCGAAGGCGCGGAGGCCGAGGGCTACAGAGTGGAAGGTTTCGCGCCCACGTCCCGCGCGGCGCAGAAGCTCGGGGAAGCAGGCATGGAGACATCCACACTACAGAAGCATCTGGTACGCGGGCAGCAGCCGGATACCAGCGAGAAACGGCTCTTTGTGCTCGACGAATCCTCGCTAGCATCGACCAGGCAGGTGCATGAGTTTGTGAACCGGCTCCATCCGAATGACCGTGTGTTGCTCGTCGGCGACCGGCGGCAACATGAGGCGGTTGAGGCCGGGAGGCCCTTCGCGCAGCTCCAGGACGCCGGCATGAAAACGGTGAAGCTCGAAGAGATCGTGCGGCAGAAAGACCCGGAACTGAAACAGGTAGTCGAACAGCTTGCGCGAGGCGAGGTGCGCGAGGCGATACAGAATCTTGACCGGCAGGGCCGCGTCCATGAGATTCAAGGCCACGATGAGCGCATCGCCGCTATCGCGAAGGAGTACGCAAAATCGCCGGAGAACACGCTGGTGATTTCTCCCGATAATCGCTCTCGCATGGAGATCAACGAGTGCGTTCATGCGGAATTGCAGCGGAGTGGCCTCGTTAGTAACGAGGAGCACCGCATCAGGACGCTGGTGCCGCGCCAAGACCTCACCGGCGCGGACCGCACATGGGCCGAGCGATACGAAGTGGGCGATGTGCTGCGATATTCGCGCGCATCGAAGGAGACTGGCATTGGGAAAGGCGAGTACGCACAGGTGAAGAGCATCGACGCTCTGAGAAACCGGCTGACAGTCGAGCTGCAGAATGGTACGCAGCGTACTTACGATCCACGCCGACAGCAGGGCATCTCGGTCTTCCACGAGGATATGCGGAGTTTTTCAGTAGGCGACCGCATCCAGTTCACCGCGCCGGCCAACAACCTCAGAGTTGCAAACCGCGAGTTGGGGACCATCGAGAGCAGCGGCGAAGACGGGCGGTTGCACCTGAACATGGACGGTGGCCGCGCGGTCGAACTCGATCCGCACCAGCATCCGCACCTCGACCAAGGTTACGCCATGACCAGCCACTCCAGCCAGGGACAGACTGCCGACCGTGTCCTCATTCACGTGGACACCGACTTGGGCGCTAGGGATCTGCTCAACAGCCGCATGGCCTATGTCTCGGTCTCACGTGGACGCTATGACGTCCAGATTTATACGAACAATGGATCGACCCTGGGACAGGAACTCAGCCGCGACGTGTCCCACTCCCCCGCGATTCAGCAAGAGCCAGTAGCGCACAAGATAGAACCACAAACCAGGCACACGAATCAGATCAGTCAGGGTTTCGGTCTAGGTCTGTGATACGCATTCTCAATGACATACCCCGATAGCCAGAGCATAGCCGAGGCCCGGCCAGTGTCAAGGCCGCGCTTCGCGCGCCGCGTTCGCGGTCGAAGAGCCTTGACACTGACCTTTGCGCCTCGGCTTATTCTTCAGCTATCCGGGGGATGTCACTTTCCTACTTCCACGAACCGGGCTCCGCGCCGAGTCGAACCGCTGTTGATGGCAACGGTGCGCTTACACATCGAGACAGTGCAAGAAACCGCTGTCGGAGGAGATCTGGCACTTTAGAAAGACGGGTTCGAACAAGCGTTCTCTTACGAGCATGAGAATCATTACTTGTAGCGACCTGCATCTTGAATTTGGCTCGGGCGGGATGTTGCCGCTAGATGCCAATGGAGATGTGATGATCCTGGCAGGCGATATCGTCACGCTCAGGGATTATGAGCCGCTTGACAAGATTCTGCGGAAGTGGAAGAAACCCTCTATGTGACGGGAAACCACGAATATTACACGCGGCGCCCAATGAACGAAGAAGACAATAGATTCAAGGCGTGGCTTGAAGACAGACATCCGCATGTGAAACTGCTGCTTGATGAAGAGGTCAGCATCGGAGGTGTCAATTTCTTCGGCGGCACGATGTGGACGGATTTCAAC
>QIAN01000057.1:29321-31040 GCA_003225005.1 Acidobacteriota bacterium | reverse complement strand
ATAACCCCGACGAAACGCCTTTCACGCCAGCAGATTCTATTGCGCTACATAAAAACTTCGCATCGAGATTGCTGAACTGGTTTGGCAAGAATCTAAGTGGTCCGCGCGTGGTTATCAGCCATAATGCACCGGTCATCAATCCCAACTCCAAATACAAGGGCGGCCCTGTCACGCCCGTTCAATTCCCTGGACATGGTGGAGATCATTGGGACCCACCAGCCGGCCCTCTGGGTGTATGGCCATACGCATGAATGCGACGATCAGACGATCGGTCGGACCCGGATCATTTCAAATCAGCTCGGGTATCCAGGCAACCTTGGCGGTTTTGAATGCAAGGATTTTGATGAAGCGGGTCTGCCAATCGAGGTAGGCGATTATTGAGACCTTAAACGAATACGCCCTTTCGCGCGGCGCGCAGGTCCTCATGCTCGAAGGCTGACGCCATGCGGTCGATCTCGCTTTTTGTAAGGCCGTGGCGCGCGGCTTCATCGCGCCACCGCGAGACAGACTTGCCGACCTGTTTTGCTATGTCGCACGCTTTGCCGTCGTCCAGTTCGAAATACCCCGCTACCTCAACCGCCAGCGCGAGCGAGGCCGTGTTGTCGTCTTCGTTGATCGCCGTGCTGAGAATGCGCGGCTTTATGTCGGTCGGCACCGGGTTGAGGTCGTAAGCGGGCGACAGACGCCAGCCCGCTTGGCCTTCGTACAGAAATCCGTGATTGCGCAGGTGGTCGTCGGTGTTGGAGATCAGTATGTTGAAAACCAGCCGCCGCCACAGCGCTTCCATGTCGGCTTGCGGCGCGGCGCCGTGCTGGCGCAGCGCGTCAACAATTTCCAGATAGCTTCGGGTTTCTCTGTCTTTCGATCCGAGCATGCTCATCGCGGAGAGGAACGGGATACGCCGTTCGCCGTCGCGGTCGAATCGTCGCAGGAGGAGCACAGGCTTGCCAGCGATGTTCTCGACATGGGATTGGGGAACGGGGATGCCAGATTTCTGCGCGAGGGACAGTGCGACCGCCTCCCAGACCACCGTGTTGATTTCGTCGTCCGTGCGTGGGAATTTCGCGATGGCGAGATGGCCGTCCTTCTCGATGACAGATGCTTTCGGGCGCGCGCCGCCGAGGGACGAGCCGGGCGCAAACAGCAGGCGCAGATCCTCCTCGGTCTCCTTCTCTTCCATGACGTGCTCCGCCGCGGAGAGCAGTTTCGGGAGCTCGATCAGTGGGGGGATGCGCTTGATGCCTTCCTCCCGCAGGAAGGGTCCGCCTTCTTTTTCCGCAAAGCGCAGCGCACCCTGACGGGCCTCGTCGTCCACTAGCAACAGGAAGTCGATTTCCTGGAGCGTGCGCGGCACCCCGCCCTCGCGCTCCGCGCGCCGCCGTTCCATACGGCGCATGAGCGCACGCCCCCAACGGTCGGGCGCGGAGTCGCCTATGGCCCCGAACATGGGCGTGTCTGCCGGCGTGTGAAACGGGCCGGGACCAACCTGCAGGGCTGGCTCTAGAGAGAATCGCGCAGGATTTTCCAACCATGTCTTGTCGTATTCGAAGGTGGCGCTCTCCTTGTTCTTGCGCGTACGGGCCCACAGACGCCCCATCAGGTGCAGGACAGCGTCGAGATCCACGTATACGAGAGCCTCTCTGTCCATCACTTGTCTTTCGTCCGTTTCGGACTGCGCGCCACGCGAATGCGCTGCGGCAGGTTTTCTTCTTCGAGCTG
>QIAN01000057.1:0-29303 GCA_003225005.1 Acidobacteriota bacterium | reverse complement strand
AGGACCGTGGCGTATATCCCGATCGCGACGCCGGGATCGCCCTTTTCAATCTTGACGAGGGTCGTGCGGCTGATCGAGGCACGCTGCGCCGCGATGGCTGCGGGGATGCGCCGCCGCCGTCGGGCGTCACGGATGTCGCGGCCGAGCTTGCGCAGGGCATGCCTTACCGGGAGCGGCATTATGACGGATGATCGGCTGGTCCTCATATTTAACGTCCAGAATAATGATCACTAACATCGTTAATGTACATTATTATGAACGGTAAGTCAATCGTGCCTATTGCACCTTAGAACGGATCGCCTGAATTTCCTTGAACATGCTTTCGATCTTCGAACGATCCAGCGAGAGGAGCTCTGTGCTGGGTAACTCGGGATACTTACTACCTCGCAACTCGATGAACGAAGAACGCTTTCAGTGGCTGGCGACATCGATTCGAAAATATGGCGGAGATGCTTCCATTGTTCACGTGCAGGGGATCGACAACATCTCGGCTCCGCAATTGATCGGACGTTTTGCGGAGGCCCGTGCACGGGAATATCAGGAGTTGATTTGCCACCTGCAAAAGTTTTCTGAGATACCGCAACCGAAGCGGGCGCTGGGCCGTCTCAGTCGGCTACGGAGCCGTTTTCAAGAAATCGTCGGGGTGGATTTCTTCTCTAGTCCTCTGCAAAAGCGCGTAGAGCCGCTGCGACTCTGGACAGCGGCGAGGCAGGAGATCGCAGCAGTGATCTGTGTCGTGGCGATCGGCAAAGCCGGACAAGCGCGAGTCCAGCAACAGCTAAACATTTTTCCCACTTTGCCGACAAAGGACATTCATCCAACCAGACCGATCAATAGCATAAGGTCCGGTAGTGAGCAGCCCAGAGGGGGTTGGCGTCAATGGGGAAACGGCAATTCAATGGTTTAGCTGAATTCCGGGCGCAGGTGTGGAATGGAACCACGAACATTCTTGGGGCCTTCCGCGACTGCATTGCGTGGCGGTGCAACGCCTTACCCGAATTCGAGCGCAAACGTTGCTATCTACGCGTGGACCGGAGGGCGAGGGCAGCGTGAAAGCTCAGGCGAACCTCACAGCCAACATATCCCTTGATCTGATTCCTGCCGAGGGAAATCAATGGCAAGGTTGCGCGTAAGGGACGATCATGACGTGCCCGGGCGTGTACGGATACATATTCAGGATGCTGAAGCAGTGCTGACCGCGCGGATCTGCTATTGGACTTCCGTTTTCATCGGTTTCCACCACCACTGATGGTGCTTGCACTGTGATTCGAACTCCGGATTGCAACGGACATGAAAGGTATTCTCGGCAATGCAAGGCCCAACGCGGTGCCTATGAACATGTCAGAAGACCAGTGATCGCGGGCCATGACGCGACTGAAAGTTACCCTAAATGCAGCACCGTAACTGAGAACACGCGCCCAGGGCTTCGGATATTCGTCGGCCAGCACTGAGGCCATCGCCCAGGTAAAGATGGGATGGCCGCCGGGGAACGCGGTATTCACGGCGTGGTGCTTGAAGAAGTTGCCGTGCCCATTACCCTCGTCGGGCCGCTGCCGGCCGAGAATCAGCTGCATCGGGGTATAGATCAGGAATGTGTTTACCAGGGTTTCAAGTTCGATTTCGCCGGTCTCTCTGGCGTGCCGATGTTCGTTTTTGAATCCGTAAGCGTATATCGCACCCAGCGACCCGGCCAATCCGGCAAGTGCAATATCGGAAGTGGCCTGATATAGGGTGAAATGCGAGTGCGGAATATTATTTTCGATGCGGCGGTCAGCGGCGAGAAATGCACCGGTGCCCACCAGCACTAGAGCGTCCCACTTAAGGTTATGCAGCTCAAATGGGGCCAAATAGAGCCGCTTCTGATCCTCCCCGATCCGTTTGACGCTACGCTTAACGAGGCCCGGCCGGGACTTGCTGGAAGAGGTATCGGGAGCAGCATCGGAGCTGGTGGAGCTATTCTCGTCCAGCGTTTCGAATCGAAAATCCGCAACTCGAAAGTTCGGGGCTAACGCAGTTCCTTCTATCCCAGGTGCAGGCAGCAGCATCGGAACTGAGGACGAATCTTGGCCATGGACTCCAATCGAAAGAACTGAAAAATTGATTTGCTCAATTTTGGGCCTTTGCGCGACGCCACGTTAAGATGCGAAACGGGGAAAAGAGTCGCCGGATTTCTACAAGTTTATACAGATTGTTACCGTTTAGAACTGCGTACGCGTAAGAGAGCCGCTGCGAGTCTGGACAGCGGCGAAGCAGGAGTGGACGCCGGACTTCCTGCACGATGCGGTGGAGTGTGGATGCGGGTCCAGTCGTTTGACAAAATGCCGTCTTCACCACAGGCTACTAGCACGATCGTCACCTCACAGGAGCTATGCTCGGTAAAAGCTCCAGTCGTGCTGCTCTTGCCCTCGGGGTCGAGATAATTCCCTGGAACTGAAGAGGCAACTGAACTCCTGCCTTTAGTCGATTCCAAGTGTCACAATCGGCGTTGGTGGGGTGTGATCCTTATCGCCATCGGTTCGGTCCACAAATCGGTGATAGTCCCCTCGACTATCGCGAAGGAATTGACGTAATCTTCGTTATAGTTCTAACATCACATAGAAATGGCCGTACGAGACCAGTCGAATATGGCTTGGCTCCTGCTGACGTTTACCCTGCCTACCAAGCGAGCTAGTCAGCGAGTAGAGGTCTGGCGAAAACTGCAACGCTACGGAACCGTCCCGCTGGGTAACTCCGGATACTTACTGCCCCGCAATCCAATGAACGAAGAACGCTTTCAGTGGCTGGCCACGTCGATTCGCAAATACGGGGGAGATGCTTCCATTGTTCACGTGCAGGGGATCGACAACATCTCGACCCCGCAATTGATTGGACGTTTTACCGAGGCCCGTGGACGCGAGTATCAGAAGTTGATTCGCCAGCTGCGAGAGTTTTCTGAGAGGCCGCAACCGAAGCGGGCGCTCGGTCGTCTCAGCCGGCTACGGAGCCGTTTTCAAGAGATCGTGGAGGTGGATTTTTTTCCTAGTCCTCTGCAAAAGCGCGTAGCGGAATTGCTCACAAACGCGGATGCCGCGCGCCTGACGACGGGGACATCAGAGAGACAGAAGATTGATCCGCGGGAATACAAAAAGCGGGTTTGGGTAACCAGACCGAGGCCAGGTGTAGACCGATGCGCATCGGCCTGGCTGATTCGGCGCTTCATCGATTCCAAGGCCCGGTTTGCCTTCGCGCCTGAAAACCAGGTGCCGGGGAAGTCGGTTCCGTTCGACATGTTTCACGAGGACGGTTTTGGGCACCGCGGCGAAGACTGCACGTTCGAGACGTTGCAAAAGGACTTCAGGATTCGCGACCGAAGGGTAAAGGTCATCTCTGAGATTATTCATGACGCAGATATCGCGGACGAGAAATTCGGCCGCAAAGAGGGTTATGGGGTCGACGAAATCCTCAAGGGTTGGGCACGACAAGGAATCTCTGACCAGGAGCTCCTTGACCGCGGAATGCAGTTGATCGAGGGACTCTATCATGCACAGTCGTAAACGAAAGGGTTGCAGAAATCGAAGTTCTTGAAATAGGAGCAGACCGTCGTGTTAGACAATTATCGTGCCGGATTGAGATGGATTACGATCACGCTCGTTCTCCTGATAAGCCTCGGCCAGACCAGCCTCGCACAATCCAGCGCAGATCAGAAGAGGACACTCACCCTCGAAGAGGCGGTTGACTTCGCCCTGAAGAATTATCCCGCGGTGCGTGCTTCGCTGGAGCGAGTCACGGCGGCTCAAGCAGGTGTGGGTTTGGCGCGAACGAATTATCTGCCTCGGGCGGACGTGGTCTGGCAAACGAATCGCGCGACCGACAACAACATTACGGGCCTGCTCCTCCCGCAATCCATCATCGCTCCGATTTCCGGGCCGGTACCGGTATCGACTTCGAATCGAAGTGCGTGGGGAAGCGCTGCCGGGCTCCTTTTCTCCTGGGAACCCGTCGATTTTGGATACCGGGGAGCCAAGGTAGACGCCGCGCGCGCCGCTCGGGATCGAGCCACCGCGGAAGCTTCTCTGACCCGCCTCGATGTGGCGGTCGCCACAGTGAACGCCTACCTTACGGTCCTGGCCGCCCAGCGAACCGTTCGCGCAGCCGAGGCAGATGTGGAACGGCGCGACACGTTCGACAAAGCTGTCCGCGTGCTGGTCGATAACCAGCTTCGCGCTCAATTTAGCTCGTGCTCAGCAACAAGACAAAATCAGCAGGGCCGCATTAGCCGATATTCTCGGACTGCCAGATGTTTCCTTGGAAGTTCGAGAGAACGTTCTCGTTGGAGCGCCTCCCGCCGGATCTCAGTCGGCCACGCCGCTCAGCAACAATCCGATCGCGCAATTGCAGCATGCGCGGGTGGAAGAAGCCCAGGCACAGGTTCATATTCTGGACCGTTCCTACTATCCGAAGTTCTATCTTCAATCGTCAATCTATGGACGCGGTAGCGGCTGGGACCCAGCGGGCAAATTCGAAGGAGGAACTGCAGGCCTGGGTCCAGACCGTTCGAACTGGGCAGTTGGCTTGAGCGTCACTTTTCCCGCATTCGACATCTTCGCGATTCGTTCTCGCAAGGCGGTTGAATCAGCCAATGAACGTGCTGAAGCCGCTCGCTACGATCAGGCCCTGCAAGATCTGACGGGGCAATTGCGGAAAGCAGAAGCATCTCTTGAAGGGTCGCGCCGCGTCGCCGAGAACACACCGGTCGAACTCGAGGCAGCGCGCACAACCGAGAACCAGGAACGGGCGCGTTATCAGGCTGGGCTCGCAACGCTGGTCGATGTCACAGAGGCGCAGGGTCTGCTCGTGCAAGCAGAGACCGATGACGCTCTTGCGCAGCTCGCGGTTTGGCAGAACTTAGCTTCGGTCGCAGCGTCCCAGGGTGATCTCGCGCCCTTCCTGCAGTTTCTACGCGATAAAACGCAGGGAGGGCCTTAAGTATGTGGCTCCTCCGCGCCGCCCTTCGCCGCCCCCTTACGATCATTGTGCTCGTAATCGCGATCGCTCTTTGCTCGATCCTGGCAGTCGTGCGCATGCCGGTGGACATTTTTCCCAACCTGAACCTGCCTGTGATTTATGTGGCACAGCCATTCGGGGGTATGTCCCCGGCGCAGATGGAAGGCTACCTCGTTTACTACTACGAATATCATTTCCTTTACATCACGGGAATTGAGTCGGTCGAATCGAAGTCCATTCAAAACGTGGGGCTGGTAAAGCTGACGTTTCAGCCCGGCACCGACATGAGCCAAGCGGCGGCGCAGACGGTGGGGTACGTGGATCGCGCCCGCGCATTCATGCCGCCGGGAACGGTCGCGCCCTTCATCCTGCGCTTCGACGCGGGGAGTGTTCCGGTAGGCTATCTCGTATTTTCGAGTCCGACCCGCACGGTGGGAGAGATCCAAGATGTCGCGCTCAACCGTGTGCGGCCGCTATTCGCCACTCTGCCTGGGGTCTCGGCGCCACCTCCGTTTGGCGGGGCGGCCAGAACCATTGTGGTCAGCGTCGACCCGGATCGTCTGCGGGCCTACCGCATGGCGCCGGAGGAGGTCGTTCAAGCTCTCAACTCCGGCAATGTGATCGTGCCCGCCGGGAATGTGCGAACCGGCGATTTGTTGCGGTTGGCTCCAATCAACTCGGTTGTTTCCAGCATCAAGGACTTGCAAAATCTGCCCATCCGGACCGGCGCAGGCCCCACCGTATTTCTGCGCGACATCGGCACAGTCGAGGACTCCAGCGACATCGTCACCGGCTACGCGGAAGTGAACGGACGCCGCACTGTATATATACCTGTGACCAAACGAGCAGATGCCTCGACTCTTGCCGTCGTCAATGAGGTGAAGGCGAATCTGGCACAGTTCCAGTCCGTGGTTCCTGCCGACGTCAAGATCGACTACGAGTTTGATCAGTCTTCCTATGTACGAAACGCACTGCTTTCGGTTGTAAAAGAGGGCTTGCTCGGTGCGCTGCTTACCGGACTGATGGTCTTGCTGTTCTTGCGCGACTGGCGGAGCGCTCTCATTGTTGTTGCGACGATCCCATTTGCACTGCTCGCTGCGGTCGTAGCACTGTGGGGCGCAGGGCAGACCATCAACATCATGACGCTTGGCGGACTCGCATTGGCCGTCGGGATTCTCGTCGATGAATCCACGGTAGTGATGGAAAACATCCACAGTCATCTTGATCAAGGGCGAGGACGGGCAGTTGCGGTCCTCGAAGCCAGCAAAGAGGTGCAGATTCCGCGTTTGCTCGCGATGCTCTGCGTCCTCGCCGTGTTTGTTCCATCGTTCTTCATGGTGGGGGTTGCGCGTTCGCTCTTTGTCCCGCTTTCTCTCGCCGTGGGGTTCGCGATGGCAGCTTCTTATTTGTTATCGAGCTCTCTTGTGCCCGTTTTCTCGACATGGATTCTTCGCGATGTTCGTCGTGAACAAGAGAAGAAGAGTCCCTCACTGCTCGACCGTTTGCGGCGAAAGCTCGGCAACATTTTGGAAAAGTTAACGGGAAGTCGGGGACTCGTCGTTTCGAGTTATGTTATCGCCGCTTTGCTGGTCATTGGGCTGGTGGGTCCCCACATCGGACGGGAGATCTTTCCGCGAGTCTCCTCTAGCCAATTGTTGTTGCGTTTTCGCGCACCGATTGGGACCCGCGTGGAATCGACGGAGCGCTTGTCGCTCGAGGTTCTGCGCTCGATCGACAAAGCCGCCGGACCGGGAAACGTAACCACCACTTTGGGCTATGTCGGCGCCCCGCCTCCGAACTACCCCATCAACACGATTTACTTGTGGACGAGCGGCCAGCACGAAGCAGTCTTGCGCGTGGCTTTCAACCCAGACTCGGGTATCCGTGCGGACGAATTCGAGGAGCACTTGCGGAGGACGTTGCCGGGAGAATTTCCAGGATGTCAATTTTCGTTTGAAGCCGCGGACCTCGTCACGCAGATCATGAATTTTGGAGCTCCCACTCCCATCGAGGTTAATGTGGCTGGGCCGGACCTGGGAGCAGACCGAGCTTTCGCTGAGAAAATTCGCATGGAGCTTGGACACATTGACGCTCTTCGTGACCTGCAGTTTGACGAGCCTTTGGACTATCCAAGCATGAACGTGAACATCGATCGCGAACGCGCAGGACAACTGGGCGTGACTATCGACAAGGTGGGGCGATCGTTCCTCGCGGCCACCTCGTCCAGCCGTTTCGTCACCCCGAATTATTGGGCCGACCCGAAGTCCGGGGTGGCGTACCAACTGCAAGTGCAAATCCCACAAGCCGAAATGACCTCCATTCAAGACCTTGAGCACGTACCGGTGACACCCGGCAGCTCATCGCATCCCCTGTTAGGCGACGTGGCGCAAATCTCTTACGGAAACACCGTCGGTGAATACCACCGCTTGAACGGACAGCGGATGGTGACGCTCACCGCGAATGTCTCCGGCCAAGATCTCGGACGAGTCTCTAACCGGCTTGAGAAGGCCATTAAGAACGCCGGAACTCCTCCACGTGGAGTGACGGTCAACATCCGAGGACAGGTAGGCCCCATGAAGCAGACGCTAACGAATCTCGGCGTGGGACTTCTTCTTGCCGTGCTTGTCATCTACCTACTGCTCGCCGCTAACTTCCAGTCCATACGATTGGCTCTGGTTGTTCTTTCGACTGTCCCTGCGGTGATCTGCGGAGTGATTTTTGCCCTTCTGCTTACCAGAACGACCTTGAATATCCAATCCTTCATGGGAGCCATCATGGCCATCGGCGTCGCTGTCGCCAACGCGATTTTGCTGGTCATCTTTGCCGAGGAGTACCGTCGAACTGGTAACGCCTCAAAGGTCGCGGCAATCCACGGTGCGCAAACCCGCATGAGACCAATCCTAATGACCAGCATGGCGATGATCGCGGGAATGATTCCCATGGCGCTCGGAATCGGCGAGGGAGCGCAGCAGACGGCTCCTCTCGGGCGTGCAGTCATCGGAGGATTATTGTTTGCCACCGCAGCGACTCTGCTGATCTTGCCTCTGGTGTTTTCGATGATCCAGGAACGAGCGGGCACTCGCTCGCCGTCGCTCGATCCGGACGATCCGCAAAGCGCTTTTGCAAGCCAGCCACTCGGTAGTCCGGACTCCACTTCTGGGGAAGCTTCATGACTCGAATACCAGCAATGCCCACTCTTGTTCTGGCCGGCAGTATCGGGTTTTGTATTTCGTGCGGTTCAAACTCGAATCCCGCAACAAGCGCTGCTGGCGCGAAAACAGCTGCGGCGTCCACGCCGACAGTCGAAACCACCAAAGTGGTATCCCGGAAACTTAGTGTTGCGGTGCGTCTCCCTGGGGAACTCCAGCCCTACGAAGTCGTGGCTGTTTTCCCCAAACTTACGTCATTCGTTGATTGGATCGGCGTCGACCGGGGTTCCGTAGTGAAGACCGGCCAACTCATGGTTCGGCTGGTAGCTCCTGAGATTGCCGCGCAGCGCGGAGAAGCGCAATCGAAACTTCAAGCAGCTGTCGCTCAACGCGCTGAATCCGAATCCAAGCTCGCGTCCGAACAAAGCACTTACGAAAGACTAAAGACAGCTTCCGGAACCCCCGGCGTGGTCGCCGGCAATGACCTGGAAGTGGCGCAGAGATCTGTCGAAGGGAATCGTGCCCGCATGGATGCAGCGGCAGAGAGTGAGAAGGCGGCGAAGGCCGCCTTGCAATCGATCACGGAAATTCAGGGCTACCTGCAAGTGCGAGCCCCGTTCGACGGCGTGGTCACCGAGAGGAATGTACACCCTGGGGCTTTGGTGGGACCCGAGAGTGGATCAGGGGCGGGTGTCCCTTTGTTGAGAGTAGAACAAACAGCACGCCTCAGGGCTGTGGTGCCTGTTCCCGAGAAGTATGTCGCCGGGATGGCCGAAGGGGCCAAAGTCGAGTTCAGCGTCCCCGCGTTTCCGAATCAAACGTTCTCCGGAAAAGTGGCGCGGATTGCTCACTCGGTCGACGTGAAGACACGAACCATGCCTGTAGAACTCGATGTCGCGAATCCGAACGGACGTCTGGCGTCGGGGATGTTCCCCGAAGTGCTTTGGCCCGTCCGTCGTTCGGAGGCGACTCTGTTCGTGCCGGCATCAGCGGTTGCCAGGACCACAGAAGCAACTTTTGTCGTTCGCATCCACGAAGGAGCAGCAGAGTGGGTGAATGTCCAAACCGGCGAAGTCGACGGAAAGCTCATCGAGGTTTTCGGAGACCTCCATCCGGGCGATGAGGTCGCATCGCGCGGCACCGACGAGTTGAGGCCAGGTACTCGCGTGAGCGCGAAGCCGACCGCCGCGGACTCGCAAGGTTCACCAAAATGAATTTCGCAGCACAACTGTACTTGTTTGAATTCGTTTAACTATAAGGAGCTCATCATGACTGCCAGACTACGTTTCTTCACTTTGCTTTGTGTTTTGTCGCTTCCCATTCTTGCTGCAGCTCAGGGAGTTACTACCGCGCCGATCGATCAGGCCTTGGGGAGGTCGGGTCAGAAGACGGGTGACGTTTACCGGGTGAGTTTCCCGAGGACGGACCTCCATGTTTCCGTTAACGGCTTGGCGATCAAGCCAGGACTGGCGCTCGGCTCATGGGCGGCTTTCCTCGGAACCGACGACAATGCCATGGTAATGGGCGATTTGGTCCTACTTGAGGAAGAACTGAATCCTGTGATGGCGAAACTACGGTCGTACCACTTTGACATTACCGCGGTACACAACCATTTGACGCAGGAAACCCCGAAGGTGCTGTATGTGCATTACATGGGACACGGTTCAGCGAAGCAACTGGCGACTTCGCTGCGCACGGCTCTAGAGGTTTCGAAGACTCCGCTCGAAAAGCCGGCTGCGGCCGCTGAGGAGCCGGCCCCGCCTGCCTGGGTGAAAACCGTCGAGGACGCGGTCGGGCGCAAAGGCACGTTTAAAGGTGGAGTGCTGTCGTATGGCGTTCCGCGCAGCGATGCCGTCACGATGGCGGGAATGACCATTCCACCGGCCGCGGGTGTCGGGGAGGCCATCAATTTTCAGGCAGCGGATTCCGGCAACGTCGCCACAACCGGCGATTTCGTGCTCACCGCGGGCGAGGTAAACGAGGTCTTATCCGAGTTGCAGGGACGTAATATCTTGGTCACGGCGCTACATAGCCACATGCTCACTGAGCAGCCTCGCTTGTTTTTTATGCACTTCTGGTCGGTCGGCAGCCCGGAATCCGTGGGCGCCGGCATTAAAGCGGCGCTTAGCAAGGTTCAGACGAAATGAGAAATGGGCGATTAGGGACTACCTTCGACATGTGGCGCTAAAAACCACCTCGGAAGCGGAAATATGAAAACAGACCTTCATGCCGAACCTGTGAATGAGGGCGATAAACTTGTTCCGCGTGTTGAACGAGTCCCTTTATCGCGGCTGGTTGCCTATTTTCTTCGTCTGGGCACCGTTGGGTTTGGGGGGCCTATCGCCCTTGTAGGCTACATGCAGAGAGATCTGGTGGAAGACAGGCACTGGATGTCGAACGAAGACTATTTGGAGGGGCTGGCTTTTTCTCAACTCAGTCCCGGACCGCTTGCGGCACAGCTCGCCAACTATCTGGGATGGGTACACAGTGGAACGCTGGGAGCGACACTGGCTGGCATTGCGTTCGTCTTGCCGTCACTCTTAATGGTTCTCGCGCTGGCTGCAATCTACGTGCATTTTGGACAGCTTGCCTGGATCCAGGGAATGTTCTACGGAATTGGCGCGGCGGTGAGCGCCATCATTGTGCGAAGCGCATGGCGGCTCATCCAAAAAACCCTCGGCAAAGACTACCTCCTTTGGACAGTGTTCGCGATTCTGACAATTACAACCGTGTGGACGGAATCAGAGATTCTCTGGCTGTTCGTTCTCTCTGGATTTGTTGTGATGATCATCAAAGCTCCTCCGCGGGTTCATGGGGCTCGCTCCCAATCGCTAGCTTTGGCTCCGGTGGGTTTCATCGGTTTTCTTGCCCCTGCCGGAGCCAAAACTGTGATGACTGTCTTTTTTTTCTTTCTCAAAGCAGGTGCGTTCGTGTTTGGGAGCGGGTTAGCCATCGTCCCGTTCCTATACGGGGGCGTCGTTAATGGCTTCCATTGGCTCACGGAGCGGCAGTTTCTGGACGCCGTAGCGGTTGCGATGATCACTCCGGGACCGGTCGTCATCACTTCAGGTTTCATTGGTTATTTAGTGGCTGGCCCTCTGGGGGCCTTCGCTGCAACTCTTGCGGTGTTTCTGCCGCCCTATCTGTTGGTAGTTTTCGGGGCGCCCTACTATCGGCGGTTTGCAAAAAATCGCCAAGTCAAGGCGTTTGTTCAAGGAGTCACGGCGGCAGCAGTGGGAGCGATCGCCGGTGCCGCAATCATTCTGAGCAAACGCGCGGTAATGGATTTACCGACTGTGCTCATCGCTGTGGTGTCGCTGGTTCTCTTGCTGCGATTCAAGAAAATACCCGAACCATTTATCATTCTCGGAGCCGGGATGGTCGGCCTGACGGTCAAGCACGGCTGGCTGTGACCCTTCTCCAGGAGGAATATGAAGGAAAATGTACTCGGCGTTACGTATCTTCGGCGTGCGGCCCTGCTCTTTACGGGCCTGTTGTCAACGATGGCTTCCGGCCAAACGCTCAAGAAGGTCGCACAATTCGACCTGCCAGGGCCGCTAGGAAAGCGCTTTGACTATCTCACCATCGATGCGGACGACCACTATCTGATTTCCGCGCATCTCGCTGCCGGGCAAACATATGTGATCGACCTCGCCACGAACAAAGTCGTCGCCACTATTGCCGAGACCCCGGGGGCGGAAGGCGTCGAATACGTCCCCGAATTGAAGAAGTTTTACACGTCGAACGCCGGTGACAACACCATTGGCGTCGTGGACATGAAGCAAATGAAAGTGGTCAATTCGGTTTCGACGGAGCAGTTGGGTCGGTGGTCACTACCCACTTCTCTTGTGTACCCCCGCCGGTTTTCGCGCTGTGAAACTTCGCAGGCGACTGTCCGGTCGTATCGTTATCGAAGTTGTAGACGAACTGTTTACCCGACGTTTGTAGGGGAGCGGATTTTTCCGCAGCTACGGAAGCGGGATTGGCCGGACCTTCTTCTCCCTCCTCGCCCTCTTCTGCCTCTGACTTCTCCGCGGGTTTTTGAGTAGTCGTTTGCTGACCCGCTACAGCTTTGGAAACGCTGGTTTGCTTCTCGCAGGCGAGGAGACCTGGCACAGCGAAGAACGCAGCGACCCACAGGGCGAATCTGAGTTTCTCCATAAACTTCTCCTTTCGCATCGGGAGCCTGGCAACACCTCACACGAATTCTGCCGCTTTCCTCTTACTGAGGAGATTAACTCGCAAAAATGAACGTTTGCTGAAAGTTTGGATTTTAGTCAAACTTTCAGATTGGCCTTCTAACGTTGACCATGATTGACAGATTTTTATGCGGATATTGATTGTCGAAGACGAAAGGGACATGGCACAAGTCCTGAAAGCGGGTTTGGAGGAAGAAAACCACCTAGTCAGCCTGGCCTTCGACGGCGTCAGTGGGTTAGAGGTGGCACGGGCCTGCGACTTCGACGTGATTGTTCTCGATGTAATGCTCCCAAAACTCGATGGGTTTGAAGTCGCGCGTCGCCTTCGTGCCAAGGGGAATCGCACGCCCATCTTGATGCTGACTGCACGCGATACTGTGCCGGACGTCGTGAAAGGGCTTGATCTGGGAGCCGATGACTACCTGACAAAACCGTTTTCTTTCGCCGTGCTGTTGGCGCGGCTGAGGGCAGCCAGTCGACGACAGGATGGGCAACCGACGAGTCTGCTGCGAGTGGCAGACCTGGTTCTGAACCGTGCCACCATGCAAGTATTCCGCGGCCGACGCGAGATCAATTTAACTGCGACGGAATTTCGACTGCTTGAATTTTTGATGCGTCGCCCAGGAGTGGTGGTTTCTCGTAACGCGATCGTCGAAGCTGTTTGGGGTTTTGATGACGAAGTGAACGACAACACTGTCGACGCGTTTATCCGCCTCGTGCGACGAAAGATCGATGACCCGGATGAGGAGAAACTGATCAGAACGGTGCGAGGCATCGGATACGCTCTGCGAGCAAATCAGTAATTATGCAACCACTGCCGCTGCGAGTACGGTTGGCTGCTTGGTACTTTGTGGTTCTCTGCCTGGCGTTTGGTGCGTTTTCGTTGTTTGCCTTCTTCGAAGTACGCGGAAGCATTCAGTCAGCCGTAGACGAGGGCCTTCGTGACCGTGCTGCCGACATTCGAGAGCTTCTGGAGCGACAGTCTTCTCCGGAACAGGTGAAGCACGAACTGGCCGAGGGTTCAAGCGTTCGAGGAGAAGACGACATTTTACAGATTGAGGAGACTCACGGAGAGTGGGTCTATAGTTCCGTTTCCGCCCTTCGCTACGGCTTGCAGCTGGCAAGGCCGGGAAAGCCCGGCGAGAAGGTTGAGTTCTCGACCATGTATTCGAAGGGCATGCCACTGAGAATCCTGAACGGGCAACTTCAGGCAGCTGACAAAATGTATGACGTGCAGATTGCCGCTCCAATGGATGACTTTTATGAGGCGGTGAATCGGTTCAGGCTAGTGCTTTTGTTCTCTGTCCCCGCTTTGTTGCTGGTCGCGTCTGCAGGCGGCTACTGGTTAAGCAGGAAGGCGGTAGCTCCGGTTGGGGAAATCGCACGAGCGGCACAGTCGATCAGTGAGCATGAATTGTCTAAACGCCTACCAATCCTGCAAACGGGAGATGAGCTGCAAAGTCTTTCTGAAACCTCGAACGAGATGTTCAGCAGGTTGGAAAGTGCGTTCAAGCGGGTAACGCAGTTTACGGCTGATGCTTCCCACGAGTTGAGAACACCGATTGCCCTGATGCGTACCAGGACTGAGGTTGCGTTGCGGAAGCCGCGATCTGAAGGCGAGTACAAGGAAACAATCGTTCGTATCCACCAAGAATCGGAAAGGACCTCGGCCCTCATCGAGAATCTGATGACCCTCGCCCGTGCTGACTCCGGAAATGAAGCACTGCAGGTTACGCCGACCGATCTAAATGAAGTGTTTCTCGAAATATCGGAACCTGCCAAACTTCTGGCTGAAGGAAAATCCATTCACTACCAGCAGCGGCTCGCGGAGACGCCGCTTCGCGTCAGCGGGAACGCTCCCTCACTGCGGAGATTGTTCTTGATCTTAATTGACAACGCTGTGAAATATACGCCGCCCGAAGGCCGCATTTCAGTTGCACTGGATGCCAGCGACGGCGCTGCTGTCACCGAGATTCGTGACACTGGAGTGGGGATTTCACCGACGGACCTGCCTCACATTTTCGAAAGATTCTATCGAGCCGACGAGTCGCGTTCCAGGGAATCGGGCGGAACCGGGCTCGGTTTGTCCATTGCGAAGTGGATCGCGGAAGCTCATCACGGCAGTATTTCAGTCGTCAGCAAAGTTGGTGAGGGGTCCGTCATTCGAGTTCAGATTCCTTTAGTAGAGGACGGTCCTTAACAAAGACGGCGTCAACGACTGACGCCGTGCGCGTCTTTTCATGAACGGTAATTCATTTTCCCTTCGTCTGATTTTCAGAATGGGTAGTTACGACAGAGTATTGGGAATTAAAGCTGCTGGAAGAAGCGCTGCCCTGCGGAGAATCATGGCGCAGTAGGCGTGCTAGCGCTGTGCGCCGGGACATTGACGAGGGCAATATGAAACGACCCGTTTCATCCCAGAAAGGCCGAGCACGCGGAGTTGGCACGGCGCGCGTTTACCACTCGAGTTGGCGTCGAAGGTCAGTCGTTATCTTCGCCGTACTCGCTTTCCAAATTGCCATTCCAGCATGGTGTCAGGTTCACACGCAGATCGCAGACCGAAGTCTCTCCGGAAAGGTTACATCTCCGTCCGGCACGCCCGTTGCCAATGCGCGACTGGTCCTCAAGAACAGCGCAAACTCTGACACGACATCCGCAACGGGAAACAGCGATGGTACCTACCTGGTACCCGACCTTTCACCGGGCACCTACCAAATCACCGCTTCAGCACAGGGGTTTGTGGATGCGCATACGACAGTGGTGATAAGCGCAGAGAGCAAGCTAGTGGTGAATCTTGTAATGCAGCCCGCCAGAACGGCCGAAGCAGGCAGGGGACAGGCGGGCTCTTCAACCACGAAGGGAGACGTCACAAATGTACGCGACCTCCCGTTAAATGGGCGTTCCGCCTCGAACGTTGCAACACTAGAACCGGGAGTGGCCACCGCGCGCACACAGACTTCGGGCCAGGCGCAGCGAGGTTTTGGGACGGAAATGACGATCTCCGGGGGCCGTCCAAGGCAAAACGATTCTCGGCTTGACGGTATCAGCGTCAACGACTACTCAAATGGCCCACCCGGCAGCGCCCTGGGCGTCAACCTGGGTGTGGATGCAGTCGAACAATTTACCGTGCTTACGGGCAACTACCCCGCGCAGGTCGGCCGTTCGTCGGGCGGCATTATTGGTGCATCAACGCGTTCGGGGACAAACGACTTTCACGGCTCGGTCTATGAGTTCTTTCGGAACAGTGCACTGGACGCCCGCAACTTCTTCGACACCAAAAAGCCGCCCTTCCACCGTAACCAATTTGGAGTTTCGCTCGGCGGGCCGATCATGAAGGATCGTACTTTCATTTTCGGTGACTACGAAGGCTTGCGCTCCTCACTGGGCGTGACGCAGGTAGATACCGTGCCGTCCGAGGCTGCGCGGGCGGGCAAACTCTCCACGGGCCAGATCACGGTCGATCCAACTGTCCTCAGTTTTGTCAATGCTTTTTATCCTGTGCCTAACGGCCCTCTGCTGGGGGCTGGGGACACGGGGATCTTCACCTTTTCGGGTCAGCAGGTCACTCCCGAGAATTACTTCACGACCAAAGTGGATCATAAGGTATCGGAACAGGACGCAGTTTCCGGTACCTACATGTTTGACACCGGAACGGTGAGGCAGCCCGACGAGCTCAATGACAAGCGGACTGGATACGACTCTCGACGACAAATGTTTACCATCAATGAGGTGCACACCTTCAATCCCCACTTTGTTAGCTCTTTCCGTTTCGGGATTAACCGGGTGGTCGCCGTTACAGGTCTAACTTTCCCAGGCGGAAACCCGCACGCGTCGGATGGGTCTTTCGCTACGGTGCCCGTAAAGAACGCACCGGGTGTGGACGTGAGCGGACTTACCTCGTTTTCAGGGGGATTGGGAACGCAGTCCAATTTCGACTTTCATTGGACCTCAATCCAGGCCTATGAAGATCTTTCCTTGAACAGACTGAAACACTCCCTGAAGTTTGGCTTTGGGGTGGAGCGGATTCGCGACAATATGTTCGGGGTATCCGACGCGGGGGGTGTGTTTTCTTTTAACTTGCTATCTGATTTCCTAACCAACGTCCCGTTCTTTTTAAGCGCCGCGCTTCCCAGCGCCGTCACTGGGCGCGGAATTCGGCAGACCATCTTCGCAGCTTACATTCAAGACGATTGGCGCTGGCGGCCGAACCTGACCGTTAACCTGGGGCTGCGTTATGAGATGGCCACGGTGCCGACAGAGGTGCACGGTAAACTAAGCGCGCTTCGGAACATCACGGACGCAAACCCCCACCTAGGTGATCCGTTATTTTCGAACCCCACGTTGCGCAATTTTGAGCCACGAGTGGGATTGTCGTGGGATCCGTTCGGCAACGGCAAAACTGCGATCAGCGCGGGATTCGGCATGTTCGACGTCTTGCCGCTCCCTTATCTCATCCAGTTCAACACACTTTTTTCGGCGCCGTTTTATCAGGGAGGAAACTCCACGAGCCTGCCAGCCGGATCTTTTCCAAGCGGCGCCTTTGCATTCGTGAACTCTCCCGACACTTTTCGCCAGGCATATTTCGATCCTAATCCGCACCGGAACTACGTCATGCAATGGAATCTCACGATCCAGCGGGAACTCGGCAAAGACTTGAGTGCGATGGTTGGCTATGTGGGCTCACGCGGTGTGCATCAACCGTTTCGAGTAGAAGATGTCGACATCGTGCCACCGATCCTGACGTCGCTGGGATACCTTTGGCCATCACCCGCAGGTACTGGTACGCGGCTGAATCAGAATGCCGGACGAATTACAGCCGGATATTGGTCCGGCGACTCGTATTACGACGCGCTGGAGGTCCAGATCAAGAAGAAGATCGCACGGGGTTCCCTGGAAGGATCGTACACATGGGGCAAGTCGATCGACACTTCTTCGAGCAGCCTGGTAGGGGACGAGTACACCAATTCGATTTCCAGCCCACTATTCTTTAATCCGAGGCTGAACCGTGGACTCTCGGACTTCAACATCGCGCAGAACCTGGAGATCAACTACACCTGGGAACTCGGCACACCGAAATGGGTGTCCGGTATGGGAGCGTGGGCGCTCGGGGGATGGCAAATCGGAGGGGTAGTCGAGGCCAGCACGGGAGCGCCTTTCACTCCCGGTATTGGAGGAGACGCGCTTGGAACGAAGAGTACAGATCCGAACATCGACGTTCCGAACCTGATTGCTGGTCCAGGTTGCAGGACGCCGGTGAATTCAGGTAATCCGGTCACTTATATCAAGACGCAGTGCTTCGCGGTCCCCAATCCCATTACACTGCGCGGGAACCTGGGCCGAAACACACTCATCGGACCAGGGTTGGTGAACTTCGATTTCTCCCTGTTCAAGAATAATTACATCAAGAGGATCTCCGATCGCTTCAACGCGCAATTCCGAGCCGAGTTTTTCAACGTTGTGAATCACACAAATTTCTCTCCGCCGTTGGACCACAGAAACATTTTCGACTCGAGTGGTGCGCCGATCGCCGATGCTGGGCTCATCACTTCAACTCAAACGGCGTCAAGGCAGATCCAGTTTGCGGTGAAGTTGATTTGGTGATCGATTGCGAGGCAAAACATGAGGACTAGTAGCCCGGTGGTTCTTTCCAGACGCGGTCCGTACGCAATTCACCGGTCGCACCGTATGCACTCAAGGCCGTTGCCAGAAGGCGAGTCCAGGTCGCTGACGAACGATTTTGTTGCTCGGGTTGGAATCTTTATCGGTGTTTTTCTCCAGGAGTATTTCATGATGTTTCGTGAGTATTGGCGTTGCTCAGAATCGGCCTTAAAGCAATATTCCACAACCTTGTACATCCACGCTGGAGGTCAAAAGTGAATCGTTCCACAGCATTGCTATTTTGTTCCATTCTTTGCATTCTCACCGTTTGCCTGCAGGCTGCAGACCAACCGCCCTTGAAACTGCTGCATACCATTCCGTTGCCGCAGCTTCATGATGGCGACTTTGACCATTTTGCCGTGGACGTTGCCGGGGACCGTCTGTTTTCGACCGCCGAGGAGAACTCCAAAGTTCTTGTCTTCGATCTGAAGTCGAACAAGCTCATCCATACGATGGACGACCTTAAAGCGCCGCACTCCATGCTGTACCGCAACGACTTGAAGAAACTATTTGTAGTCGATAGCGATCTGGGCGAAGTGAAGATCTACGACACCGACTCATATAAACCTGCCGGCGCTATCAAGGTCCGTGAAGGCGCCGATTCAAGCGCCTACGATCCTTCCACGAAGTTGCTTTACGTCGTAGACGTCGGGAAAGATGCCAAACTCCCCAACTCCTACATCACTATCATCGACACGGATGCTGCCAAAGTGGCCGGAGAAATAAAAATCGATTCCGATGATGTCGAAGCCGTGGCGATTGAAAAATCCGGTTCACGTTTATTCGTCAACATCAGGGCGAACAGCACCGTCCAAGTGTATGACCGGACCAAGCGCACCCTCCTCGCGACCTGGTCGATGGCGGAAGCTGGCAAGAAGCCGACTCCACTCGCGTTCGACGAATCCAACCATCGGTTATTTGCCGGCACGCGCGATCCCGGTAAGCTGGTCGTACTCGATTCCGACTCGGGGGCGGTAGTAGCGAGTGTGCCGGCGGCCGCCATGCCCGATGACCTCGCGTTCGATCCGGACCAGAAGCGCCTCTACTTTGCTGGGTCAATGTTCATCGACGTGTTTCAGCAAAAGGACGCCGATCACTACGACCATATTGGGAAAATCCCCACGGCATTCCGAGCCAAAACGGGGCTGCTCGTACCCCAGCAGCATCGCTACTATCTCGCCGTCCCACGGCACGAAAAACAGAGTGCGGAAGTCCGTATTTACGAGGTCCAATAGTACAAAGTTCACATTCGAATGCCTGGAGGTACTAATGAAGAAATCTGTCAGTAAAAAAATTCTCCTGTTCTGCCTGCTCGGGTTTGGGTTGGGATCTCTTGCATTCTCACAGGATCAACCGAGCGCGCCTGACCGTGCGCCATTACTTCTAGTCCAACAAATTCCCCTGCCGAACGTAGGAGGTCGTATAGATCATTTCACCTTCGACGGAAGGCGGAAACGCGTCATTGGAGCCGCTCTCGGCAATAACACGGTCGAAGTCGTAGACACGTTTGCAGGCCGCGACATACACAGTATTACGGGGGCTGCCGATCCCCAGGGCGTGGCTTACGTCGGCGAGTTCAATAAACTCTTCGTTGCGAATGGCACAGATGGAAAGCTCAGAATCTACGATGGAGATTCGTTCAAACTCTTGGACACGGTGGACATCGGCGAGGATGCCGACAATGTGCGGTACGATCCGGCGGAAAAGAAAGTCTATGTAGCCTTCGGCGGAGACGAAGGTGGCGGTATTGCCGTGCTGGATGCCGCGAGTGGGAAGCGCTTGGAGGATGTCGCTAAACTCGATGCCCACCCTGAGTCGTTTCAGATTGCGACTTCCAAGACCGTGATCTACGCGAACATAGCTACCAAAGCGAAAGTTGTGCTGATTGATCGGAATACACATAAGGTCACAGATTGGCCATTGAAAAATGTGAAATCAAACTATCCGATGGCGCTCGATGAAGCTGATCACCGAATCTTCATAGTGACGCGAAGGCCCGCGCAGCTCGTAGCCATCGATACAGAAACCGGTGCGATGGTTGCGAGCGTCCCGTGCGTCAATGACGCGGATGATGTCTACTATGACGCTGGGCGAAAGCGTATCTACGTTCCCGGAGGAGAGGGCTTCATCACCGTGATCCAGCAAACAGACGCAGATCATTACCATGCACTGGCAAAAATTCCGACAACAATCGGAGCGCGTACGGGCTTGTGGTATGAGAAACGAGACCGGTTCTATCTGGCTGTGCCCGCAAGTTCGAAAGAAGGAGCCGCCTTATGGGTCTACGCGCCCGAAGATTAGGAGAGACTAAGATCTGGTTGGTTGCTGCCAGCTTGCTCATTGCTGACAGCGGGATTGCCTTTTCGCAAGAGGTTGGAAAGCAGCCGCTTCGTCTCGTTCAGACGATCTCCTTGCCGAATGTCAAAGGGCGTCTCGACCACATGGATGTGGATGTCAAAGGCAAACGCCTGTTCGTTGCGGGGTTGGAAAATGGCACCTTTGAGGTGGTGGACCTGCAACCTGGCAAGTGGGTCCGCAGCATCCCCGGATTTAAGAAAGCGCAAGGAGCATTGTTCGTCCCGGAACTGAATAAGCTGTTCTTGGCAAGCGGCGATGACGGGATGCTCCGCGTATTTCGAGGGGACACGCTGGAACTCCTCGATTCGATCCATCTTGAACCAGGACCGAACCGCGTGGTCTATGAACCGAAGTCGAAGCTTGTTTACGTCGGCTATGGCGGTAAAGATGCTGGAAAAGACTACGGAGAAATCGGAATCATCGATGCCCAGAACGACAAGGTCGTCGGTGACATAAAGGTCGTGGCACATCCGTCTGAGCTGTTGCTAGACAAAGCTGGGAAGACGCTGTTTGTTTTCGTTTCCATCGCCAGCAAACTCCAGGTAATTGACACCAACAAACGAGAGGTTCTATCCACTTGGACGGTAACAAGCCAGCGTCCCGGCGATGCCGCGTTCGACGAGTCCACCTCGCGGCTGTTCATCGGGACCCGCACGCCTGCTGAAATGGTTGTCATGGACTCGAAGGCGGGGAAGGAGATCGCTCACCTGCCGACCGCAGAAAGTATGGATGGCGTTTACTTTGATGCCGTGCGAAAGCGGATATACGTTTCGGGCGGGCGAGATTTGGAGGTTGGTTTTGCATACGTTTATCAACAGAAGGACGCTGACCACTACGAGACTATCGGGAGAATCCCCACACGCGACGGCGCCGGCACCTCTTTCTGGTCACCCGAGCTAGATCGGTATTACGTCGCCGCGGAAGCGACTGACAAGGAGCAGGCAGCAATTCTCGTGTATGCACCCGAAGATTGAAAGAAAATGGAGGACCGAAGCGGGAGTTTTAGCGTAGATACTTGGGAATTCTTCAGAAGTTGGAGGTATAGGAATTGTGAACTACGGAGCTCTGTTTCGGTCCGCGATGGTGACCCTGTTGCGAAACAAGATGCGAAGCATCTTGACGGTTTTGGGTATTACCATTGGGATTGCCGCTGTCATCTGTGTTGTGGCCATCGGCAATGCCGGGCAAGCCCGAGTCCAGCAACACCTCAACAACCTGGGTGACAACTTCGTCTGGATTGAAGCCGGAGGCCGTGCGGTCAATGGCGTTCGCACCGGCACGCACGATACGAAGACGCTGGTGATGGCTGATGCCGTGGCCATCAAGAACCAGGTCTCGCTCATCAAGAGCGTTTCGCCGAACGTGGATGATCCCGTCCAGGTCATCTATGGCAATCAGAACTGGCACACCTCCTACCGCGGCGTTAAGCCCGAATACTTCGACATCAAGCGCTGGTATGTGGATGAGGGGGCGATCTTCTCGCTGGATGACGTGGATCGCGCCGCTGACGTTTGCGTCATTGGGAAAACGGTTCGGGAGCAACTTTTTGGCGTCGAGAATCCGGTTGGAAAGGTAATACGCGTCAACAGCCTCCCCTGCAAGGTTGTGGCTACTCTTCATCCCAAGGGACTTTCCCTGTCCGGGCAGGACCAGGACGATACCATCATCCTCCCCTACACGGTCGCTCAGAAGAAGCTCAAGGGAATTACTTGGCTCGACGATATCCTGTGCTCCGCCGTCTCACAAGATATGGTCAAGATGGCGGGACAGGAAGCGACCGCCGTGCTTCGCGACCGCCATCACCTGCGTCCTGAAGAAGAGGATGACTTTAATATCCGAAATCCCGAAGACATCATTCAGGCGCAACTCGACGCCAGCAAGACTCTGACAGTTTTACTGATCGCAATTGCGTCGGTCTCCCTGATCGTCGGAGGAATTGGAATTATGAACGTGATGCTGGTTTCCGTAACCGAGCGCACCCGTGAGATCGGAGTGCGAGTGGCGGTGGGAGCGACCGAAGAAGCCATTCAACTTCAGTTCCTGGGCGAATCGATCATGCTGAGCTTGGTCGGGGGCGCAGCGGGGGTGCTCTTTGGAGTTTTCGGATCCTATTTGATTGGCCAGACGCTGGGTTGGCCCATCGAGATGTCGCTTGGGTCTGTCGTCGTGGCCGCCATGTTCTCGGTCGCCGTGGGAGTATTTTTCGGATATTACCCCGCCCGCAAGGCTTCCTTGCTGGATCCGATCGAAGCACTGCGATACGAGTGAAATATCTTTATAGGTTGTCGATTTTCGGGACCAGACATAAATGACAAAACGCAAGTGGCTTATCTTAGTGGCCGTCGTGGTCGTAGCGGCGATGTTCGTCGCCCTGAGTCTGAATCGGAGTGCTCAGGCGCAGCACTTTACTGCGAAGGTCGAACGGGGAGCCATTAAGGATGTGTTGGAAGCCACAGGCACCATCAACTCGGTGATCACGGTGCAGGTGGGATCGCAGGTTTCCGGCAGCATCGCGAAGCTCAATGCGGATTTCAATTCCCGCGTACATAAAGGGGACGTCGTCGCGCTCATCCTGCGTTATTCAAAGGAGCCTTGCTGCAGGCGACCGCTGATTTGAAAAACGCGCAGGCCAACCTCGAAGCTGCCCGCGCGAATCTCGAAAAAGCGAAAGCTGCCTTGGTACAGACGAAGGCCGACTACGATCGTGCCGTTGGTCTGACCAAGGATGACGTCATGAGCAAGCAGCAACTGGACCTTGCCAAATCAAACTATGACGCCGCCAACGCATCAGTCGGGGCTGCTGTAGCCAACATTACGCAGGCCGAAGCACAGATCAGCCAAAAAGAGGCTGCTGTCTCCGTGGCCCAAACCAATCTGGACTACACCGTCATTGAAACTAGGGTTCCGATATCGACCTACTCTTAATCGGTCAGCTCGAGACGGATTCCGGGCACCCTGTGGGCACCCAGACGGATGTCTTGTTGACATCTTATTGATTTTGTTGCGTCGTGCATGGAGTAAGCTGGACGTGCAAGTTGTTGTTGCGTTTTGATTTGGCGACCCTTTTAAGGCATGGGTCGCAGGTTCGAGTCCTGCCGCGCTCACCAAGAACTCTTTTGGGTTCATTGGATTGCACCCGCTCCAGCATTTTCCGCCAAGAGACTCTGACCCACACCCAACCCACAACTCTCAAACCAGCGCACTTGTACGTCGTGCATCTCGTCCGTGACCGCCTGAGCGTATTTGCTCAGCATGATCTCCGGGTTTGCATGTCGCATGTTGCTTTGGGCGGTCTTCACATCGGGTCTTGTCGATTGACACCATCCAAGTAGCCATGCTCGAACGCAGAGAATGCAGTCCGAACCGCTGCCCGTCCGCAATTTTGATTCCTGCGGCTAGGGCAGCGGGGCGCTACGCGCGGAAGCGGACGCCCATAGGTTACTGCGCGACCGTATCTGTTAGTGCAGTCTGCTTCAATCGAAGGGCTCCTGTGAACTCGTCCGAGGTAGATACCCAACCGAAGAGCGTTTGCATGGTCAAGAGTGATGCCTCGTGATTGCTCCTCGGAAGATCATTGCCGATGGGCTCGCCCATACAGTCCGCCAAGAGCACACACGAGTAATCCCTAAACATGGCGTCTCTGACTGTCGATTCCACACACACGCTCGTTGTACATCCCGTAATGATGAGATATTTGATTCCGAGGCGTTTGAGGATGTCGTGCAATTCGGTTTCGAAGAAGCCGCTGAATCGGTGCTTGTACACAATTCTGTCCTCGGTCTTGGGCTTCAATTCTGAGATGATGTCGGTGTTCCACGTATCTCGAATGAGTATTCGACCTTCCGTTCCGTCAGGAGCAGAAAGCGTCTGCCCCACGCCGAAGTGCAAGTGCCGTGTCCGATTTGGCGACCCCAAATCGCCCAAGTCCGAAAGATCGGGTCGAAATCCCATTTTCAGGTAGATAATCGCGATCCCGCACTGGCGGGCTGACGCAAGTACTCTTGAAGTGTGAGGGACAGCACTTCGAATCATCGAAATATCGAGCCCAGCACGGTCGAACATGCCGCCCTTTGATCCAAAATCGTTCTGCATGTCTACGACGATGACAGCAGTCTTTGGGATTTCGATTGTGATCGCCTGGGGCTTGCCTTCGATGGTCGCGACGTCACTCTTTGCTGATGCCATTGGCGTAATTCCTTTGCGGACGCATTTTACCACTTGAGTGCTAGTCTTCTGATTGACCTTCCTTCGCTTTGCATCCTAAGATTTCCCTCGGTTTCATTTAGAAAAGAGGTCACCATGTGGCGAGAACGAGCGCTGAAGGTTGTGTTGGTGCTGCTGGGATCGTTCTTCGCGGCTGGCATTTACCCATTGATGACGACTGTACGGAGTGCTTGGCAAGCGAATAATGAGGACGCCTCGCCGATGATGCTTAGCCTCTATGTCACCCTCGGAGTTTTTGTGCTGCTGGCAGCGCGTAACCCATCGGCGAACCGCAGCCTAATCGCCTTCACGGCATGGTCGAGCTTTGCTCACGCCGCTGTTATGACGGTCATGGCAGTCCATGTTACGAGCGCACGCGAAGGTCTGCTGATGGTCTCCGCGCTGCTTGGTATCATCGGCGTAGTCCTAATCGTGCTGGCTCCGGCAAAGCAGCCAGTCGAGCGGGTGTCGGCAGCCGTACTTTAGACTCGCCTCCGGGAGACGCCGACCTTGGTACCCGAAGTTGAATACCTTCGGCTGGCTGCTGCTTAAATGAGGTAAGCGCGGGCAGAGATCATCTGTGCAAGCGCAGTCTCTGACGCGGAGGTCGGCTGTTCCGTGTCCCTCCGGATTATTTCGGACAGGAGTTCCATTAAGCTTGGAAACCCCGTCCCTTAGGGGACAATAACCTCGGAGGACAAAAAAACATGATCGCAAGTAAAGCCTTATCCCCGAAGGAAATTGACGACGTTGTCGAACCCACGTTGCAACCGCTTTCTGCAATCAAGCCAAGTAAGACGACGACGATAGAAGGAGTCCGTGACCTCACCCGTCCATGACCCGCCGTAATCGTTCGCAGGCTCGTTCTCGAGTACTTCCGTAGACGAACAGTTTATCGTCATCACAATGATCAACGCGAAGCCACATCCACTCACTGCGGCAAAAAGCAGCGAGCGCAACCACTGTCTTATCTCGATTCCGGAGCGGTATTCTCACGGCATCCTACGATCGAAGACGGAGTGGTTGTCGGCGGTGGCGCAAAAATTCTAGGGAACATTATTGTGGGCAAGAATTGCCGCATTGGCGCTGGTTCTGTCGTGCTACGCAACGTGCCCGATGATTCTACGGTTTTCGGCGTGCCCGGCCACATTATCTTTCGCCAAGGGAAGCGGGTGGTCATCACCGACCCCAAGCAGATCAACGATCCTTATCCGAAGCGCTCGGCCTCGGTTGCAACCGAAGTTCATAAACTGCGCGAGCGCGTGAAAAAACTCGAAGGATTGGAAGAAAAGGGTGAACCTCCCTCGGAACCGTTGCAACGCATCATGGACGACCTCGACTACCAGATTTAGCCGCTACGCCGTATGATGAACGGCTGCGATTGCCCGATCGCTTGCGGAGGATGAACGCCGTGAAATGGATGATCCTCGCTGTTCTCATTTCTTTACTTACTCCGATCTGCCTGGCTGCCGAAAAAGTCGAGACGCCAAAGCCCGCCCAGTCCACCGATGAACTGCGCCAGCAACTGGAAAAGATACTCAAAGACACGCATACGAACGGAGTATCGTTGGCGATTGTTCATAAAGAAGGACCCGAGTGGGTGACGGGCCTCGGTACTGCCGATGTGGCCAGTGGGCGCGCGGCCACGGCCGATACGCTGTTCCGCATCGGTTCGACGTCAAAGGCTTTCACGTCGTTATCGATTCTGATGCTGGCCGAACAGGGCAGGCTGACGCTCGATGATCCCGTTCACAAACTTGTCCCCGACGTATGGTTTGAGAACCGATGGGAGGCCAGCGATCCGATCCGCGTCGTTCACGTGCTCGAACACACCACGGGCTGGGACGATCTGCATCTGCGGGAGTATGCGAAGCAAGCGCCCGACAGCATGAGCGTGCGCGAAGGGCTCGACTACGACCACCACTCGCGCACCTCGCGCTGGCCGCCCGGCACCCGGATGTCTTACTGCAACTCGGGACCACCCGTTGCCGCCTACATCGTCGAAAAGCTAACTGGCCAGAAGTTCGAAAACTTCGTGCAGCAAAATCTCTTCCTGCCGATCGGAATGAAGACTGCGACGTATTTCGAGTCGGCCCCCGGCACGGCCACGACGCTTTATCACGATGACGGCAAGACTCCTTACCAGTATGGGCACATCTTGATGCGTCCGGCGGGATCGATCAATGCCTCCGCCAACGATATGGCGGCATACCTGGAGTTTTATCTGAACCGCGGCGCAGCAGGCGGAAAGCAGATTGTTCCCGCGTCCGACATCGATCGCATGGAAATCCCGACGAGCACGTGGGCCGCGAAGGATGGAATGAAGGCCGGCTACGGCCTGAGCAACTACTGGAGCGTCCATGAAGGCTTCGTCTATCACGGGCACGATGGAGGCGTTGAGGGCGGCATCACGGATATGTCCTACATGCCCGATTACGGCGTTGGGTACTTCTACAGCATCAACAGCGGAAATGGAGACGCATTCGACAAAATCGGGAACGCGATCCGTGCGTACATCACCAGCAAATTGCAAAAGCCACCGGTGCCCGCGGTGGCACCGTTACCGGCCAATACTGCCGACTATGCCGGTTGGTACGAGCCCAATTCTCCTCGAACAGAAATCACCCACTTTATTGCGCGGCTCACCGGGCTTACCTGGATTCAGTTCAAAGACGGGAGATTGCTTTCCAGCAGTATGGGTTCGTTGAACGACACTTATCTCCCGGTAACGGGCACGCAATTCCGCCACGTTTCGAAGAAAGATTCACCGGACCCGATTCCAAGCCTCGTGTTGTTGACGCCGAACCAAGGAGGTCGCTTCATCCAAAGTGGTTTCGGCGATGCACTGAAACGCATTCCCACCTGGTATGCGATCTCCGAGATTTTGCTGACTGTCTTCGTGGTTCTCTCGATGCTGTCGATCGTTCTCTACGCCCCGTTCTGGATTTTCGGGGGGCTGATCAAGCGCCGCCGTCGCCCCGCTGAACGCCCCATGCGGCTCTGGCCGCTTGTAGCCGTGCTTAGCCTGCTCGCCTTTGTTGGGATTTTCATGTTGTGCAGCGATGACCTCATCGATCGGCTGGGAAATCAAACGGTCTGGTCCGAAGCTCTGTTTCTGAGCACCGTTTCTTACGCAATTGCGGTGCTGTTCAGCGCAATCGCGTGGTGGAGGGCGCCGCAAGAGGGAGTACGCCGCGGCGTTCGCGCGTACTCAAGAATCGTCATGATAGCGCTGCTGATCTCTGCTTTTTATCTGGCCTACTGGGATGTCATCGGACTCAAGACATGGACTTAGTTAGGGAGTGGTTTCACGGGGATTTAGCGGCGCTATCTATCTCCGGCCGGATAATGTGTAACCGCTGCGGCTGGGCTATCAATCCGCCATCTGGGCAATCGCACATCGACTCTGCCGCGTGGTTTGGAAGATCTTGCATGAGGGGGTGCGATTTATCGAGCAAGGCCGCGAACCTGATCCCAAGGCCAAGAAAACACGCGCCCGGATGCTGATGCGAGCGCTTCGCAAGCTTGGCTACGAGGTCGCCATCACGCCCATAAACCCAGCTATGGCCTAAAAGACCACGCAAATGTAGTGGAGGTGATTTTCGACGGAGTGCTTGATTACAACAATAATCGCACGAATGCATACCAGTCAGGCCGCGAAGACCCTGCATGTTCCCTGCATGTCGCTGACGTTTGCTTGGATAGGCGAAATTGCATGGTGGCAAAGGTCGACCGCGTTGCCGTCGAACACAAAAGTCTAGTAGTACTGCCACTTTGAAACTGTCCCTTGCGGGGCCGCCTCTATCAACGATCCAAAGCATTACACCTCGGGGATCTAGTTCAAGAGCCGGCGCCCTCGGACTTTTATCCCACAAGCTGTTGGATTGCGGTCATCAGATCGAGATTAGTGACAGGTTTCTCGAAAAATCGCTTGGCTCCAGCGTCGCGACAGCGCCTTTCGTCGGTAAATGCGTTGCGCGCGGTTAGGACGATGACCGGCACGTCCGCAAGTTCAGGAAATGCATGGAGGCTTTGCATGACAGAGTAGCCATCACGACCGGGTAACCCGATGTCGAGAATGATAAGGTCCGGCATCTCAGCAAGCGCAGTGCTGAGCGCGGACTCCGCATCATGCGCGAAACACGGATTGTAGTCCTTAGCCTTGAGTCGGGTATTGATGCCAAGACACAACATGTGATCGTCGTCGATGACGAGGATCTTATTGCCTCCTGTTCTTGCCAGGTTGCGGTTTAGTTTCAATCGAACCGGCAGGCAGTGATCAGCAAGAGGCTCATCGTCTATCAATGCCAACATATCCCCACTCCTTCTAGTGCCGCTCCTGGAGGGCGGCCACCGCTTTCGGATTGTTAGATGTTATTACAATAGTTGCCTTGTACAACCACCCCTTCGTACATGTCCTCTTTCTCGAAAAGCTAGGGTGCAAGCCAGCGCCTGACATTTGTTAAAACACACTTAGAACTGCCCGCGCGTTTTCCCTGGAGTAATATCGCAATTACAGTGTGCCGGGATGAACCGGTATGAAGTAGAGGATGAAAGAGCCTTACGAGCAAGGAGTAGCGATCCGCTCGGCCTCGAGTCTTGCGCTGCTACCGCGAGGGACACAGCGAAGCGTAGACAGAGGATAGGCGGGGTGGTATTCAGCTCCTACAAAAGATGCAATCCGGACGCCGACGCCCTCACCATGAGGACACCGAGCAGTCATCGTGATGTCACTCGCGATGGGCTCTAAGCG
>QIAN01000385.1 GCA_003225005.1 Acidobacteriota bacterium | reverse complement strand
TACAAGTCGGCAGACGAAGGCATGACGTGGACACAGATCACGGGACACGGTCTACCGACGGGAGACTGGGGCCGGTCTGGCGTTGCGGTGGCCCCCGGAAATCATGGGCAGCGTGTTTACCTGATTCTGGAAGCCAAGGAAAAAGACGGGGGCCTCTATCGTTCCGACGATACGGGAGCAACCTGGAAGAAAGCCACAGAGGATCGCCGCATCCAAGGGTATTGGTACATGAGCGAGATTTTTGCAGACCCCAAAAACCCCGATGTCGTGTATGTGCCTTCGCAAAATCTATACCGTTCGACGAACGGCGGGCATACCTTTACTGCCATCAAGGGCGCACCTGGCGGCGACGACTACCACACCGTATGGATCGATCCAACAAATTCGCAACGCATCATGCTAGGTGTCGATCAGGGCGCGACGATCAGCCTCAACGGAGGCGAGTCCTGGAGCACGTGGTACAACCAGCCAACGGGGCAATTTTATCGTCTCGCGACAGATCACCGGTTTCCTTACTGGGTTTATGGACCACAACAGGACAGCGGCACAGCGGGCATCGCCAGCCGCGGAAACAATGGACAGATCACGGAGCGTGATTGGCTCCCAGTCGGCCCAGGAGAGAGCGGTTACACAATCCCCGACCCGCTAGACGCGGATGTGATCTATAACGCGGGTCCGGGTGGCAGCGTCGTGCGTTTGTCAAAAATTACAGGGCAGGTGCGGGATATTTCCCCAGCCCCGGTCTCGTTTGGCAGCAAGTACCGTTTCAACTGGACGATTCCGCTGGTTTTTTCACCGCAAGATCCACATCTGCTTTATCTTGGGACGCAGTTTCTCTTGAAAACGACGGACGCAGGAACTAGCTGGCAGGGCGTGAGCCCCGATCTGACGCGTACGCGCGCCGCGGAAAAAGATTCGAAACAGGTGCTTGGCACGGTCCTGACGATTGCGCCTTCAGAGATCAAGGAAGGTCTCATTTGGGTTGGAACGGATGACGGGAATGTCCAACTCACGAAGGACGGCGGAGCGACGTGGCAGAACGTCACGCCGACGGGCGTATCGGAGTGGAGCACAGTGAGCATTATTGAATCGTCACACTTCGATCCCGGTACGGCCTATGCGGCGGTGAATCGAAACAGTCTCGACGATTTGCACCCGCACATTTTTCGGACGGGCGACTTTGGAAAGACGTGGCAGGAAACGGTTAACGGCATTCGCGACGACGATTTTGTCCGCGTGGTGCGCGAGGATCCGGCGCGCCAGGGGTTGATGTACGCGGGGACGGAACGAGGAGTTTACGTTTCGTTTGATGGCGGAGATCATTGGCAATCGCTCCGGCTGAACATGCCGGTAGTGGCCATCCACGATCTGGCCATCGAGCAGGATGACCTCGTGGCCGCGACGTATGGCCGTTCGTTTTGGATTCTCGACGATGTCACGCCGCTTCGCCAGGCGGATGCCCGGATAGCATCTTCTGGCGCGCATCTCTTTCGGCCACGAACGGCCGTCCGTGTGCGCCGCGATGAGAATCAGGACACGCCGCTGCCGCCGGAAGTTCCTGCTGGGAAAAATCCTCCCGATGGCGCCATTCTGAATTACGTTTTGCCGGCGAATACTGCCGGAGACATTCAACTGGAAATTTATGACGCGGATGAAAAGCTGGTGCGGAGTTTTTCCAGCGTGCCTGGGCCAAAAGAGCCAGAGGAAACTCCCTTCGTGGCGGAGTACTGGATCGGCCATCCGCAGGCGCTTTCGAAAGCAGCCGGAATGCACCGTTTTGTTTGGAATCTGCGCGATCCCGATCCGCGCGCCATCCACGCGCAGTCTCCTTACAACTATCCGATCGCGGCGATTGTGGGCTCGACGCCGCTGCCGCCACAGGGTCCACTGGTGCTGCCGGGGAAGTATGAGGTGCGGCTGAAAGCGGGGGGACAGGTTTTTCGCCAACCGCTGGAAGTCAAGATGGATCCGCGCGTGGAGGCGGCGCGCAACGAATTGCAGAGTTCACTGGAGCTGCAACTGAAAATCTCCTCGTTGCTCGAGAAAAACTTTGTAGGCTACCAGCAAACGAAGGTATTGCGCGGGCGGCTGACCGAGTTGATGAAGCGTCCCGAGGAAGATCCGATTGCCGTTGCGGCCGGCGCGCTGGATGCGAAAATCGCCGCGCTCGAAGGGGAAGCGACACCGATCCTGGAGACACCGAAGACGTCCAGCCTGATGGTGGTGAACGATACCTTGACGGCGCTGATGGCGCTGGTGGATGGAGCGGACTCCGCGCCATCAGAAGAATCATTTGCGGCGTATCGTCGGATCTGCAAGGGTTCGAACGAAGCTCTTGCGGCCTGGCAGGAACTGGAGAGCAAAGACGCCGCCGCGCTGAACA
>QIAN01000384.1 GCA_003225005.1 Acidobacteriota bacterium | reverse complement strand
GCATGCTCCGGCAAGACGGTAATGGATTCTCGCCCCGAAGTTTGGAGCATAGGTACGCCGCGGCGCGGAAGTCAAGGCGAGACAGAACCGTGGCGCGAAGCGCAGGTGGTTGAACCAGGAGCTAAACGCTAAGAGCCAGAAGCTGGTCTTATGGCAAGCACGGCCAACCTACGATTCCGGCGGAGTGCGGCGCAGTTGCATGCGCTGGCAGGGGTGGAGCGCGAGATTCGCGCGCAGGACTCACATTACCGACGCAAATATCTTCGGGAATTCAGCCAATCCTTTCGGGAGTACGATTGCGTTCTCGATCCACAGCGACTCGATCAGGCGATACAAAGAGCCGACATCGTTCTAATCGGCGACTATCACGCTCTTCCGGCGGCACAGCACTACGCCGCCGCTGCTGTAGAACAGCGTGCGCTCGCGGGCGACCGGCCCGTCGTACTTGGGGTCGAGACCATCTTCGCGCGCGACCAACACATTCTGGACGAGTGGTGGCGGCGCGAGATTGACGAGAACGAATTGCGCCAGCGGATTCGCTTCGACATTGACTGGGGGTACGATTGGGCTCCCTTCCGTGAAGTCCTGGCGAGCGCCCGGGACCACGCCGAGGCACTCTACGGTCTCGATTGCATGCCGCGGGACGACCTGCGAAGAATTGGACTGCGAGATTGCCACGCCAGCGCAAAAATCGTGGAGATGCGGAGACGCCATCCGAATGCGGTGATCTTTGTGCTGTTCGGGGAGTCACATCTTGCTCCGGGTCATTTGCCTCAATTGCTGCGTGACGAAATGCCCGAGGCGAAGATTGTCACGGTTTTACAGAATGTGGATGCGCTTTACTGGCGAGCCGCGGGCGAGCGGGCGAACAAGGTGGAAGCGGTTCGTGTGAACGACGATGTTGTCTGCGTGTTCAACGCTACTCCGCTGGAAAAATATGAGAGCTATCGGCTATGTCTCGACCAATGGAGCCACGCAGAAAACGAACCCGACTTCGCTCCCACGATCTACAACTTAATCGGGAGCCTGGCCAGTTTCCTCGAGATCAACCGTTATTCCCCGCACAATGGCACGCAGCCGAAATTCCTCGTGGACATGCTGCCTGAGGTGTATGGCCGTTCCTCGGACGGGATGTTGCGCCGGTTGCTGTCCCGCAATGGCGTAAACGACCACGAGTTCGAGGCGATGCTGCTGCGCGTGGAAGAACGCGGTGGCGCTTATTTGCCGGAGGTCAACGCGTTCTACATGTGCGAACTTCAAATGGTCAACGCGGCCGAGGATGTCGCCGGCTTTCTCCACCAGGCGTGCCGGGGTCTACCGCGGGATGTGAACAGGAATGAAACCAACGGCGATACTCACCATGGCAATGGCCTGAGCGAAAGGCGAGGAGCCGCTCTGCCCACCTGTGCTGCCTTCCATGCCCTTGTGGTCGAGAATGCGCTCGCCTACTTCGGATCCAAGGTGCTGCATCCCTCGACGCCAGCGCTTCGGGGTGAACCAGAAACCTGGTCTTTCGCCACCTATGACAGAGCCGCGCAGGCCGCAGCGCGCTCCGAGAATGGCAAGGGGGTTGGAGAGACCGCGCGGGAATGGGGTCAACGCCTGGGGAGCCTCCTTTACGATGCTTACCCTTTTCCTCGCCCACCTGGATGAGCCGGAAGTGGCCAGGAATGTGTGCGCGACGATAATCTCAAAGACTCGCCGGAGTTGCCGCAGCGTTCGCGTTTGATGAAGAGGTCAGAACTCAGCATTCCCCCTGGTGGTGGTCAGCAGGTAGCGGCGGTTCTGACCAAGTGACCGCTGTCCTTTTCCTTCATCACGTCTTATCGCGATCGCGCGTCAGCATCCGCGATACACCTGAGTCGGTCAAATGCTAACCTGAGTTTATGCTGACTACGGAGTGCGGAGTGCTGAGTTGAACGCCCAATCCATCCGCAAATTGTTCGAGCAAGTGCGCCAGGGCGGACTCTCGCCTGATGAGGCCGTGGAGCGCCTACGTCATCTGCCGTTTGAAGATCTCGGCTTTGCCAAGGTGGATCACCATCGCGCTCTACGCGCGGGTATGCCTGAAGTAATCTTCGGGGAGAATAAAACGCCGAAACAAGTGGCGGACATATTTTTTCGTTTGGCCAAGCATGGCGGTAATGTCTTAGCGACGCGTGCCAATGAAAAACAGTTTGCGGCAGTGAAAAAAAGAGTCCGCGCGGCGCAATACCGCAAGTGGGCACGGGCAATCACGTTGCAGCGCGACCCGAAGAAATATGGCAAGGGCCGGATCGCCGTAGTCTCGGCGGGAACCAGTGATATCCCTGTGGCCGAAGAAGCTGTGGCCACAGCGGAAGTTATGGGCAACGAGGTGCAGCACTTTTACGATGTGGGCGTGGCAGGAATTCACCGGCTGCTGGCGAATCGCGAGGCGCTATCAAAGGCACGCGTCGTAATCGTCTGCGCCGGGATGGAGGGCGCGCTGCCCAGCGTGGTAGGAGGCCTCGTGGGCGTGCCCGTGATTGCCGTACCTACCAGCGTCGGCTACGGTGCCGCGTTCAAGGGACTGGCGGCGCTGCTGGGAATGATGAACTCCTGCGCTTCGAATGTAAGCGTGGTGAATATTGACAATGGATTTGGCGCGGGCTATGTGGCGTCACTGATCAATCGGCTTCCCTGAATCCTCACTTCCCCTCGAGTAATCAGAGACAGTATTATACCCAACCCGCTATCGCCAGAAGCCAAGGAATTGATCGATCGTCCGAACTTCGCGCACCTTGCCACGCTCATGCCCGACGGTACTCCGCAGTCCACACCGGTTTGGCTCGGACGCCAGGGCGAGCACCTGGTTATCTGTACTTCAGATGCCTCTCTCAAGGCGAGGAACATACGCCGTGATCCACGACTGGCGCTGTCCATTGTGGACTTCGACAATCCCTACGAGGAAGTTCAGATTCGCGGTCGGGTTATCGAGCACCGTCCGGACCCCGAACTCAAGGTGATGGATCCGATCTCGCATAAATACATCGGGAAGGCTTTCCCGATGCGCAGCTATGAAGGCCGCGTCGCCCTGATCATTGAGGTGGAAAAGGAACGTTACACGAAACTGCCATTCCAGCACAGGCCTCCACGATCGGTATAGGGGGGTGGTCACCCACTCTCCCCTGCCACACCACCGTACATGCGGGGACCGTACGATCATGGGCGAAAGCCCGCCTTCGACGCACAGCCGCCGGATTTACCACCAGTGAGCTTGCTGGATATGGGCTTCGCAATCACATGCCCGCCCACCGCAGGCCTCGTATCCGGTTCTTGTTCATCGGCTCGCATCTTTGCTCCACGCTTCTTTCCGGCCCCGCCTCGCGGCGAGTGTTGTTTCGCCCTTGCGCTTCGCTAACCCTTCGCCTCCATCCGACTGTAGGGTCGAGGACTTTCACCTCCTAGCTGTCGAACATGCTTGGCACACCATGAAAAAGGTCGCGGCTCACGCCGCGCCCTTTGTGCTAGCAGCAAACCCGCTCACATCCCGGGCTGGCTCGACTTGCTCTCCACCACTAACTGATTGTCTACGGTGAAGGCGCCGAAGACCTGGTTGGCTCTTATGCCGGCGACCTGTTTGTCCATGTTGTTATCCACGGATCCGTAGAGGGTGACGTGGCCATTGACCACAATGATGCGGATCGGATGCGCCGGGTCCGTCGCATACTTGCTCAGCACGGAGTCACGATAAATGGCTCGAGCCGTGCGCAAACGGATGCCATCGTCAAAATTTGACGTGGGCTCAAGCGAAATGTTTGAGACCAAATCCTTCACTCCGGGCATGTTCGCAATGTCGGCAAGAGCCTCGTCGCGTCCTACTCCGGTTCGATCCTGACCCTCTACCGTCACAACTCCATTTTTCACTCCGATCGCGAAGTAATCGAATGTGTTGTCGTACCCGACGCGCACGTAGCGCAGCTTTTTCGCCAGCTTCTGCTCAAGCTGCTCGTCCGGAACGCTCGGGCCCGCAACGGTGACCAGGTTGCGCACGCCTTGCACTCGCGCAGCCTTGCGGGCGACCTTGGCCGCCTGAAGCTTACGTTGATAGAGATCGACGGTGCCGGTGAGGGTAACGATACCGTCCTCGACGCTCGATTTCACATCGGAGAACTGCTTGTTGGCCGCAAGCCGCTGCGTGACCGCGGTTTGAATTTGATTGTCGTAGCGGGCCGCGCTGTTAGACTGAGCAGCCAGCGTGGCGCTCAACAGCCCGACTGCCCATAGCGAAGCCACCGTATTCCACAAACCCTTCTTTGCAACTGTCATGGCGGTCACCTCCGACCCCGATTGACCAAACTTTACGATCTAACCATCTGGTTAATTCATTGGATGCGGGCCGGGTGGCAGGGGATGCATGGGACGCGACACACAGGCGAGCCGGGGTAACCACTCCTAATTCAACCGCACCCAGGGGTGCGGCGTTGCCCAATACGATCTTATTTGGCGGAAGAATGCGCGGCAGCCGACTTGTCCGCTTCTTTGTCTTTTTCCTTTTGACCGTCGGCGACAGAACTCAGACGAATGACGGCCGCGGCAGCCGTATAGCGGACGCGGGCATTACGGTCGGCAAAGCCGGGTTCGACTTTGGGCTGCAGCGACGGATCTTCGCGCTCGGCGATTGCCTCGATAGCGGCGGCGCGTACGATCCAATTCTTGTCGTGCGTTGCCTTGACTAAGGCCGCCGCGGTAGCAGGATCGGGATCATGCGCGAGGAAACTCGCGGCCACTGCCCGGACCGGGTTTGGATCCTTTTTGTGCATGGTGCGGTAAGCCTCCCAGCCGATGCCCGCAAAAGGGACAAGACCAATCCCTTCCGAGAAGCCAATTTTTGCCAGCTCCTTCGGGTTATGGAGCGTCTTGAGTTGTTGGGCAATCAGGCCATCGTTGGACTTTCGTGCCCCGGTTAGCACATCGAAGTAGATTGCGTATGCGGAACTGTCGTCTTTGAGGTCGCGCAGAGAATGTGCGGCCGCCATTACCACCGGAAGCTTCCCATCGGAAAGGACTTTCCGGAGCCACGGAATGGACTCGGTGCAGCGCATTTGCCCCAAAGCGGTCGCCCCTGCGACGCGAACTTCAGGCTTGGGATCTTCGAGCGCATGCCTGGCGAGGTTGCGGGCGTGAACATCGTTGCGCAGCAAGCCGAGGGCACGGATGCTATCCGCCCGCTCGCCGGTTTTCCGCGACGCAGCCGCGGTGTCCAGCATGTCCCAGGCTTTCCGTGTGCCGGCTTCACTGTCGTTAGCAGCCTGAGTACGGAATGGCAACAAAGCAGCCCAGGCAAGACCCAGAATCGTCACGCATCGAAAAGCCCTTTTCAAGAGACCCCTTCTCCGACCGGCCCACGCCGGCAGGGCGCTCAGCACAAGACATTCGATGCCACGGAGCACAAAAACGTGTACGACAATTCCGTGAAGAGTAAGGTTTTGCCGGGCAGAACAGACCGTGCCGGCAACCCTAAAGGCTCGAAATCTCGATCGATTCACCGTTTAGGCTTCGCAGGTCGGGGAGGACGGCGGCGGGAGTTCTTACCTTTTCCGGCGTTTTTGAACACCCGCGCAAATATCTTGTCGACATTCTTTAACTGCCGCCGCAGATCGAAAGCGTGCTCAATCTGTTGGGCAGGCACGCGGGTGGTGATTTCCTTATCGGTCAGCACCAACTGGTGAAAATTGAGTCCTTCTTTCCAGGCGCGCATGGCGTGGCGCTGGACCATGCGGTAAGCGTCCTCGCGGGAAACTCCATGTTCGACCAAATCAAGCAGCAGTTGCCCGCTGAAGATGAGACCGCGGGTGCTATCGAGGTTCGCCTGCATGCGCTCTGGGTAGACGACCATGGTTTCGATCAGGTTCGTGGTTTTCCGAAGCAGGTAATCGATGAGCGTCGCGGAGTCGGGCAGGATCACGCGTTCCGCTGAAGAGTGTGAGATGTCGCGCTCATGCCAGAGGGGGACATTCTCAAATCCGGCTTGCGCATTGGCACGCACCACCCGCGCGAGCCCGCTGATCTGCTCGCCGGTGATGGGATTGCGTTTGTGCGGCATCGCCGATGAGCCCTTTTGCTTTTCGCTAAAAAATTCCTCGACTTCCCGCACCTCAGTCCGCTGCAGATGGCGGATCTCGGTAGCCATCATGTCGAGCGTGGACGCGATCACTGCGAGGGTGGCCAGATAGTTTGCATGGCGGTCGCGCTGGATGACCTGCGAGGAAACATCGGCGGCCTTGAGACCCAGACGCGCGCAAATCTTCTCTTCGATCTCCGGAGCGAGGTGCGCGAACATGCCCACCGCGCCAGACAATTTGCCAACCCGCATTTCCTCGGCCGCGGCGGCGAAGCGCGCGATGTTGCGCTGCGTTTCCGAATACCAATTGGCCAGCTTGAATCCGAACGTGATGGGCTCGGCATGGACGCCGTGAGTGCGACCCACCATGGGAGTGTCTTTGAACTCCCAGGCGCGGCGCTCAAGGACCTCTGCCAGACGTTGCAGATCTTCGGCGATCAGAGCCGAGGCCTGCGTGATCAGCAGAGCCTGCGCGGTGTCGACAACATCGTTCGAAGTGAGTCCATAGTGAAACCAGCGGGCATCCGGGCCCACCATCTCAGCCACAGCCGTAGTGAAGGCGATGACGTCGTGCCGGACTTCGGCTTCGATTTCGAGGATGCGTTCGAGATTGAAGTCGGCACGCTCCCGGATGGCCTTGGCGGCCTGTGTGGGCACCATGCCCGCCGCAGCCAGAGTTTCGGTAGCGGCGACTTCCACCGCCAGCCAAGTGCGGAAGCGGTTCTCATCGCTCCAGATGCGGCCCATCTCCGGTCGGGTATAGCGCGGAATCAAGCCGCGGGGCCTCCTGCAAAGACTGTGGAATACGGGACTCCAGATTCTAAACGGACAGCGGAGAAGAGGCCAGCACGATGTTCCCGGGCTTGGCAGCAGGGCGAGAGAAGCAATCTTTCTATCGTTCTACGATATACTACAAGAACGAAAGGTTGCACCGCGACAAGATCGGCTCCATGAAGAAGCTCACTTCCACGGACTACCAGGCATTGGCCGAATTTCGCTTCCAGATCCGCAAGTTTCTCCATTTGAGCGAGCGAGCTGGACAACAGGCCGGCCTGGAGCGCGGGCAATACCAGCTGATGTTGGCCATCAAAGGAATGCCCGCCGGGGTTCGACCGCGCGTCGCGGAGTTGGCGAGCCGAATGCAAATCCAGCATCACAGCGCCGTAGAGCTGGGAAATCGACTAGAGGCCGGAGGGTTTGTGCGCCGCGAGCGGGCACAGCAAGATCGTCGAGAAGTCCTGCTGGCGTTGACCACCAAGGGAGAACGAGTCTTGGCCGAGTTGGCGCTGCATCACCATGAGCAACTGCGCTCCGCAGGACCGGTGCTGGTGGCGGCGCTGCGGCGAGTGATGCACGGGGACAACGAGACCTCAGAGAAACATCGCCGGAGCCCGCGAGAGAAACGGAAGAGCATTCACCAAGAATGAGCCCAACTACACCCAGCCACCCCCGGCGCAGTTCCGCATGGTGTTGGTTCCGTTTCTCTTGTGGCGTGGTCCCTTCGTACAAGCCATCGAATCAAACGAATCAAGGTCTGCTATTGAAAACTATTTTCTTTTTCAGTAAGCTTCGTCAACCCCATCTTCGCCCCGGGGAAGTGCACTCAATGGCACCTGCCGAAACCAAGCAGTCTCGTTCTGATGTTGGTGAGGCATCTCCTCGTGCCAGCAGACAACCGTGTCTGTCTGCCGTGCGCTGGGGTCCGTCCTTTATCGGGCACAAGCGCCGGTAAGCAAATTCCGTTTCGTGCACAGGGAGGAGTCATGTTGGATTCCAGACAGAGGTCAATTTGGATCCGTTTTATGGCAGTCGTCGGGCTAGTTGCCCAGGCGTTTGCCCAAGGCGGCGCTACGGGAGCGATTACCGGCACAGTACAAGACACGAGCAGCGCATTCGTAGCTAACGCCGACGTCCAAATCACCAACCGGGACACTAGGGTTTTGGAGCGCACCGTACGAACGGATGCGAGTGGTTCTTTTACGATCCCGCTGCTTCCGGTCGGGACATATACCGTCAGCGTTAAGAGTTCCGGATTCGCCGACGCCAGCTTTTCCAATATCGTGGTTCGGGTTACCGAGACCACGCGCCTGATCGCCACGCTGACTCCCAGCGCCGTGCAACAGAAGGTCGAGGTTCAAGCGCTGGTGCAGGCGGTCGATACCACCGATGCCACGACGGGGCAGGCAATTGAACCTTCCACGATCCGTAGCCTGCCGCTCGCCACACAGAACTTCCAACAGCTGTTGACATTGTCCACCGGCGCCCAAAGCGAACTGAACAAGGCTTCCCAACTGGGACGGGGCGACGTCCGCATCCAGGTAAACGGCCAGCGCGAAGACAACAACAACTACTCGATCGAGGGCATCAGCGTCACCGACTACAATGTCGCCGAACTGACCAACACCCCGCTACCCAACCCGGACGTCGTACAGGAATTCAAGGTTCAGACCTCGCTGTATGACGCCACCCAGGGCCGCAACGGCGGCGGCAACATTAACGCCATCCTGAAGAGCGGCACCAATCAGTTTCACGGCGATGTGTATGAGTTCTTTCGAAATACGGCCCTCGATGCCAATGAGTACTTTTTGAATCAGACCGGTTCCCCGCGCCCTGTCATTAAGCAGAATATTTTTGGGGGGAGCCTCGGCGGCCCTGTCAGCCCAGGTGGAAAGTTTGGTTTCTTCTTCGTTAACTATCAGGGCTCGCGCCAGCGTAGCGGCGACTCCCCAGGAACGTTGATCAGCACTTTCATCCCTTATGTTCCTGCCGCCGACCGCGGCACTGCCAACGCCAGTAGCCTGGCTTCCGCCTTCGGCGTAGCCAGCGCGGACCCGGTTGCGGTCTCCTTGCTGGCATTCCAGAGCAACCAGTTCGGCGCCCCGGCCAATGGATATCTGTTCCCGCTGGCGAACAACGTCCCGGCGGGCACTGCCACCGGAAGCCTGGTCCAATTCACCGTCAGCAAGCCCGGCAAATTCACCGACGACCAGCTCACCCTAAACTGGGATCACGACTTCCACAACTCAAGAGACCATCTATCGTCTCGCTTCTTCTTCTCCGATTCAGAGCAGGACATTCCCTTTGGCGCGGGCGGATTGCAGGCCTCCCTCGGCGGTGCCGCCAGCGGTAGTGACCTTAACTTTCCTTACCAACTCCCCGTCCACGATCGCGTCTGGACGCTGGCTGAGACCCATGTGATCTCTCCCACCTTGGTCAATGATTTCCGCTTCGGCTATGTACGCATCAACAACAGCGCGATCAACGTGAACCCTGTTACCGTCAGCGACGCAGGGATCGATCGCCCCACCGACAACCTGACCAGCAGCATCTACAAGTTTACCTTCCTGACTTCAGGCTTCCAGTTCGGCCCGACCCCGCAGGCAAATCAGTACCAGACGCAAAACGACTTTAACTTTGTCGACGACTTCAGCTGGGTGCGCGGTTCGCACACCCTCACCTTCGGCGGTCAGGTCGTGCGCGTGAACCTCAACAAGCTCTTCCCTCAGGTCTTTAACGGACAGCTATTTTTCACCAACACTGGCGCAACCACCGACTTCGGGAACTTTGTTGGTGGCACTCCTCAGTTTAGTTTCGGCGGGGGCGGCGTTTATAACCACAAATATAGGCAGAACAATTCTGCTGTCTTCGTGCAGGACGACTGGAAGACCACTCGCGATCTCACACTGAACCTGGGCCTGCGCACGGAATTCCTTGGCGCCTGGACCGACCAAGCCTGCCATATTGGCAATATCGAATCGGACCTTACCAAGTCTGGAACCTATCCATTTATCTATCCCAGTTGCGTAAACAAGTTGGGCGTCAGCGGACTCTCAGGGAACGCCGCCGGATCCACCTTCCGCAACAGCGTTTCCACAGGATGGGGCCCGCGCATCGGCTTCGCCTGGGACGTCTTCGGCCATCACAACGCTACGCTCCGCGGTGGCTACGGAATTTACTACGTTCGTGAAGACGTGGGAGCGGTCGACCAGTTGAGCTTCCAGTCGCCATTCATCCCCATCGTGTTCTTCGGCCAGACTCTGGGTTTCACGATGTCGAACTTCTTCACCGGAACTCCGGCAATAAACTCTAATGCGGTGCCGCCAGCCGGGATGCTCTCGCCGGCGTGGCTACCTTGCTTGGCCCAGCTGACGAGTTTTCCAGACACGAACGGTGCAGCCGTGTACGGTGGTTGCACTGGCCCGGGAGTGAACAGCACGCAGAATCTGTTTGTGCTGGAAGTTCCGCGTCACTTCGTGGTGCCCAACACGCAACAATGGAACCTGACGTTGCAGCGGGAACTCGCCAAGCGCTGGGTCCTCGAAGTGGGATACGTGGGCACGCGCGGAATCCACCTCCGCGAGACTCGCGATGCGATCCAATCGGTGGACGCCAGCGCTCATCCCGTCACCGTGACAGACGCCAATGGCAAGAGCTATCAGATAACCACCAACACGTTCCTCAATGCGATCGCCCGCACTCCCACGCCGGGATTGAACGGTTATAGCGGCTACCAGATTTTCGCCAACGATGCGTACTCGATCTATCACGCGTTCCAGGCGACAGCGTCGCGACGGTGGGGACAGAACTACGTTCAGGCAGCTTATGCCTTCTCAAAAAACATTGACGCCACATCGACGGGAAACACCGCCTTCAACACTGCGTACAACGACCAGAGCGACATTCATGCGTCCCGCGGCATTTCTGATTTCAACCGGCCGCATCGCTTTTCCATCAGCTACGTCTACGCACTTCCGATCTTTGCGGGTGCGACAGGAGCAAAGCGAGCTCTGCTGAGCGGATGGGCCATCAGCGGAGTCACAACCTTCCAGTCCGGAACGCCGTTCTCGATTTTCGATTCCAGCGCTGGAACCGGGTTCCTCGGGCAGGGCAGCACTCCGCTACTGGGTGCAAGCCTCGCTGCGGGCGCAACCGTCGACAGCGGCTTGACCAGTGGCGACATCCACAAGCGAATCAACGGATACCTGAAACCAACTGCCTTCGCCCCCGCGGCTCGGATTTATCCGGCCGCCAAATGCGCCGCCGACCCGAACTTCTGCACCACCGGTTTCGGCAACCTGGGCCGTAATATTTACCACGGTCCGTTCCAACAGAATTGGGACGCGTCCATTCTCAAGTACTTCAAGATTTCCGAACGCCAGGAACTCCGCTTCGCAGCGGACTTCTTCAATGTTTGGAATCACACGAACTTCGGCAACCCCACCGTCACCGACATCGAGGCCTACAACGCCTGGGTCGCGGCCGGAAGCGTAGGCCAAGACCCGTTCGGTTCGATCGTGCAGACCGTAGGCACTCCGCGCCTGATCCAATTCTCTCTGCGATGGGCGTTTTAGAGGGGAAGGAACCGGCCAACGGAACGGACCGGGTTCGGCGACAACAGAGCGCTCCGACGACCGCAAGGCGGTGGGCGCAACACCTCATGCCCGTTGGAAGCCAGCGTCCCGAGTGATTTAGAAGTTTTCCAGCGTCCAGATATTGGAAGTCCCGGGGGGCTTCCCAGATCGGCACGCCGGTATGGGATCTCTGCTGTTTAGGCCCGAGCAGTCAGTCCGAGAACGCTTATTCGCAGCTGGCAATCACGGAGAGAAGAAATCCAGCTTGTCAGCCGGAGCGGGCTCTAACAATGGCTAATGTGGGCATCGCCGTCAGCGGTTGCTAGTGACAAGTGCGAAGCCTTACCGCTGTTTTTGCGCTGCTTCCAGCAGCGGACGCAAAGCCTCGACGGCGACTCCGAGCGTCCCGCCAGTGAATCCGTCCATGTAAGCGGAGTTGACGCCGATAACTTCGCCTTTGGAGTTAAAGACCGGGCCTCCGCTGCCACCGTGGGCTGTGGGCGCATCGTAAATAAGCTTATCGCCCACCATATCGCCGAGGTGGCCGAAGGTGGCTGAGGGACGAATCAGCGACAGTGCCGCCAGTTCGCTGGCCGCGGTGATGTCATTATGGCGATAGGCAAGCCGCTCATAAATGCCTGAGGGCGACTTAGCCACCATACCGGCGATTCCCATGGGATAGCCAATCACTGTAACCAGCTCTCCCGGCAAGGCAGGGAATTTTGCCAGAGGTAAGGGCGCAAGCCCACGGATTACCGGAGAATCCGCCGCGCGCAATACCGCCAAGTCTCTCTGCGACGAAACGGCCACCGGCGACAAGTCCACTGCTGTGGGCGACCCGGGGAAAAATACCACCAGGCTTTCCAGCGTGCCTGCGGCGCCACGGTGAATCAGGGCTTCCGCCTCGGGGTCCCCGTACCAAGGTTCAGCCACGTGGCGGTTGGTAGCCAGAAGACCATTAGCTACGATGAATCCTGTACCTGACACTCGCGCCCGCACCGTTGGCCGCTGGTTGGGAAAGCCTACCTGGTACACGCCGTAAATGTAGCCAATGGAATTTCTATATTTGTTCAGCACCAGGGCCGGCATGCCCCGATCCTGCTCCAGCTGCTCAACCTGCTTGGTTAGAGCGTGGACCTGCTGCTGCAGATCACTCGGCTGTGGCTCATTGGAGATCGCCGGCGCGTAATAGTGCAACATCACTCCGGCACCGGCCAGCAGAATGATGCCCAAAATGGCTTGCACCATTTGGGACCAGCTTTCGCAAACGTCGTTCGTTTCTTGCCGGTTTTCTTGGTCGGACATGAGACTGTCGAAATTTCCTTCTAAGTCTTGCCTTTTCAGTCCATTGAAGGAGAACATCCAGGACCGAAGCTCGAAGGTATATGTTCGCCCGTCGGGTCAGCCTTTTCTACGGTACGGAAGGCAATGAACGGGAGGGTGGGACACAGCCTAAAACGCTGCTGCGTAAAGGGTTAAGGGGATTCGGATGCTCCGAAATTACGCTAGGAATCTGAATGCCCAGCCTGGTTTTCATCTCCTCATAGAGAAATCCCTTGCCGGGACGGTACGGTTGGACCCATTCGCCGTCGATGACGAACTGCGGGATAGCGCGCTTTCCAACCTGCCTGATCAACTCTTCCGCCGCACCCGGCGTGGTCGCAACGTCGATCTCTTTATAGGCGATGTTGTACTTGTCGAGGAAGCGTTTGGCTTCGCGGCAGTTTGGGCACCAGAGGGCGGAATAAACAATAAGCTCCATAACCCGATTCTAGATGCCAATAGTGACTAGCCGCGATCGGAAATGAGGTGGACGGCAAAACCAGCCTTTCCCATCCCGGAAAACAGCAGCCGCCAGCTTGGCGCTGGCGGCTGCTGATGAAACCTAGCTGCTATTAAGATGGTTATAGTCCCGGCTCGTCCGACTTGGGCCGTCCGCTGCCCAGGGTGACGCGCACGCCACGCTCCGCATTGAACCGAGTCGTCGTGCCCCAGTCAACCTGGTCGGAGCCGATTACGCCAGTCCCGCCGCTTGCCAGACTGTAGCTAATTCGACCGTCCTGGTAGGTGTAGTTGCCCACGGCCAGTATGGTCCCGGTTTTCAGGACAAATACGGGCATGCCCGGTGCAGTGCTCAGGCGCAGCGGAGCGACCACATCTCGCGAAACCAAGCTCGCGTACGATGCATGTGGAACACCTACGGCGGTCTGCTCCTGTGTTGGCAAACCACGCGCAGCGAGTGTTGGTCCGCCGTTGCTGAACGCAGAGTCGTGGTACAGCTGACTCTCCGGCCTGCCAAAGAAGCGCCATTCGGGTCCGTACGTGGTTGCCACCTGTGGTATCTGAACATCATCCATCAGGCGCAAGCTGAGTGTGCTCTCGCCCTTGAGCTTGGGACGAGGTCCGCGTGCCGGCAGCATGATCACTTTCCACGGCCACAGCGGCGGCAACAGCCATTCGACGATATCGCGCTTGGCATGTCCGTTTCCATCGATCTTGCCTTCGCGGTCCACGCGATAGCCGCGCGTCGCAATCACCTTCGCCTCTAGAGGCAAGTCTCCGCTAGGCAGGCCGATGCGATCGAACTGCAGCTTCAGGTAACCCTTGCCGAAGAAGTGGCCAGGTTCCTTCGAGGCTTCTAGGTGGCCAACCAGATAACTGCCCCGCGGAAAGGCTTGGCGACCAAATTCACTTACTCCGTGCAGATGACAGAGAACCGGATCCCCGACATCGACCGAGGCCGAGGAGAAGTTTGGTTCATTGAGGGTGCATTGCAGAAGAGTACCGGCGGGCAGGACGACGTCTCGCGCGCTGGCGCCTGAGGTTAAACCTAACAACGCGACTACCATGGTCCCATACAGCGAACAACGCTTCATAAACTTCACCTCGGTTGCACGCCCCATTCACAGGTTTGTTGATCGGAGTGGCGCGTCAAAACGCTGCAATTGCCGGAGAGTTAATCACAATTCTCGGGCCCGGGTCAATGGGAAACGATACAGAGGGACGCAACTTTTTTTCGAAGTAGGGACGAAACTTTTTCCCGAATCGCGGGTTCCGCTTGTCCTGAAAACTTCTGCTATACTTACGCCCCGAAGTTTAGGAGGTACTGGCATGGCGAAAGTACTGCACTGCAACGACGTAGTCCCGAATTGCGACTACGTAGCTAAGGGCGAATCCGAACAAGAGGTTTTGCAGCAAGCCGCGGAACATGCTCGCACTGCGCACAACGTGGGCGAAGTCACCCCGGAACTGGCAGACAAAGTTAGATCTGCGATTCGAGACGAAGCCGCGTAAATGTGATTTAGAACTGGAGTCGAGGCGAGCCCCTGGGGCTCGTCTTTCTTTCTGGTGGCTGGGCAAAGCTTTGTCTGGGGTGGATGATGCCGTAGTCGGAGAAACGTAAACTGACTGTGTGTCCCTACACCCGTTCCAGTTCCGTCAGTGTGCGGTGGTTTACCACGTTCCCGGTGTTTAACGTCGAGGCTGGCTCGAACAGCATAATCCAGCACTCTTGGTCGGCGACAGGTCGATGCTCCACACCTCGCGGCACGACAAGGAACTCGCCCTCCTCGATCCATTCGTGCCGGTCGCGAAACTCCATGCGGAAGCGGCCCTTGACCACAAGGAACATTTCATCTTCATTCTCATGATGGTGAAACACGAACTCACCGAGGATTTTGTCCAGCTTGACGTGCTGCCCGTTCAGTTCAGCTACGATGTAAGGCTTCCAGTACTCCGAAATCTTCCCAAACTTCTCGGCCATGTCGACCTTGTCCATGTTGCGCTCCCCGCGTTAGTGCCTCGCATATCCAGATTCGTCGGAAACGAATTGGTCGCAAAGAAGTTCTCTGCGGCCTCTGCGCTCGGCACACAAACGAAAGCCGCCAGCTAGCGCTGACGGCTGAGTGCTGCATGCTGAGGGCTTACGAATTCTCGTACAACAACACGCCCTCAGTCTTTTCCGAATCCACGGGCCGATAAAACAGCTTATTGGCCTCTAGAAAGACCTCAATGAAGGCTGGACGCGTCGTAATCGTGCCCTGGATCAGCGCCTCCGACAATGGGTCTTCAATATACTTCTGCAAGGCTCTACGCAACGGACGCGCACCGTAGGTGCGATCCGTAAGCGTCTGGTTGAGAATCCACTTCTTGGCCTCATCCGCGACGGTAACCGTGATCGACTTCTGTGCCAGGTTCTGATTCAGCTGCGTGACCATAAGCTCGAGAATCTGGATCAAGTCGTTTTCGCCCAGAGCGTTGAACAGGATGATTTCGTCCAACCGGTTCAGGAACTCAGGATTGAAGGTGCGTTTGACTTCGCCCTTAACCAACTCCTCGATCTTTCCCGAGACCATATCTTCCTGGCTCGACTGGAAGCCCAGCCCTTCGCGCTTCTGCAAGTGCCTCGCGCCAATGTTCGAGGTCATGATGATGATCGTGTTCTTGAAATCGACGGTGTTGCCCAGACCGTCGGTCAGTTGACCGTCTTCAAATACCTGTAAAAGGATGTTGAACACGTCCGGGTGCGCCTTCTCGATTTCGTCGAGCAGCACCACGGAGTAAGGCGCGCGCTTCACCCGCTCGGTCAGCTGCCCACCCTCTTCGTAGCCTACGTATCCCGGAGGCGAGCCGATCAGCTTCGAGACCGAATGCTTCTCCATGAACTCCGACATATCAAAGCGGACCAGAGCCTTCTCGGTGCCGAACATGAATTGAGCCAGAGTGCGGGCAACTTCTGTCTTGCCGACGCCCGTCGGTCCGAGGAACAAGAATGAGCCAATTGGGCGGTTCGGGTTTTTCAGACCGGCACGCGAGCGGCGAATAGCGCGAGCCAGGGCGCTGATCGACTTGTCCTGAGAGATGATGCGCTTATGCAGTTCTTCTTCAATGCGCAGCAGCTTCTGGGTCTCTTCTTCCTTGATCGAGGTGACAGGCACGCCGGTCCAGCGCGATACCACGTCCTCGATGTCCTCCCGACCGACAACGCCGGTGGAGGACTCATCGAGGTGGTATTTTTCGCGAAGGGCGCGCAGGTTTTCGCGCTCTTTGCGTTCTTCGTCCGAATAGAAGCGCGCCTTCTCGAACTCATGGTTCGCGATGGCGTTCTCCATGCGATGGACGATGAACTTGATGCGCTTCTGGACTTCCGTGATTTCTTCCGGCAACGAAGTCTGGCGGAGCTTCACTCGCGCGCCGGCTTCGTCGACCAAGTCGATCGCTTTGTCGGGCAGGAAGCGATCCGGAATGTAGCGGTTGGAATGGGACACCGCAAAATTGATCGCTTCGTCGGTGTAGGTGACAGCGTGGAACTTTTCGTAGCGATCCTTGATCCCGAACAAAATCTTGGTGGCATCAGCCTCGTTAGGCGGAGGAACTTTCACCGCCTGGAAACGGCGCTCCAGCGAGCGGTCCTTTTCAATAGATTTGCGATACTCACCAGGTGTGGTTGCGCCGATACACTGGATCTCGCCCCGCGACAACGCCGGCTTCAGAATATTGGCAGCATCAAGGGACCCTTCAGCCGAGCCTGCGCCCACGAGTGTGTGAAGCTCGTCAATAAAGATGATGGAGTTTTGTGACTCCATCAGCTCTTTCATGATGGTTTTCAGGCGCTCTTCAAACTGGCCACGATACTTCGTGCCCGCGACGATCAGCGAGAGATCAAGAGCCAGGATGCGTTTGTCGGCAAGAAATGACGGAACCTCACCATCGGCAATGCGCTGTGCCAGCCCTTCTACAATCGCTGTCTTGCCCACGCCCGGCTCGCCGATTAGCACTGGGTTGTTTTTCGTCCGGCGGCAGAGAATCTGGATGACGCGGTCGACTTCGGCATCCCGGCCCACCAGCGGATCCAGCTGGTTGTCCATAGCCGATTGGGTAAGATCACGGGAAAACTCGCTCAACAAAGACGATTCACGCTGACGTTGCGGCTGCGCCTTTTCCTGGCTGGTGCGCGCCAATTCTTCGCGGATCGTCGAAAGCCGCAAGCCACGCTCATGCAAGATCTCGGCCGCAAAACATTTTTCTTCACGGAGCAGACCTAACAGGAGGTGTTCAGTGCCGATATGCCGGTGCGAAAGCCGCTCAGCTTCTTCTGCGGCGTATGCTAATACTCGCTTGCACTCATTGCTGAGAGGCAGGTCCACCGAGGTCGAGACTTTCTCCCGGATAGTGGTGTGCCCTTCTATCTGCTTGCGGATTGATTCCACCGAGGCGTGCGACCGTAAGAACCGGTTGGTTAAGGCCTTGTCTTCGCGCAGGAGCCCTAGAAGCAGGTGCTCGGTTTCGATGTAGGGCGAACCGAACTGGCTGGCCTCGTAGCGCGCGAATAAGATAACGCGCCTGGCTTTCTCCGTATAGCGTTCAAACATAATGCCCTTCCCCCTGAAGCTTCCGGCCGAGAAGGAATTCCGCTACCCGCTCGACCCTAGCTGAACCCTGGACCCATTCTCAGCATGACCCGTTATATCCATTATGCAATCAAAGGGCCACGAACCCAAGCACGGAAACGTCCCACGAATGTTACTGAAGGAACCCTCCCCGGCGGTCTGCCGGGTATTCCCCAACCCAGTTTCTGCACTTTGTCTACTAATGTTGCTAGATCCTTGCATCGCCAACACTACACATTACTTCCTTACTGCTCATACCGCCAGCGATTCCGGATGAACTTCCTCCACGCGCCCACGCTGCAACCGCAGCACGCGATGACAGCGGCGTGCAAAAGACAAGTTATGCGTTGCAATGAGGGAGGTTAGCTGGTGCTCGCGATGCAACCTGGCAATCAAAGCGAAAACTGATTCCGCTGTCTGCCCGTCCAGATCGCCCGTGGGCTCATCTGCCAACAAGAGCTTCGGCTGGGTGATCAGTGCCCGGGCCAAAGCCACGCGTTGCTGCTCCCCGCCGGACAGCTCGCCTGAACGGTGGTGGCCGCGTTGTTCCAGTCCGACCTCGCGCAACCAGCGTGAAGCTTCTGGCTGAACCTTTTGCCAGCTCTGCCCACGTATCAGCAGTGGCATGGCAACGTTTTCTGCCGCCGTGAATTCCGGGAGCAGATAGTGAAACTGCCAAACGAAGCCCGTTTCCCGATTGCGAAACTCCGCGGCTTCGTCCTGCGACAACGCGTTCAGCTTCAGGTGGGCGCAGTATACGTCACCTGCGGAGGCGCGATCAAGAGCGCTGAGGATGTGCAACAAGGTACTCTTGCCCGCCCCCGATTCGCCCACAATGGCGAGCATCTCTCCTCGCCTCACTGCAAACGACAAATTCTCAAAGAGCACCAGATCCGATTCACCGGACCGGAAAACTTTCTTCAACCCCTCGACCCGCAACAGCGGCTCTTGTTCGATTAGATGCAATCTGTCACTCTTTCGTTCCAGTCGCGAGTTGTGAGCTGCAGTGATACCCCAGGCTAATTACAGTTCTACCAGTATCTTTTTCCATTGAACAGCCTGCGCGGCAGCTGCACCGCGAGTTCAGGTGACACTTCTTCACTCAGCGCAACACAGAGGGGAAGCAATTTGGGAATTGGCAAATGAAATGCGCTGCTCGGATTCGCGTTATTCGCGACTCGCCACTACTCATAGCGTAAAGCTTCCGCAGGCAAGACCCGCGCCGCCGACCACGAGGGATATACCGTAGCCACAAATGAGACACCCACCGCCACCAAAGTGACCAGCACGCCATCCATCAAGCGCGGAGCGAACGGCACATAGTCAATCGAATAAACCTCAGGCGACAGCGAGATGATGTGATAGTGTCCTCCCGCATAGGCGATGCTATAGCCGAGGATTAGCCCCATGGCCGTACCGATCACGCCGATCAGTACGCCTTGCGCCATGAACACGTTTCGCACCTGGCCCCTGCGCGTTCCCACCGACATGAGGACGGCGATGTCCTTCGTTTTTTCCATCACCATCATGATAAGGGAAATCAAGATGTTGAGCGCCGCTACGAATACGATCAATCCGATGGTGATGAACGTCACCAGGCGCTCCAGCCGCAGCGCGTGAAATAAAGCCTTGTTCTGCTCCATCCAGTTGGTAGTGTCGAATCCCCGACCAGCCTCCTGTTTGAGGTGCGCGGCGATTTCAGGCGCTCTATAAATGTCGTCGATCTTGAATTCGATAACTGAGATCAGGTTGCCCAACCCAAACAACTGCTGCGCGTCGGAAAGGCGTGCGAACGCCCAGGAAGAGTCATAATCGAAAAACCCGGAGTTAAAAATTCCCACCACGCGGAATCGGCTGTACTTCGGCACCATGCCGAAGGGTGTCAGTTCGCCCTGAGGGCTGGTGACTAGCACAACAGAGCCCACAGTCGCTCCCAGATTGTCGGCCATATCCTTACCCAGCACGATCGGGGGCATGGCCGCAACCCGCTGCTGCACGCCAGCCAGAGAGTCGGGAGATCCCTCCGCCGGTGCAGGGCGGGCACTCCTGCCCCCTGCTTTTGACTCTGGTGTGGACCCTGCCGGTGCGGACCCTGCCGGTGCGGTGCGGGTGGCAGGACCCGAAGGCTCAGAGGATGGTGACGAACCCGGCTCGGTGCGATTATCCTCCAACGCCGTCGCCGAACCTTCTTTCACGGTGCTGAGCAAATCTCCCACCTTGCGCTCATACGACGGAATCACGCCCTTGAGCACAGCCCCATGTGCTCGCGGACCTCGTGAAATCAGGATCTGCTCAAAAATCGCCGGCGCCGCAGCCACTACATGCGGCTGCTTCGAAAGACGGTCCCGCACCGCCGGCCAATCCCTGATGCCATCGTCCGCGACGCGCATCAGGCTGATGTGTGAAGTCGAACCCAGCAAACGCTGTTGCAAGTCCTGGCGAAACCCGTTGTTGATGGCCAACGCCACAATCAGAGAAGCTACACCCGCCGCCACCCCCGCAATCGAGATGCCCGTGATAATGCCGATAAAGGCCTGGCGCCGCTTGGCACGCAAGTATCGGCGAGCGATAAAGAGTTCAAAGCGCATGAATAGCTTTTCAGCCGTCAGCCATCAGCCCCGACTAGAGATTATACGGTGCATGTCGCGGTGAACCGCACAGCTCGGGGGAAACCTTGCGGACGCTTAAGCACGGCGCAGGATGGCCTGATCGTCAGAAAACGGAACACCAAATATGTTCGGGCTGGTGGCTGGCGATAAATCGCTAGTGCGCAATCAATTTCTCCGTAAGTACGTGTGAGATAGCCCGCCACCCGGAAACACCTGATCTAATTTTAGCCATCCCATCTTGGCAAAACTGCTGGCACACGTTTGCGATACATGGCGAACGGCTCTCCGAACCTGTTCTCCAGCTCCGCATCCTCCATCCGAATCATCACCGCGCCGGCGGCGACAGCGAACCCTGTCAGCACCCAACACACAACCAACCCCGTTCCCGCACTCCACGCCACCATCTCGCACAGATGTGCCAGATACACCGGATGCCGCACCCGTGCCCGAATCCCCGTGGTCATCAACCGCTGCTCGCGGTGTCCAGGCAGAACCTCCGGCAGTCCGCCCAGCTGTGCCCAACTGAAGTGCGCTCCCGCCTGGCGGTAAATCCACAAGCCCAAAGCGAACAGCAACCCCGCCGGCATCCAACTCGCAGCCCTGCCATAGAGCGCCCTGCTCCGCCAAGGCACCGTCAGCACAACGAGCCCAACCCACATTCCCATCCAGGCCGGCACCAACACACCATAGGGCGAGCCCGCCCGCGTCCGCCAGTAATCCGCCCGGGGATGGATCATCAGCCAGAACAACGGAATCGTCGCGTACACTACGCACACTATCCATCCCGCCGTTCGCAGAACCGACAGCATGTTCCAATTTTAGTCTGCTGGGCTGCTCGATCTTCAATCCAATGCTCTGCCGTTGCTGTATCCGCGCCGTATCTTTCTGTGGCACATTAGAAGACCCATGTCTCCGCCCACCGATTCCAAGGCCGGAACAGTTGCCTTCACTCATCCCGACTTCACGCTTTTTCAGATTGCGCGCTTCCTCATCGTGGCGGCGATTGAAATGCAGGCCATCGCCGTTGGATGGCAAGTCTACGAGATTACCAGGCGTCCGCTGGACCTCGGCCTGGTCGGCTTGGCTCAGTTCCTGCCCGGCATACTACTGTTCCCCATCTCCGGCCACGCGTCTGACCGCTTTGAGCGCCGCAACGTGCTCACGGCCTGTTATGCAGGATACGCGGTCTGCTCCGTGCTTCTACTGTTGATCGCGAGAAGCCGGGCACATTCCATAGTCTCGATCTACGCAGTGCTGGCGCTGATCGGCATCGTCCGCTCCTTCAATGGAACCGCCAGCCGCGCGATCCTGCCGCAACTGGTGCCGGAGGAGCACTTCCCCAACGCCGTTGCCTGGAACGCAACCACGTTTCAGGCCGCCACAATTCTTGGGCCGTCGATGGGAGGCATTCTCTACGCGCTGTTCCGCGGGCCCTCGGCGGTATACGTCGCTGCCACACTAACCGCCATCGGAGCGTTTTCTTCCACGTTGCGAATTAAAACCCGCCCGCGACCGCACACCGAGCCGATGACATTCAAAACCCTCTTCGCCGGACTGCGCTTCATCTGGCGCGAGAAACTGATTTTGGGGGCGATCTCACTCGACCTTTTCGCCGTGCTGCTCGGAGGCGCTGTCGCCCTGCTTCCGGTCTACGCGCGAGTGATTCTCCATACCGGCCCTTGGGGCCTGGGATTATTGCGCACCGCTCCCGCAGTCGGAGCATCCATGATGGCGGTGCTGCTGGTGCACCGTCCGCTGCGCGGCCGCGCCGGGGTTGCTTTGCTATGGTCGGTCGCGGGATTCGGCATCTTCACCATTCTCTTCGGGGTTTCTCGCAGCCTGGTGTTGTCACTGGCCGCGTTGCTTCTGCTCGGCGCCTCCGACATGATCAGCGTTATCATCCGCGCAACCTTGGTTCAGCTCCGTACGCCCGACGAAATGCGCGGGCGCGTCACCGCCGTCGACATGGTTTTTATCGGCACCTCGAATGAATTTGGCCAGTTCGAGTCGGGGCTCACGGCGCAGTGGTTTGGAACTGTGCCAGCGGTAGTTCTGGGCGGAGCGGGGACGTTAGTCGTGATCGCGCTATGGGCCTGGCTTTTTCCCGAACTCAGGAAAGCCGGTGAGTTGACCGCGACTTCAAATGCGACAGACGATCGTGACCTGGAAACGGTATGAATCCTTGTAGTCGTTTGAGCCACGGCCACACAGCGCGCTTCTCGGCGGCTCAGCGGCCTTCCTCAGCGACCTCTGCGAGAGTGCTTTTCCGACGCCCGCACCATGACCATCGTTCTACTTAGCTCGGATCACGGTCTTCGCCGCCCCCATGTTCTCGTAGCGGTCGTAAACTCGCACCACGATCACATGCTCGGAAGCGGCCGCGGCACCGTTTTTTCCCGCATCGAGAGAAACTTTGAAATCGTAGCTTTCCGTCTTCGCATCCGAAAGCTGGCCTACCGGCTCCACGTAATTCCACTCTCCGGCATCGACCGAGTACTCGGCTCGCTTGATCTGCGAAAAGCCGTCTCCGGCGCGGAAAGTCATATGAATCGGTCCGCCCTCCACCGCAGCCGCCAAATTCTCGATTCGCGGCGGGGTAGTATCCACCTCAAATCGCCGGCTTACTTTCTCTGCCGTCAAAGCTTCACCGGGAGAATGCGATGGCGCGTCCGAAGCCACAATTTTCACCGTGTAACCGCCGTCCGGCAGCAGGCTGGCGTCGAAAGAATAGGCCTTGTCAGTCAGATTGTCCTTCAGCAAAAGCCAGCGCGTTTCGCCGTCGCCACGGTAGTAGACCGAATACAGGAGCTGATCGTCATTCTCATCGTGCGCGCTCCATTTCACTCCAACCGAGTCGCGATCGTGGGCGCTGGGCACCGGGGATTCAAAGTGTGAACCAGAAGATCCGCCAGCGTCCGTTCCCAGGCTGCTCCCAGCCGATTTCGGCATAGGCTGGTAACGCAGGCCCATCTGCACGCTGACATCGTCAATCTCGGGCGCGACGTTCTTTGGAAGATAATTCAGCGTAACGCTATCCACCCCCTGCGCAGGATTTCCCGCATGCAGCACCGCTTTCCACTGGGCATACCGTGCAGCGGGAATGCCAGATTGCCCATCTTTCGTGACGTCCACCTTTTTCCAAGGGCTCCAGTTCCGGTCAGGATTGTCCACATTTCCGCTGCGCACGAAGATCTCCACGTTGCCCGCGCCGCGGAATTCCGTGCGCCCCCACCGCGAGAAAACTTTCGCATCGAAAACATCGCTCTGATAACTTCCTTCTGCCTCAGAGCCTGCACCGAGCACAAAAATTTTGCCCAGATTGCTGGTTGCGGCATAGAGTCCGCCTCCGGGCGCCTTGGCAAATGCCGTCACCTGCGAGGCTGCCGCCTTCAACAGGTCGACAAAATCGTCCTGACCGGTAATGGCAAAAACGTGTCCGCGATTCCCCGTCCCTGCCAGCAGATGACCTTGCGAATCGAAAGCCAGCGCATAAACAATGTCGTCGCGCGAAGTCCACATTCGTCCGGGCGAGCCATCCGGAGCAATGCGGTACACTTCCGACCCGCCGCTCGATCCGCCTCCTGGAAAAGCAAATTGCCCAGTCGTCGCAGGAACTGTGGGAGCCATGGTGATGTTGAGTCCAGGCGCCTGCGGCCCAGGGTTCTGCGGCCCACCCGTCGTCAGATTAATCGTCGCTGGAGTAGTTCCCGAGATCCCCGCGGTTGCTCCTCGTTTCTCACCCACCCCCGCCGCATAAATGTTTCCCGTACGGTCGACGGCGAGCGCCGTGATCTCTTTCTTCGGAGCGCTGTACAGCACAAAGCCTTCCCCCACTGGTGAAATCCGATAGACCAAGCCGCTTCCATCCGACCCTGCAATCAGGTTCCCTGGCGCGTCAAAAGCCAGCACGCGGACGTGAGTTTCATCACTCTTGAAAAATACTGAGTGCTCTCCCCGGGCTGTGACCCGGTAGATTTCCCCGTGATCGCCAGTCGCGATGAACAGATTGCCCGCCTTGTCGAGCGCGAGATCCCATATGTACTTCGTGCCTGGGGCAAAATAGACTGACGAACTCCACGAAGGATCAACCACCGGTTTTGCAGCTTCTTGAGCGGCCCCCGGAGTCGCAGACTTGTTGTCATCCGCTTTCGCGGCGTCAGCTCTGCCACTCGGCTTGTGTTCCAGCTTGTAAACTTTTCCATCCGGGGCAGTGGCAGCGTAGATCACCCCATTTGCGCCCACCTGCAGCGCCTGTACCTGCAGCTCCTGCGGCTCAAAAATAATGGCAGCCTGCCCGCTGGGTGTAATGCGATACACGCGCGCCGGCCCGCCTGTAGCCGCGTAAACATTGCCGGCATCGTCCGCCGCAATCGCCCAGACGTACGTGGAAGGTGTCGCATACAATGCCTTGAATGCAGGCGCCAACTCCAAGCCACCCGAGCCGCGAATCGCTACGCCCGCAGCCGTGCCCTTGGTCAGTTCCTCAAACTTCGACTGTTCCCAGGTACGCGTGCCTTCGGCAAGTCCGGCCGGGACCAACACCATGACAAGAAAAATGAGCAGAGCTACATGAACCAGAATTAAATCGGAAGAAATAGACGATTTATGCAAATTTTTGCCTGTAGGAGTCATGTTCGAAAGGATGGTTCAGATTATCACGTCGCGAGGCCAACATTCCCGCCCCTCGCCCACTGGTAAGGATCTATCAGGGTATAAGCCGGGACGCAAAGTCCAGCGCCATCACGTGATATCGTAGGATTTTGATGTCCTTTTCGCGCCCAGACCCGAGGTCAAATCCGAGAACAGACCTGCTCCGGATTCTCGCTCAGAAGTCCTTCCGCTTGGGAGAGTTCAAGCTCTCCTCAGGCGGCACCAGCGACTACTACATCGACTGCCGCAGCACAACGCTCGACGCCAAAGGCTCGCGCCTCACCGGAGAAGTTTTCACTGAGGAGATCCGGCAGCGCGGATGGAAGCCCGCCGCCATCGGCGGCCTCACGATGGGCGCTGACCCCATCGTTACTGCCGTTTCCGTGGTCAGCGGCGCACTAAACGGGTTTCTAGTACGCAAAGCAGAAAAACAACACGGCACCGGCCAGCGCATCGAGGGCTTTCGCGAAAAGGGGGCCCGCGTAGTGATCGTCGACGATGTCTGCACCACCGGAGCCTCAACCGTGCAAGCGATCAAAGCTGCCCGCGAATTCGGATTCGAAGTTGTCGGAGTAATGTGCCTGGTGGAGCGCGAGGAAGCCAAGGGCCGACCCAACATAGAGAAGGCCGCCGCGCCCGCGCCGTTGGTCTCGATCTTCACCGCACGCGAAGTGCGCACCGAACACGTAATGCAAAACGACGACACTTCGCCTGCAATCTTCGCGGTGGCTGCGGTGTGCGAGCTCTGCGGACGCCCGGCGGTCACCAACAACCCGCGCAATCGCTGCGCAGCCCATACAGGGTAGCGTCCCCGGATTGCCTGATAATCTGATGTTGTTAACGGAGAACCGAGAACTGAGAAGCGCGAGCTGAGACCTGCTTCATGATCCAAACCCTTGAATGGACCGACCAAGGCGTCCGCTTCATCGACCAGACGAAGCTGCCCACGGAAGAAACCTACGTCACGTGCCAGACGCATGAACAGGTGGCCGAAGTCATCCGCACCATGGTTGTCCGCGGAGCACCCGCTATCGGCGTTGCCGCCGCCATGGGCATCGCTCTGGCGGTCAAGAATTCGAAAGCCGAAACCGTCGGCGATCTGAAGCGAGATTTCAATCAGGCGTGCGATGTCATTGGCAAGACGCGCCCCACCGCCGTGAATCTGTTCTGGGCCATTCGCCGCATGCAGGAAAAATTGGAGCGCATTCGCATCCGCCCTCTCTCCCAGATCAGGCAGACTCTAATCGAAGAAGCCCAGCGCATGCACGCCGAGGACATCGCCGCCAACCAGGCCATGGGACGCCACGGCGCCACCCTCATGCCCTCCGAAGGAGGAGTGCTCACCCACTGCAACGCCGGCGCGCTGGCCACCTGCGGATACGGCACAGCCCTCGGAGTCATCCGCGCCGCGGTCGAACAAGGTAAGAAAATCCACGTCTTCGCCGACGAGACTCGCCCCTTCCTGCAAGGCTCACGCCTCACCGCGTGGGAACTGATGAAAGACGGAATCCCGACCACAGTGATCTCCGACAACATGGCCGGTGCCATGATGAGCCAGGGCAAAATCGGAGCCATCGTCGTCGGAGCCGACCGCATCGCCGCCAACGGAGACGTGGCCAACAAAATCGGCACCTACACGGTCGCAGTCCTAGCCAAAGAACACGGAATTCCGTTCTACGTTGCCGCGCCTTTTTCCACCATCGATCTCGCCACACCCGACGGCGGCAAAATTCCCATAGAGCAACGCGACGCCAAAGAAGTCACCCACATCGCCGGAAAACAGATGGTCCCCGACGGCGTCGGAATCGAGAATCCCGCCTTCGACGTCACCCCCGCAAAATACGTAACCGCCATCATCACCGAGCGAGGTATTGCCCGCGCCCCGTATGAAGAATGCCTGCGCAACCTCGCGGTCAAAGAAGCAAGCATTGAAGTCCTTCATGCAACCAAAAATGGGCACAGTAGCAGCCCTAACCTAAAAACCAGAGTCTGAAACCTTCCCGCATCTCGCAGGGAACTTCCGACCCCAGCCGGCCGTATTATTCCTGGGAAAGCAAAGGGGCCGTCCCATGTTCACATTCCTTCTGTGGTGCATCCTTTTCGTGCTCTGCTGGCCATTGGCCATGCTGGCGTTGATCGCGTATCCCTTCATCTGGCTGCTACTGCTCCCCTTCCGCATCCTGGGAGTCGCTGTCCACGGAGTTCTGGAGATCGTTTATCTAGCCATCACCCTACCCTTCCGCCTGCTGGCAGCGCCGTTCCGGATCTAAATTGTTGAGGATTTTCAGTGCGGGCAACCGATGTCGTAGAGACGTTGCTGGCAACGTCTCTACGGGCAGCAGAAAGACGTAGCCAGCAAACTTAGCTAGGTCTCTGCGATTGCGCACACATCTGGTAGAAACCGCCGAAACGCGCCCTAACTTTCCATCACCTTCAAACTCGAACTAACCAGCAGCCTCGCCTCGGTAACTCGCTGCACATCCTGCGCGGTCAAACCCCGAGCCACTTCCTCCAGCACCAGCCCATCCTTGGTCACGCGGATGTATGCCATCTCGGTGACAATCGTATCCACGACCTTCACTCCAGTCAGCGGCAGCGTGCATTTCTTCAGAATCTTCGGCGCGCCTTCGCGAGTTGTGTGCTCCATGGCGACGATCACGCGCCGCGCGCTGGCCACCAGATCCATCGCCCCGCCCATGCCTTTCACCATTTTCCCCGGGATCATCCAATTCGCCAGCGTGCCCTCCTCGTCCACTTCCATCGCCCCCAGCACGCTCAAATCAATATGCCCGCCGCGAATCATGGCAAACGAATCGGCGCTGGAGAAATATGCCGTGCCCGCCATCTCGCTCACCGTCTCCTTGCCCGCATTAATTAAGTCGGCATCTTCCTGCCCCTCGATCGGATAAGGCCCAATCCCCAACATCCCGTTCTCCGACTGAAGAATGACTTCAATCCCTGGCGGCACATGGTTCGCAATGAGCGTCGGCATGCCAATCCCGAGGTTCACATAGAACCCATCCCGCAACTCCCGCGCAATGCGCTTCACAATACGCTCACGCTTATCGACGTCTTTGGCCAGCTTCGTCATGTTTGTTCTCGGCAGGTGTCCCGCAATCTCACCCTTTGTCAGCCTGAGCGAAGCGCAGGACCTCGGCAAGCTGTCGCCACCGCCGGCGCATCAGGGAGTTCTTCCCCCACTCTGAACCGAAGCTCTCAAACAGCGCCAGCCTTCCGCACCGTCCGCCTCTCAATCCGCTTCTCATACAACTCACCCTGGAAAATACGCTTCACATACACGCTGGGCGTGTGAATCTGATCCCCATCCAACTCGCCCGCTTCCACCAAATGCTCCACTTCGGCGATCGTCACCTTAGCCGCCGCCGCCATCAAGGGATTAAAATTCCGCGCCGTCTTTCGGTAAACCAGATTCCCCAGCGCGTCACCCTTCCAAGCCTTCACGAAGGCAAAGTCAGCATTCAGTCCGCGCTCCATCACGTACATTCTCCCATCGAACTCTCGGGTTTCTTTTCCTTCGGCGACAGTTGTCCCAACTCCGGTGGGAGTAAAAAACGCCGGAATGCCCGCGCCGCCCGCGCGAATGCGCTCAGAAAATGTCCCCTGTGGCACCAGGTCAAGCTTGATGGTGCCCTTCAAAACCATCTCTTCCAGCAGCCGGTTCTCGCCCACATAAGTACCAATGTGATGCCGAATCTGCCCCGCGGCCAGCAGCAGACCGTTGCCGACTCCATCCACGCCCACGTTGTTGCTGATGGTGGTCAGATTCCTAGAGCCCTTGCGGACCAGCGCGCGAATGAGGTTCTCCGGCATGCCGCACAGCCCAAATCCGCCGATCATAATCGTGGCGCCGTCAAACACATCGCGAATGGCCTCATCCGCACTGGCTACAACTTTGTTCATAGCGAGGAGGATTCTAAATGAAAACTGATCCTCGAGACACGGAAGGAGTTGTTGATTTTTGATTGGAAACCACAAACTCTCATCCCTGGAGATTTTTGCTCCAGCACTCAACAATCAACAATTTTTCTGCCAGAACCAAAGCGCTTCGACTTGTGCGCCCGTTCAAACTCATCCATCAATTGCCGCGAAGCCAAATTCTCCCGGATGTGTGCCAGCCGTTGCTCCACTTTGAACAGTGCGTTCTCAAGATTCTTGCGGTTGGTGATGGCAATGTCTCGCCACATCGAGTAAGGACTCGCTGAAATCCGCGTCATCTCTTGTAGCGCGCTTCCGCCAGAGGGAAGCAATGGTGCGTTCTCCCCAAATTCATCGACCAGCGTCGCTGCCAGAGCCGTGGACACCATCTGCGGCAAGTGGCTGATCCACGCGCAAAGCCGATCGTGCTCGTCCGGCGGCAACACAGCGATCCGCGCTCCTATCTGGTCTACCCAACCCGCAAACTCGGCAAACAATCCTTGGTGAAGGTTCTGGTCCGGCAGCGGAGTGAAAAACCATACCGCTCCCTGAAACAAGTCCGGATCGGCATATTCCACGCCGCCCTGTTCTTTCCCAGCCATCGGGTGCCCCGCCAGAAAGCGCCGCCCCGCATTCCGGCCAAAAACTTTCAGAGCCTGCTCAGCGACCGCGGCCTTTGTGCTGCCTACGTCAGTGAGCAGCGTGCGTACGGGAAGCGCCGGACTCAATCGCTGAATCAAATCGATAATCGACAGCACGGGCGTGGCCAACATCACGACTTGACTGCCCACAACCGAGCCCCCCAAATCCGAATAGCCATCGTCGATTGCGCCGCAGGTCCGGGCACGCTCCAGCACCGGATCCCGGTCGCATCCGACAATTCGCCCAGGAAATCGACGCCTCTTCAGTGCCAGCCCAAACGATCCGCCAATCAGGCCAGTCCCGACGATAGTGATTTGTCGAATCGCCATGAATCAATCACGTACACCACCGAGTCACAGAGAACAAAACAACCCAAAAGACGTGAGGATCTTGCGCGAAAGTGTTCGATCGCGGGAAGCGCGATCCATTCCAGTCGTTCGTGGTTGCCTTTCTCGGTGTCTCTGTGGTGAAAAATGATTATCCGATCTTGCGTCCCACTGCCGGCGCGATCAGCCGCAGCTGGTCCATCAACCTCGCGAACTGCTCGGGAAACAGCGACTGCGCTCCATCAGACAGCGCATGATCCGGATCGCAATGGACTTCGATCAGCAGCGCATCCGCTCCCGCCGCGACCGACGCGCGAGCCATGGGAGCCACTTTGTCCCGGCGCCCGGTTCCATGCGAAGGGTCGGCCGTCATGGGCAAATGCGAAAGCTTGTGAATGATCGGAATTGCCGAAATGTCCATGGTATTGCGCGTGTAAGTCTCGAATGTACGGATGCCGCGCTCGCACAAGATCACATCATAGTTTCCGCCGGCCATGATGTATTCCGCGGAAAGCAGAAGCTCTTCCAGTGTCGCGGCGATTCCGCGCTTCAGCAACACCGGCTTGCGAACTTTTCCTAGCTCGCGCAGCAAATTGAAGTTCTGCATGTTGCGCGCACCGACCTGCAAGATATCGACATAAGGAAGCATCAGCGCAATCTGCGAAATCTCCATGACTTCGCTAATCACCAGCAGCTTGAATTTGTCGCCCGCCTCGCGCAGCAGCTTGAGCGCCTCTTCGCCGTGTCCTTGAAACGAATACGGAGAGCTGCGCGGCTTGAACGCCCCACCCCGCAGCACCCGCGCTCCCACCTTCGCCACCGCTTCGGCCGTGCTGAAGAGCTGTTCGCGCGATTCCACCGAGCACGGACCCGCCATCACCACCACCTCGTTGCCGCCTATCTCCACGCCATTTGCGAGTCTCAGGATCGTGCCCTCCGGCCGGAAACTCCGTCCCGCCAGCTTGTAAGGCGCGCTTATTCGGTGGACCTCCTGGACGCCGGGCAGAAGTTCAAGGTTGCGGATGTCGAAGTCCACCTGCGAGCCCACCGCTCCCAGCACGGTCATGCGCGCGCCCGTGGAGCGGTGTACCTCGAAGCCCATCTTCACCAAGTGTTCAATCACCTGCTGAATCTGGCCCTCATCCGCCGATTCTTGCATCGCAACGATCATAAGAACGCTTCTAGCGTCTGGCTCCTAGCTCGCCGCCCCGACGAAGTCGCCGCTGAAAGGCAAGCTCGACTGGCTGAATGCTGAGTGCTGACTGCTGATTGCTAATCCGTCGGCTCCAACTCCGTCTCTGCCCCCTCCCGCTTCCCCGCTTCCGCTCGCGGAACAATCTCATCCTTCTGAATATTCCGCATCACATCCATGATGCGCTCATAGATACGCACCAGTTCGCGATTTGGCAAGGGCCCCGAATTTATCTGCTGCACATTGGAAAAAACAGCCTGCTCCCGCTCCGGCTCGTAAACTGGTAAACTCGTATTCCGCTTCAGACGCCCGATTTCCTGTGCCGCCTGGGCACGCTGACTCAGCAATTCCACCAGCCGCCGGTCCAGCTCATCGATCTTCTTTCGCCAATCTGCGATGTCCATGAAAAGCAGCCCTCAGAAAGCAGCTCTCACTGGTCAGCTGTCAGCTTCCCCACAAATTCTCCCACGGCAGCTGCCTCCCGTCCCCGGTTCCGCTCGATCGTCTCGACAATCGCGCTGCCCACCACGGCCGCATCGGCAAACTCGCCCACCTCGGCGAATTGCTCCGCAGTCGATACGCCGAATCCAACCGCAACCGGAAGCTTCGTGTATTTCCGCAGCCGTCGCACCAGCGTCTTGGCCTCGCCGGCCAGCTGCTGCCGTGCACCGGTAACGCCTGTTCGCGATACCGCATAAACAAATCCGGTCGATGCCTCCGCCACACGCTTCAGTCGCTCGTCCGTGCTGGTCGGCGCGGCCAGAAAAATCGTGGCTAGATCAGCCTGCCGCATCTCCCGCAAATATTGCCCGGCTTCTTCCACCGGCAAATCCGTCAGCAGCGCGCCGTCGAGGCCCGCATGCCGCATCACTTTACAGAATTTCTCCAGCCCCATTCGCAGAATAGGATTCAAATAGGAAAATACAATCAACCCCGTCGACTGCGCCTGCTCCCGAATTTCCGCCGCCAGCTTGAGCACCTGTGCCAACGAGGTGCCGTGTTTGAGCGCCCGTTCGCTGGCTCGTTGGATCACCGGCCCATCCGCCACCGGATCGCTGAACGGCACGCCCAGCTCGATCACATCCGCCCCGGCCTCAATTGCCGCCAGCACGATCTCGCGCGTCGTCGCCAGATCCGGATCGCCGCACGTCACGTACACCACGAGCGCCGGTTTTTTGTGGAAGATCAGAGGCATGGAGAAGAATTGTTGGTTTTTGCTTGTTGACCGTTGATTAAAAACCACAACTCAGCGTGCCTTAGATTTTCATTCAACAATGAAAAATCAACAATTAGCTTCATCTTCCCTCATCCGTCGAGCTTGAGGCTCTCCCGCATGATCCCAATGTCCTTATCTCCCCGCCCCGAAACATTCACCATCACTACATCCGACTTCTTCATCTTCGGCGCGCGCTTCACCACTTCTGCCACGGCATGCGCTGACTCGAGCGCCGGAATAATTCCTTCCGTCCGCGCCAGTAGCGTCGTCGCCCCCAGCGCCTCCGCATCCGACGCCGGCACGTACTCCGCCCGCCCCGCATCTCTCAATGCCGCATGCTCCGGCCCAATCGACGGATAATCCAGCCCCGCCGAAATCGAATGCGTCAAAGCGATCTGCCCCGCCTCATCTTGCAGCACGTAAGAATACGTTCCCTGCAATACGCCCGGCGAACCTCCGCGAAACCGCGCTGCGTGGTCCCCCAGTGCCTCGCCGCGGCCGCCCGCTTCCACGCCGATCAGCTTCACTTTCTTATCCTTGATGAACTCATAAAAAATTCCGATCGCGTTTGATCCTCCGCCCACGCACGCGATGATCGCGGTGGGAAGCGCGCCCTCGGCTTTCAGAATCTGTGCCCGCGCCTCACGACCAATCACGCGATGAAAGTCCCGCACCATCGTGGGATACGGATGCGCCCCCAGCACGCTTCCCAACAAATAATGTGTGGTGCGGACATTCGTCACCCAGTCGCGCATGGCCTCGTTGATGGCATCTTTCAAGGTTCGCGATCCAGAATCCACGCCACGTACCTCGGCCCCCAGCAACCGCATGCGGAACACGTTCAACTCCTGCCGCCGCATATCCTCGGTGCCCATGTACACGACGCACTCAAATCCCAGCAGGGCACACACGGTCGCGGTGGCCACCCCGTGCTGCCCCGCACCAGTCTCGGCAATCACGCGCCGCTTGCCCATGCGCTCCACTAGCAACCCCTGCCCCAGACAGTTGTTGATCTTGTGCGCCCCGGTATGCAGCAGATCCTCGCGCTTCAAATAAATCTTCGCCCCACCCAAATCCTTGGTTAGCCGTCGCGCAAAAAACAGCGGTGTCGGACGCCCCGCATAAGTCCGCAGCAACTCCTCCAGCCGCCGCTGAAATTTCCGGTCCCGCTTCGCCTTCTCATATGCGGATTCCAATTCCTCGAGGGCCGACATCAGAGTCTCCGGCACATAACGTCCGCCATAAGCCCCAAACCGGCCGAGCTCGCTCCCTGGATTTTTCGGACCAGGGTGCCCCACCCTTGCCCGCTCTTCGCCCAGGGTGGGGATTTTGACCTTCACTTTCGTTCTTGGAACCGTCGCCATCGCTAGCACGCTTTCCGATCTGTTTCCCGCACCGCCCTCACAAACGCGCGCACTTTCTCGGGATCCTTCTTCCCCGGCCTCGCCTCCACGCCCGAAGCCACGTCCACGCCCCAAGGCTTCAGAACTCCGATCGCATCTCCAACGTTTGCCGGAGTCAATCCGCCGGCGACGATTAGCTTCACACCACCCTGCCGCATTCCTTCCGCGATCGGTACAGCCTTGTTCCAGTCAAAGGTATTGCCCGTACCTCCCGGCTGACGCATGTCGCCCGAATCCAGGACAATCGTGTCCAACAACCCTTCCAGAAGCGAAAATTCCTTGGGAAGATTCTTTTTCCATTTTGCGAAATCCGCCAAACCCTTGAATTCCTCTTCCTCTTCCAGGAATCGAGCCACGGGCAAAGCCACATAGATCTTCGGGGGGACGGGAAAGCCATCGATACCAGCCGCCTTAGCATTCTTAGGCTGAACTCTAGCCTTGAAGCCAAAGTATTGCTGCACCGATGTGAGTCCTACATTCAGAACATCCCGCGGCCATTCGTCCGCAGACTCACCGACGAATACTCCAACTTTCTCAACCCTCGCCGGCAGCTTCGCCACAATTTCCCGCGCCGTCTCCACATCAATCTTCCGCGGACTCTTCTCATAAAACACGAACCCCAGCGCATCCGCGCCGGCATCGACCGCCGTCAGCGCATCCTCCAAATTCGTCGTCCCACAAATCTTGATCCAAGTCATGAAATCAGTGGTCAGAAGCCGGTAAAAAGATTTCCGCCCAAACTCGCTTCTTACCGCGCACTCCGAACTCGGTACTCGTCACTCGGAACTGCCTGCAGCAATTCCCGCAGCGCATCCCCGGGCCGCTGGGCCCTCATGAGCGACTCCCCCACAAGAAATGCTTGATACCCCAACGCCCGCAGCTGCGCAATATCCGATCCCGATCGAATTCCGCTCTCCGCCACGCGCACCACATCCTTGGGAAAACTCGCAGCCAACTGGAACGCCGTCTCCGCATCCACCTTGAAAGTCCGCAAGTCGCGGGTGTTCACGCCGATAAGATCACATCCCGCATTCAGCGCTCGCTGCAACTCTTCCTCATTGTGGATCTCGCACAAAACATCGAGTCCGCGTTCCCGTGCCTTTCGCTCCAGAGTCACCAACTCTGCCTGTTCCAGCGCCGCCACGATCAGCAGCACGGCATCGGCACAATTGACCCGCGCTTCCAGCAATTGAAACTCATCCACAATAAAATCCTTGCGCAAGCACGGCAGCTGGGTCGCGCTCGAAGCTCGCCGCAGATTCTCCACTGACCCCTGAAAGAACTCTTCGTCGGTCAGCACCGACAGTGCTGCTGCCCCCGCAGCCTCCAACTCCCGCGCCAAACCGGCGGCGTCGAACTCCGCCCGAATCAGACCCTTCGACGGCGATGCCTTCTTCAACTCCGCAATCACCGCCACACCATTCTGGCTCTTCAACTCCAGCGCCCGCCGAAATCCCCGAGGAGCGTGCCGTGCCGCCCGCCTCTCAAGTTCATGCAAATCAGCGGCAGGTTTCGCAGCAGCAACTCTGACACGCGTGCGAGCCACAATCTCATCAAGAAAGGCAGGCATAACGAATCTAGGGATTATAAGGGAGTGCCTGCGAATGCGTCCGCTGCGGGCCTGGTGCAGTTTGGATTCTGCGATCTGGATGCCATCGGCGACATCCCGAACGTAGCCGTTTTTCAGGCGGAGCGAGGGATCTCGCGTGCATGGCCAGGGCTTTCAGACTCAAACCGCATTCTCTCGACGTCCACTCGAACCTCTTTGCGGGCATGAGTCTGAAGGTCAGCGAAGAGGGAGCCCGCAGGCGAAATCCGGAGCGCGGCGAAGGACTTCGGATCAGAAGAAATCTTGGTGCCATCGAAGGGACTCGAACCCCCACACCCTTGCGGGTACATGGACCTGAACCATGCGCGTCTGCCAATTCCGCCACGATGGCCTGGATACTACTCCGGCAGCTTCCGCCACTTCGGCAGAAGTGGGACGGATGCGGCGACCACAAGGCCGCTCCAGGTAAGAACTGCATTTCTATTTTACAGACGCATCGACCTCTGTCAAACGCACTCCGCCTCGCAGTTAACGCCACGCCAGCTTTGCAACTCCCAGCGTCGGCTCCTCAGTGAAGCCGAAAGCCTGAAGCCTGCTCCTATCCTTCCAGCTTCGCCGTCATCGTGATATTGGCTTTCAGCACTTTCGATACCGGACATCCGCTCTTGGCATTCTCCGCTGCTTTGTTGAACGCCGCGGCGTCTGCCTTCGGCACCCGCGCCGAAACATCGAGATGCACAGCCGTGATCGCCCACCCCGAGTCCAGCTTCTCCAGTGTCAAGGTGGCCGTGGTCGAGATGCTCTCGGCTGTCAGATTGGCTCCCCCCAGTTGCCCGGAAAGCGCCATGGAAAAGCAAGCGGCGTGCGCCGCCGCAATCAATTCTTCAGGATTCGTTCCCGGAGTATTTTCAAACCTGGTGGCAAACGAATAAGCAGTATTATTCAGAACTCCGCTGGTTGCAGATACGGTTCCTTTGCCGTCCTTCAGTCCGCCCTTCCAAACAGCACTAGCCCTGCGTTGCATTCGCTTCTCCTCACTCATGAATTGGAAATGAAGACCCGTTTGTCATTGTAGACCCGTGGCGGCGATCAGCCGTCAGACACTCACAGAAATTTAAAGTCATTATCGCCGCAAGGAGTGAAGGCTGCGGGCCCAGGGGCTCTTCATTCAAAAATCAACAATCGACGATCGACAATTCGGACATCAGTTTCCAGCACTCGCTGGCGGCAAACTGCTATTCCAGCAATCGGCCACGATCAACCACGCCCCCAAGCGGCGCCATACCTTCACGTACTTGCCGCGATCGGCCAGCGTAGAGCCGTTAGTCTGTCGAATAGCCAGACTATAACGCCCGATTTCCATCGCCATATCACTGGAATAATCCACTCGCATTGTTTCCACGCGCAGGCCTTCGTACCCGGCCTCACCAAATTCCCGTAGCAGGCGCTCCACCGCTTTGGGTCCACACGCGGGATCGCGATGCGGCGCCATGAACACACCATCAGGCGCGAACAGCGCCGCCACCTGATCATAATTTCCCGTGTTGAAAGAGGTTACAAAATCCTGAGTAAAGCCGCGGAGAACGGACTCCACATCCAGAAACGGACGCGAGTCCGGAAGGGAACTCGAATAGGGCCGGTACATCTACTACCTCCTTGGGGGGGAAGGCGTCATGTGAACCCTTCAGTGCCAGAGAATGGTTCACCTGTTTAAGCTCGCTCATTCTAGCGCAAAAGAGGAAAGTTTGTTACTGGGAAATTAATTTAATCAATCAAAACGGAGAGACACCCACGATTGCATTTCCTCCACAATTCGCATCTCACTCCTTCCCTGATTCCAGGATACCGCGGAGACCCGCATGGCGGCCACAAAGAGGTCAAGCAAGAAACAATCGAGCTCTCGAGCCCAAAAGCCCAGCACGAATAAACGCGGCAACAGACGGCGGGTCGCCGGAGTCACGACCGTTTCCACGTTTCCTCCCGAAAGTTCACGAAGGACGCTCACGGTCACTCGCTTCGAGGAGGGTTTCGCCCAAAGGACCAGGCTCCGGAATGCGGATGCTTACCTATTTCATTAATCGCGCGGGACGCGGCCTCAGCCCGTCTCGGCGCAAAGTGTTGCAGCGGGCTAAGCGAATACTCTGGCAGCAGACGGGACAAAAGACCCACGAACGCCCGAGAGCGGCCTGATCGGCGCAGCAAGCTTTAGCAAGCGCTACTCTCGGAGGTCAATCCGTCGTCCGAGATCGCCACTCCAGTCTTTCCGCGGCATCCCGGTTGCCTGTGAGAGCATCTCAACAAAGCCAATTTGTCACTTGCTTGACTAAGTAAAAAAAGTCTGGGTCCGCGTACCACCAAATTCGGCCGTGATGGAGGAAACTATGAAACTCTACGCGTTTATCAGTACCGCAACCCTCGCTTTGCTTTTGGGGACTTCTGCCGTGGCCTATGCCCAGCAGGATGAGGTGAAGCCACCGCGACAGGATGAAGCCAAACCGGAAGCCCAACCCGCGTCCCACGAAGCTAAGCCTCCACGGCAAGATGAGGCTAAGCCTCCGCGTCAGGACGAAGCCAAGCCTCCGCGTCAGGACGAAGCCAAACCTGGGAAGCTGGACGAAAACAAGCCACCCAAGCGAGAGGAATCGAAACCTTCGCATGAGCAGGCCAAACCCGCTTCGCCCGAGCATCCTCAGCAACAGGCTGAACACAATCACCCCGCGGGTCAAGGGAAGGCCAAGCGCGGCGGCCATATTCCTGACGATAAGTTCCACGCCCAATTCGGCCGCCAGCATACTTTCGTTGTCAACCGTCCTGTAGTCGTCGAAGGTCAGCCACGCCTTCAGTACGGCGGCTACTGGTTTGAGATCGTTGACCCCTGGCCCGTCGAGTGGGCTTACACCGACGACGTTTACATTGACTACGTCGATGGAGACTATTTCCTTTTTGATCTACTCCATCCCGGCGTTCGCGTCGCTGTCTTCGTCGTGATGTGAAGGCGGAAACATGACGTTGACGAGGTTTCGGATTTCAGGAGAAACCGCTCTTTCTTCTGAGACCCGACTCCTAAAGTCCGGGCTATTCGGGTTCCGGCGCCGTTTCTCAGTTGTTCGGAGCGGGGTGATCGGAGGCTGGATGATCGCTCGCGTCGACTGGACGGTCACCGCTAGCCAGCGGAGGATAGGCCAACTTGGCCGCGTTGCCCATTGTGTTGCGGGCAGCTGCGAGGAAAGAGCCAGTGAAAGTAAGCGGAGAGGGAGCATGCCGGCGATGACAACGGACCCTACCCATGATTTACTGACTCACATTCGTTGTCGGGTATTGCCAGGAGAAGGCGCTTCAATTCCTGTCGTCGCTTGACGCATCTGCTGCGCCCGGCATCCAACCTCCGTCCGTATGTCTCTCGGGTACCAACTCGCTTGGCTCATGATCTTGTCCATGCCCGTGCCTGCGTTTCCTGGACCATCACCCACGTGGAAGTTTTCCGCGAGCCTCGCGAATATTGCCAGCGTGAATCCAAGCTTGCCCGAAGCCTGCCTCGCCGCAAGTTTTTCTGCGTCTTAACCTGCGAATATTGTTTCAGCCATTACTTCGCGGCGCTACTCCTCATCATCACCCGCTTCAAGCTGCTTTATACCGATTGGCGCGGATACCTTGTCGCCCTCTTCGCCCTCGTCTGGGTCGCCAATCAGTACATGAGCATATACAACCGTCTTCGTCTCGACATCAAGCACGAGCAGGTCGACATCCAGGCCAAGCAAGAGGATGTGAACCTAGGGCGCAAAAATGTAAGCGGCAAAGCGGCCTAGGCCAAGTGTTCGTAACGAGACGCTCGGCAGCGGATCGAGTGCACATCTTAGCGGCCTTTTCTGCAAACATTTGAGGGTCCGACCGACATCCAAAACTCCATTGCCCCAAAGGAAACTTGTGTCATTGTTGTCATTCGCCCTCAAGCGCTTCCCTGATATATTCTCGCCGCGCTCACTCTGTGCACCCTGGCAGCATTGCAAGTTGCTTGCGGCGGTGGAGGGAACCCCATAGTCCAGACGCCAGTACCCAGCAATCACCCCAGCTTCAGCCACGTAGTGCTGTTAGTGGAGGAAAATCACAGCTACTCGGAAGTAATTGGCAACTGCGCAATGCCCAATTTCAAGCGCCTGGCGGCGCAATATGGCTTAGCGACGCAATATTCCGCAGTCGCCCATCCGTCGATTCCCAACTACTTGATGCTGACGACTGGCCTGACCGAGAGCTTTGATGACAGTTTTTCCGGCACCATCCGCGACGACAACGTGGTTCGGGGACTTGTAAAAACAGGCAAGACTTGGAAGTGCTACGCCGAATCTATTCCTGCGCCCGGTTACGTCGGCGCCGATGCTGGAGTCTACGTTCGCCGCCACAATTCCTTTTCCTATTTATCCGACGTGCAAAACAGCATCGCTTAAACCGCCAACATCGTGCCTTTCACGCAGTTCGCCACTGACCTCGCCAACCACGCGTTGCCACAATACTCATTCATTGCACCCAACGTTGATGACGACGCGCACAACGGCAGCCTCGCCCAGGCCGATACCTGGCTGCAGAGCAATGTCATCGTGCCGCCAGTCCTGGCTTTCAGAGCACGCTGCTGATCATACCCTCGACGAGGGCAATCAAGCCGACCTCGACCAAGGGGGTGGACACCTCGCCACCGTCATCGTCAGCCCCAAAGCCAAAGAAGGATTCCAGTCCACCAACGCCTACCAGCATCAGAGCACATTGCGCCTGATTCTGGCCGGGCTGCGGAGTCAATAGTTTTCCCGGCCTCTCGGCACTCGCTCCCGACAGGACCGAGTTTTTCACCGGTCCGTAGATTCTTGCATCAAGCTGGCGATCAATGCGGCTGCTGAGGCTGCGGCGGCAGCGGCAGAACCTTGTAGCGTTCATCCACCCACGCCGGAAACCGTGGAGATCCCTGTGGAGGTTTCCCCATCGTGATCGCCCAATGATCCAGCCATCCCGTCCCTTCTTCCCCAACGAAAGTATCCGGAAGCCCGTAGGCCTGATCGCTCAGCGCATCTTCCAACGTGATGAACCGGTATCCGCGCTTGCGTATTACATCGACGAGCTCGTTGAAGTGCTCGGCCTCCATTTGATTTGCGTGCAAAAGCAAAATCTGTTTGGGCTGATATCCCAGCAGCTGCATGGACAACTGTTCGGAATAGGCGAACTCCGCATCCGTATACGCCAGATACTCTTTCACGAGTTCCTGTTGCGTTGCGGTATCTCCGCGTTTCTTGGACTCTTCGTACACACCGCCAAAATTCCAGTCCCACGCGTCCACCGTCACCGGAGCAATTCTGTATCCCCGCTCCACTAAAAAAGCTTCTGCTTCGCGCCGGGTAAGTAGGTCGCGTCCGGTATCCAAATACGGATGACGGAAGTATCTAAGCTTCTTGTTGCGCTGTGCCAGCAGAAGCTTAAGCACGGATTCGCCCTGCACCACATCGTCTTCCCAAGCCTTCAACCCAACCTGATTCAGCGACAGGTGACTATAAGTATGGTTGCCGAGATCAAAACCCGCATCCAGCCACATCTGGAGAGCCTTGATTCGTTCATCCACCTGGCCCCACTTGTAGACTTTTTTCTCGTTCACGAATCCCACAGCCGGAACCTTTTGCTGCTGCAAAGCCGCCAGCAAGTTCGTCGTCATCTCAGTGATCATCGCGGCAGGCATCTTATCTGAGTTGCCTGCCGGCAGGTCATCGATGGTGATCGCAACTTGTCTGTCGGGCGGAGGCGACTGAGCTGCTACCGAGGCCGGAAAAACCAGGCCTGCAAAAACGGCCGCCGTTACAACACACGACATCAATACCCATTGCAACCAACGCGATAGTTCCATGAAAGCGGTCCTCCTGCGTGGCAAAAGCCGGAAGTTTGAAGAACAAACCCTTCGACGAGCGACCTTTCCGCGGCTCGGACATTAAAGCATGAAACGATTGAATAGCGGCATGGGGGAAATAATTTCTTCAGTCGCTTCTGCACTGGTTCGCAGGACGGGCTTGCGCCGCGGCCGGCATTGTTAGGTGGACGGGTGGTCTGCGGGGAACGGCGACGGCACGGCTGAAGTCGCGCCCTTCCAAAGCCGTGGATTCCCATCCCCACTGGCGCGTTGGTGGAAACTCCTCGCTTAACCCGCTGGAAAGCGGGTCAAACGCTCAGGAGGACGGAAGTTAGCGGGCGCTCTTTAGCACGCCAACGCCCTGCCCATCCCGGTTTCCGACGAGGCACCAAAAAATTCGGGAGCAACGTTTCAATGAAGCCTTTTACTGATTGACATGGTCTTGATTTCGTTATAAACCTACCAGCGCTTTTGAGCACAAAGGGTATTCGTTCTCCGATGCCGCAGGTCTTCCCCCTCTCGATTCCGCACGCAGATACAGGCGCCCTGTCTTCAATCCTGCACGAGAGTCGTGTGCCGACCTTGTTTTTGTCGCTGTCGCTGGCGTTTTCTTCGTCATTGCTGTCTTTGGTTATTGCTGCAGTTAAGGCCTCTGCTCCCCCGCTTTTGGGTCAGAGGCTCCCATCGTTTCCTTCAAATCCCCCTTAAGGAGGCGGGTATGACACGCAAGGTGATGTTGGTAGTAGTCGCTGTTGCAGCAGTACTGATTTTGGCTGGCTCTGCCGCGAACGCCCAGACGCAGATGCAAGTCTACGGACTATGGCATTGCTATTCCGACGCTTGCAGTTGGGCTTCGGTACCGAACATGACCACATTTGATACCGACAATCATTGGATCCTGGATCGCGGCAACGGATCTCCGTCGGCGAATCTAGTGGTGCTTAGCTTTGTTAACCCGGTGAAGCTGATGAACCTGACCAACGACTCCACCACGGTCAATGGAATCCCGATCGGCATGACGCCCGCGGTGGTGAATTACTTTCAGAGCAAAGGCATCCGGGTGATGATGTCGGTCGGCGGATTCAGCTATACGAAGAATTGGGAAAAGGCGCTCGGAACCAATCCGACACAACTGGGAATTAACGCGGCGAACGCGGCGAAACAATTCAACGTTGGGATGGAGATTGATTACGAAAAGAGCAGCAATCCGAACTTAACGGGATTGCAGCAGTTTGTGAGCGCCTATCGCTCGGTCACGCCGTATGACGCGACGGGGAGCAATTTTGCGGCGCGGCTGACCATTGATTTGGGAAACAACGATCAGTATCTGACCGCGATTGCGAATTATGCTGCGCTCAACTGGCTGACTACTAGCAGTCCGGTGCTGGACTATGCAAATGCTATGGTGGCGTCGCAGAAGACGAGTATTTCTACGCTGGAAACGGGCTGGGCGCAGCACGTTGACGGCACCAGCTCAGTGCCTCCGACGGCCCCGGCCAAACTCACAGGAAGCCTGTGGCTGGTTGCAGGCCAGCCCAATTGCGCGACGTTCAACAGTTCGGATCAGAATGCTGCAGCTAATTTTGTGGAGACGCTTCCTCCGAAGGGCGCTGGAAGCACGTCGGGCATGCTGGGTTATATGTTCTGGGCAGCAGGCTGCCAGGGGAACGGCACGGGCTGTACGTTTCCGCCCACCACTTGCCAGGGTGGCGTAGGAGTGGGGGCGACATCGTTGAATATTCCGATCCCCATGCCGGCTTTGCGGCAGAATTAGCAGCGCGTGCCGCCAGGCTGTCGGCATCATGAACTCGTACTCATAACCGTCAGCAAAAGATATAAGGAGGGAGTGCATGCCACGGACAGTGATGTCCCTGGTTATTTTGGGATCGGCCTTAGATTCTTGAACCTGAGGTCTGAGAATTTATCTCTCAGAGTTTCAAGCGGCAAGTAGATCGATGACCTGTTGAATCGAAGCGTCGGCTTTTTCATAAGCGGCTTGAAATTTGCTGGTGGGGGTGTGGAGTTGTGTGGGTTGGCGGT
>QIAN01000016.1 GCA_003225005.1 Acidobacteriota bacterium | reverse complement strand
TTGTCGCCATACGTCTTGATTGCCACCGCGGGTCTCAAGAACCTGTCAGATGCGTCTTCAAGCGAAAACCCCGAAAAACGAGCAACACGGGATTAGTTCAGTAGCTAATTTCTCTGGTGGTTAGACTCTATCGCCTGGAGTATATAAATATTCAAAGAGCTCTTCCCAGACCTTGCAAGTTGGAGGCAGAGACGTGCAGGCCCAAACCAAAGAATATTGGCGTGAACTCTGCGAATGGGCGGTCAACGAACAAGACCCGGCGAGATTCCTCACTGTCATTCGAGAAATTAATACCCTCTTAGAATTGAAAAGAGGACGCTTCAAGCAAACCGGTCCGCAACTTGTGCCGGCCGAAACCCAACTTGCGCGGTGCTCTTTGTGCGACAAGCCAGTGATCCTCGAAGCCAGCAAGACGGATGATGGCGGAAAAGCCGTGCACGAGGAATGCTACGTCCTCAACTTGCGATTGAAGAGGCCCACAAGCAAGGACGACGACGTACATCCATAGCGGGCAACCCAGAAATTAACCAAAAGGTGAGTCGGACGAAGCAGTGAGTCTAAGATCTTTTCGTTGTTTTCCCCACGGCATGTCTGCTGCGTGGACTAAGCCAACTGCAGGTTTTCGAGCGACGCGGATGTGTTTCCGCCGCCAATATCGGGGACGATCACCAACTCCAATACCTTCACGCTTGCGAGGTCAACCTGATAGTCCTCAATCTCGCGTGTCGTTTGTGGGGGACTGAAGTTCCACTGCTGCCGCACGATTTCGCGAAAGCCTGGATCGGCTTCTGAGCGCCAACGAAGAACGAATTCCTGCGTGCGTGCGGCTCTCGGCCTCATTAAACACCAGATTGATTCGCCTGAGCCGCTGAGGTTGATCGAAGATAAGACGGATGGTCTGCGGTCCATGGCGCACCAGGCTAAAGATTGGCGCGTTTCGCTCCGCGAAGGTGATCTCACGAACCGCAGGCCGCGTATGCCGAGCCTGTCAGACCATCGATGTAGTTGAGGTTCGGACCAGGTTTCGCCTTGTAGTCGGCGGAGACCCGGTCGCCAACGCATTGCGCAATAGACTTGTTCTTGTCCGACGGGTAGTTGCCCATCATCTCCATCGCGCGCTGGTAGCTGTACTTCGAAAGCGCCGATTGATTGACGCATTCGTCGAAGTCAACGTAGGGGACGATCAAAGCCAGCGGAGGGTTCACGTTCACCCCCGTGCGCCCTTGCACCAGTATTGCACCCCGATCCAACTGCGCCGTCACCGACTTTCGATAGAAACAAGGGCAGTCGTAGACGGGAGCGGTAAAGTTCATTTGCTGGCAATTGCTCGTGAGTATTCCGTTCACCTCGTCGTGAAGTGCGCTCCGAAATTCGGGAGGAAGTTGCGCGACGCGCGGATCTGAGAGAACGCCCGCTATAGCGGCTGTCAAGGAAGACGTTGATGCAGCGGACGCCTGAATCTTCGGCTCATTGGCCGGATGGCCTTGGTTCTTAGTGGACGCCTCGTCGTGTGCGCGGGCAGCGCGCGAGGTGGCCAAGTCGTACGCGGGAACGCACTGCTCGTTCGCATATTCCCCTGGATATGAGCAGTTTTTCTGAGGCGGCCTTGCTTGCTGCGGGAAGTTGGCGAGATCAATCATGAGTTTGTCGCTCAGCTCTAGATACTCGGCCCCGACCTTCCTAAGTATTGTCGAAAAGAGTGCTTTCGCTGTTGCCCAGTATCCTTGCGCGCTCGCGACCTTGACGCCGTGGGAGCTAGCAGCATACCGTGCAATGCCTTTGTACAGCGCTTCGGCGACCTGCTCGCGGTAGCCGTCGCTGCGTAGCTTCTGCTCGTCGGTGGGACTGCTGACGAACGAAACTTCCGCCAGGATTCCCGGCATCGCACTTTCCGTCAGCACTACGAAGCCAGCTTCCTTAATGCCGCGGTCGCGCAGGCCCGGATTCTGCACTGAGAGTGTCTCGTACAACGAGCGCTGCACGCTGGCCGCCAGCCTTCGCGACTGCTCAATCCGCTCGTGCAAGTCCGCAGGCGAAAGCGATGCTGTCACCGCCTTCCGGGCGGCTCTGGCGTTCAGCCGCATCTTAAAATCTTTTGAACTCGGCGCCGTGACGAAGTTTGTGTAGTACGTTTCCACACCGCGCGCTGAAGGAAGATCGCCGTAGTTGGCGTGCACGGATACGAATAGATCCGCCTGCGCCTGATTGGCGATTCTGGCGCGCTCGTCCAGAGGAATGTAGGTGTCATCCTGCCGTGTGTAGATCACGTCCATGCCCAAGCGACCTTCGAGCAACTTGCCCAGTCGCTGCCCGAGCTCGAGCACCAGATCCTTTTCGAGCAAGCCGTCACGCCCCACCGTGCCAAGATCCCGACCACCGTGGCCCGCATCAACCACGATGCGCATCTTGGGCACAAGTCCCCGCAGTTGCAAATCCTCTTTCGCCGGCGGCGGAACCACGATGGCCAGCTTGTCTTTCTCCGCTTCGGGCGCATTCTGGAACAGATTCACCGCGCCCTTGGTGTTCGTTCCGAGCTTGCGCACTTCGGCCACCAGTCGGTAGGGATTCGGCTCCAGGCTCACCGAGAAATCTATGTGGGCCTTCGTCTCCAGCACCATGCGCGTTGTGCCGGCCACGGGCTGCGAAACACGGATGCGATTAAGCAGCGCGTCGCCCACCTCGATCGATTTCCCAGCAAGGCCGGAAGCGAGCTCCGTATCGTGCAGATCGAAATAGATGCGATCAGGGCCGGTCAGGCGGTGCGCCTCATACTGCACCTGATCCTCAAGATTGAGCACCACCGTGCTCGAACCTGCCGACGACCAATGCTGGATTCCGGTAACCCGCGGAAACTTCGACAACCCGCGCGGCTTGGCAGGTGAATTGGTCACCTGGCCTTCATCGGAAGCCGCGTCCTTCGCCGCGGTGCGCACCGGTTTCGGCGCAATCTTTTCCGTCCGCACCATCACGCTGCCCAACTGCGCCGTCTTCAGCTTCCACCAGGCTCCTCCCGCAATTGCCGCGGCGATGGCAATGCACACCAGCAGAACCAGCATGCCAGGCCGGTGGGGTGCGCCATCCGGTTCCTCAACTGGCACCTCGGGTTCAGCGGTAGCTTCGGTCGCGACAGTCGGTTCGAACTCAGAAGGAGCCTTCTACGATTCAAGCGCCGGTTCGTGCAGAGTCGCCGTCGCGGGTGCGGATGTAACCCCCGCTTCCCGAGGATTCATAACAACGACAAGCGCCGCCTGAGTCGGCTCAACACGAGCAACCTGTGGCGGCACGATTGCGGTGGGCACGGCTTCTGGCGTGGGCGGGGCCCCTTCCAACGTCGTCGCCGCGACCTGCGCGGACTCTGCAAAGCGATCTTCTTCCTCCGGCGTCAGCGCTCCCACTACCAGCTCAGCCAGCAGGCTCAGGTTGCGGACGTCGCTGTCGTTGAATCCGAAAGGCTCCGCCGAAAATGCCTCCAGTAGCCCAATCCCGCGCCGGCGCCCGCACAGTGGCACCGCGACCATGGAGCGTGCGCCCAACCGTCGGCACGCCTGCAGGTTGACCCGTGCATCCGTCTCGGTGTCGGCGCAGCTCACGATCTGGGTCATGCGGAAGCAGGCCCCGGAAAACGCCGAATCGCGGTTGATGCGCGCGCCCAGGTCGGGACGGACTGTGCCCGCCGCCGCCCGCAAGACAATCTCGTTGTTTTCCGCCAGTGCAATCGCCAGGCCGTCCGCGCCGGTGATCGCTACCGCCCTGTCTGCGACGAGTTGAAGCACCTCATCTAGGACGAACTGCTCTCGCTCTTCAACCTCAGCTACTGGAACACTCGCCTCGAACCCGGTCTGCCGCCTTGCCAGGGCTGTTCTCCCGCGTACCTGCTCATGCAGCGCCGAGAACTCCAGCAACGCCTGCAACGCGTTGCCTTGCGATGGTTCGTGCGTGGAATGATCTTGCGCAGGATGATCCGTGAAGACGCTCAAAGCGACCATAGACGGGAGCGTGCCAGGGGAGGGCTTAATGTAATTATACGCAGTCCCAACGGTATCGTCCATGACTGATCGCACGGACGGATGTGACGCTTCCGGAACAGCAAAGCCCGCTCAGTTGCTCAGGAACGCCAGCGCCGACGACGATTGCGGGCAGTCCGTCCACTCAGTGGAGCGTCAGGTGACAGCCAGGTGGGCCGCAGAGCGCCTGAAAGCCACAGTGTTACTGTGCGGGCCGCAATTTCCAGTGCCTCCGCCCAAACGATTACGCGGCGGTATGGTGAGGGAGCAGAAGTTCACTGATCGTGAATAAAGAGAACGAGAATCTAAAACGACGGAAATTCAAATGACAGACCAAAAGACCACGAAGTGCGCGCACATCCCATGCAGGTGCGCCGTTGCGCAGGATGAAGAGTCTTGCGGAAAGGCCTGTCGGGATGCGGGGAGCTGTTGCGACTTGTACAAGGCAGAACCGACCGCATTGGGGGCAGAGCACACTCAGCAACAGCCGCACGCTCGTCCACGCATCGACCGGAAGGCCTCGCGCACGATGAGAGGAACTATGATCAGCGCTGCCGCGGTGTCAGCCCATTCGCACCGACCTATCACCAGAAGCTTATCGGAATCCGAAGGTCGAGGTGAAGAGTCGTACCTGCCCGAGCAGCCATCTCGTCGGCAATGGCTGCTGACTGCCGTTTCAGTCTTGAAACTGATCTTGCTAGTTGTCCGCATTTGTTGATAAAGCAGATTGGCACCCTGCGCGGCAGTTAGATCATCCCGCACTCTGCGGAACATGCTGCGCTTCATTTCTTCCTGCACTCCGATGGTTTTGAAGAAAAGCGCTTTGCCTTTCATATCTACATCCAGAACGGTCAATTCCCAGTACCCGGGCTGCACCTCTTCCTGCTTCACATAAAAATGTCCACCCGCGTCCAAATGCCCCAATAGGCCACCGCCGAATTTCACTGGGCGCGTTAAATGTCCAGAAATTTCCACCAGGCGTTTCTGCCTCCCGTTTACCCGCAACACACCTTCCATCGCATGCACGACAGCAGCCTCATGTGACGGAGGCCGGAAATGTGAGTCGGGCTTGAATTTCAGTTCGACCAAATCTCCTCGCTGTTCTCCATATTCAAAGACCAAGGCGTCCGGCAGCATTTTCAGCAGCCGCTGACTTCGCGCCTGGTCCTCATCTGTTTCTCGCTTTGATTTCTTCAGCTCTGCGGGATTACTTATCAAACGTTGGAGACCTCGCCCTCGCTCGCGTCGCTGGTCCTCCGGAAGACGCTCTCCGTTCACAGAAATCAGCCAATCCAAGTCTCCATCCTTGGTCTCGACTACTTCCCTCACTTCGGTTGTTCCAGATTTTCGCGCCTCCAGCCGCAGCATCCAATGACTGTGATCGTTTTTCTCAGCTTGCAACTCGTTGTCGATGATCTGGCGTACAAACTCGTTCGCAGGCGGTCGTCCATCAGAGGTTTGCGCACTACTCAAGGAGGCAAAAAGTAAACTGGCTGCTAACACGAGCGTGGTAGTGACTCTGAACACAATTATTTGACGAGCAACCGCATGGCGCAGTTGCCAAGCACCTGCAGCACCCGTGCCAGCAGGCCCGGTCCCGCGCCCAAATAAAGCAAGCGCGCAAGGATGATTGGCGGAACCTGGCCCACTAGCTTGGCAAAGGGCGTGCTAGCACCACAGTGCTGCCAGGGGCAACGCGTAGATCACGCCAGATTTCATTGTGTCCGTTGAATGGCTGCGTAGCCAGGTCCTCCGATTCCGCGTTTGTCTACGGGCAGTCAGATTCTAGAATATCGACAAGGAGAGCGCGCATGAATTGCTTGCGTGCTCCCAGGAACAGCTAGAACCCTGAATGCACAGGCTTTGGTTGTACCGTCCTTGTACCGCGAGCTTTCGCGGGGTGAGCTTGAGAATTGAAGGTCTGTCATCAATGAGGTTTTAGGCTGATGTCGCGGCCAAGCCCTTCCGTTTGACTGATTCCCGTTTTTTGCAAGATGATTAAGACCCATGCATGTCGAACAGACCATAAGTGAAATCGAGTCGCTTGAGCACATCTTCGCCATGCCGGACACCAGACCCTCGAATTCGAATGACTCCACGGCTGCTAATCAAAAGCACGACGAAACGAACGCGCATAGCTCGTGGTTTACCTTACCTGATTACGGAAAGGTTGCCCGTCAACCGCCAAGGACGACGAATCACATAGACTATGGGCTCGACAAGTGACTTGGCGATTATGTACTTCATCGAGAGCAGTTGCTACATGGGCCGGAGCGAGCAATCACGCCTGAGCAGGCTTTGCTTCCAGGATCCCCACATCATTCCCGACCGGAAAAACTCCGGCTAGGCGAAAACCCGCTGCTTCGAGAAGTGTTCTCCATTCGTGCTCACTTCGCTCTCTGCCGCCGGTAACGGCCAGCATGTTGAGATCACTCATCAGGTGGCCTTCTAGGTGCGGGTCCGCCTGAGAGATCAGCGGAGGCAGTATGAATTCGATAACCAGCAGACTGCCGTTCGCCGGAATCACGGCGCGGCAGTTCTTGAGAATCGTGATTGCCTCCGCGTCCCGACGCCCGTGCAGAACATGTTTGAGCATGTACACGTCGGCGCCGGCGGGAACAGACTGGGTTAGATCTGCCGCCAGCAGCTTGCACCGGGAGGAGACCTCTTCGTCCGCGAAGCGCGCCTTCGCTGCCTCCACGCTGGCCTCGAGATCGACAAGCATACCTCGAAGATAGGGATGGAGTCCCAGTACTGCAAGAATCAGTGCGCCCCCGCCCCCGCCAAGATCGGCGACCACATTCGCGCGCGAAAAATCCCACGCCCTCGCGATGGGAGCGTAATCTTCTGCGGGAGCCGTGCCCATGACGGCACGAAAGATCGAGTCAGCTTCAGGATCCTGTGACCAGCGAGAAGGTACATTCGGATCACGCACCTGTGAGGCAGGCTTGCCCGTTCGGATGCAATCGGTAAGCAGGGACCAGTTGTCGGCGAGCAGATCCGCCCAGAAGACCACCGCTGGCCATGCCGACTGGGCCACGTCCCTCCGCAGCGGTCTTCCGAACGGGGTCAGCCGAAAATGTTTCGGCGTCGTTTCCTCTGTAATGCCTATGCTGGCCAGAGCACGCAGCAGGCGATACAGAGCATCCACATCCGCCTGACAAGTCTCGGCCAGGTGATCGACGCTGCGCACCTCATCTCCGAGCGCATCGGCAATCCCAAGGCGCGCAGCCGCGCAGAGCATATAGCTGCGCGAATAGGACATTGCCATCTGCACGAGCTCCGCATTCGGTGTCACATTGCCAATGCCGCTATCCGATTGAGCCATGAAATACCTCAATATTCTCGGCCAACATATCAGAGAAGCCACTACTGACACGGGAGATGAATCTCGTCGTTTAGCGATGACAGGCCAATGTACTCTCGAGCCACAGGACGCGGCAGTAGCTGGTTCGATTTTTGATACTCGGCGATGAAACTTTATCTCGGTGCGGAGTAAACCTCGTTGAGGTCCTTGTTCCGGCGCGGTGGCAGCAGCGCACCCACGAGCACCGCCGGAATAATCGTCAGGAGAAATGTCAGGTGATACCACATCGGAAATTTGCTCCAAATGGCGATGTGCAAAGGCACGAACATTGCAAGGACCACGCTGCCGACGATCAACGGCGCCCAGCGGCTCGATGGGGATATCCAACCTGTTACGGCACCAGCCACCAGCGAGGTCACGATAGCCATCAAAAGGCGTGCCCACTTCATGCCCAGCGTGAACTGGAGCGTCTGTTCGGCAGCGGTGTAGTTCGGCAGGCTCAGGCGAAGCACGCGGTTGATCACCGTGACGACGACAATCCACGTGAGGAGTCCTGCGAGGCAGGCGAGAATGGAACGCTTCATCACACATCTCTCCTTTAATATAAGCACTCCGCGCGGACGCGACCGCTTTCGTGAACTACTGCACGCGCAATTTGCTGACGAAGACGACCTTCGGAAGACTCTTTACGGCCCTATGCTCTTCTTGCATCTCGCAGACCTCAACCGGGTCGCCGAGGCTCTGCGCACCCAAATCGACAGGCGGAATGCGCGGCTGGCGGAGATCCGGAAATTGCATCGGCAATGGGTAACGATGCTGCCCACCGGTAGCGGCCACCTGATGCAGCACATAGCGGAGCAGTGCCGCCTCGATCTACGCTGGCTCCGCACGGTACTTGCCGATGTGGAGGCCGGACGCATTCGCGATACCCCTGACCCAGCTCGCCTCGTAGCCAAGACCTAATTGTGCTACGACACAGCCAGTTCTTGGGTCGTCGGCAAACCTTACCTTACCGGATTAGGGAAGGGTTGCCCGTCATCCTTCCCGTGACAGCTTCGAAAATGAAATGAATTGATTATCGCGAGGCACAGTGGGGCGCACGGTTCCTTAGCGCTTCTAGCTGTTCTTTACAGGGCATTGCAGAGCGAACGCTGCCTTGTCAGTACTAGTGATCCAACAGATCAGCGCCCTTTCACGGCGGAGGCCGCGGGTTCGAGTCCCGTAGTCCCGGTCAGGATCATCCGCCAGCAAGAAACGTAAGTGTCGATTCCGACTCAAGACTTTCGGGCTGCGATATCAGCTCGGATCACATTCAAGTAGTCGCCGGCGCATTCGAGCCCCTGTTCTGCGTCATGATGAGAAACAAATCCGGTGTCTTCATAAAGGGCCATATTGCGCTTCCGGCGGAGACGATCAAAGACAGCCAGCAGACCGGCATGTTCCTTGTCGATACGCGACCGCACAAAATCGATGATGGCAATGTGATGACCAGGCTGGCGTCTCGCACGGAATCCATGGCTAAACATGAACCCGAGGGAAGCTTTCAGCATTGCTTCGTAGGCTTGCTGAAGGCAAGCTTCCTCGTCAAAGGCGAGAATTCTGCGCGCCAAGCGAGCTTCTTGGCTGCGCTCGTAAGAAAGCGTTCAATCTGCGCCCAGTCAACGGTGTGCGACTTTAGGTTCTTCATCTCGACCTATCAGTGAAACACGCTTACTGTGCCAGACGTTTTCCAGAAAGGCATCCTTTCGAGCACGGCGCGATTCGAATTCCTTCGGCGTGAGAACCGTGTAATTGATTTCACGTCCGAGTTGCCGCTCAAGACTTCGCATAGCCTGTGCCAAGACTTCCTCGCGAGGGGCACCAATCATGAGCTTTTGGTTGAACAGTGACTTCTTGCAGGTTCCGGTTGGGCGACGATCCCCCCCACAGTCAATTGAACCTATGCCTAACCATAGAGCCGCATCCACAGAGCAAATAACGCAACCAGGGCCAAAAGTACCGGGACTGCGATAAAGACCATCGGATCCCAAGCTCGGACGCCGAAAAGAAACCCGGCCAGGAAACGGGCCAGGAAAGCCGCCGCGGCCAATCCCACAATGACTCCGAGGCCCGCCGTCAACATGCCTTTCCCAACGACAAGATTGCGGATACGCGCTCTGTCAGCCCCAAGAGCCATGCGTACGCCGATCTCATGTGTGCGCTGAGTCACTGAATAAGCCATTACACCGTAGATCCCAATCGCAGTGAGCGCCAGCGCTGCCATTGCGAAGACACCAAGCAGAAGCATGCTAAAGTTCTGCCTTGCGATCGAGTGGGAGAGGATCTCATCCATGGTGCGAACCCGCCCCGCGGGCAAGCCTCCGCTCGCTTCTCGCAACTGCTCAGAGACGTTCACAGCCACCTGATGTGGCTCAAGACGTGTACGGATGAGCCAGAAGATCGGGTCAAACTGTAAGCCGAGACGCGTCATGCCATCCGGCTCTTGCGCCAACGGGATAATCATGGTGGGCTGGGGCGGTTGACTCAAATCGTGATCGCGCGTGTCTGCGACAATGCCGATGATCCGGCGGGGTCTGTCTTCAAAATCTGGTCCGATGCCTCGACCGATTTCAATGGCTTGACCGATTGGATCCTTGCCTGCCCAATAGCTTTTTGCCATCGTCTCATTGATAAGCACGACACCCGGCGCGCCTTTTCCGTCTGGTTCATTGAAATCTCGACCACGAACAACCGGGATCCTTAGAACCGCGAAGTAGCCCGGCGATACTGACATCCATTCCGCGTCGCCGGTACTGCCCGAGTTGCCGGACAGAGTTCCTATTGCGGCGAAAGGCAAACCCATCCTGTTGCCAAACGGCGGGCTGCAAGTCGCTGCTGCAATTTCAACTCCAGCAATGCCTGCGAGCCGCTGTCGAGTGTCCTCAACCAGACGTGCGACATTGGCTGTTGTTGCGAATTGAGATCCGTGCAACGACATTTCCATCAGAAAAACGTTATGACGGTCGAAGCCCGGATTCACGCTCCGCAATGCGACGAAGGTGCGTATGAGCAGCGCCGCACCAATAAGCAGCACAACAGACAGGGAAACCTCGCTTAAGACAATCAGCGATCGCATCGTGCTCTGGCTTGAACCGGATCCCAGCCGCTGGTTACCTTCGTTGAGTGATTGGCTCAGGGATGGGCCCCATGCCCGCAGTGCCGGAACAATTCCGAAGACAATGCCAACCAACAACGAGATCCCGAGTGTGAACATCAGTACGCGCCAGTCAATTCCCACAGAAGCGCCCCCAACGCCAATGCGCGGAATGTTGCCAGGACTTATCGAAAGCAGTGCGTGTACGCCGAGTGATCCCATCCCCAGACCGACTCCAGCACCGCAAGTCGACAGCAGCACGCTCTCGGTCGCAAACTGGCGAAGCAGCCGTCCTCGACCTGCCCCTATGGCGGCTCGAATCGCGAACTCGCGCTTGCGAACGGTAGCGCGACCAAGCAACAGATTCGCGACGTTCGCGCAAGCGATCAGCAGCACCAGGCCCACAGCAGCCTGCATTAACAACAGCGATGCTCGCGCATCTCTGACAATGGCATCGCGGAGCGGCTCCAGCACAAAGGCGTATTCAGGGTCGGGTAGTAACCCTTGGCGCTGCGCTGCTTGCGCAGCCGATCTCAACTGCGCATTTGCCTGAGACAATGAGAGTCCCGGTTTCAGACGCCCGACTGCCCCGAAATAATGCAATTGGTTGTCACTGTTCAGATTGAACTGAAACGGGATCCACAAATCAGCTTCCGGATCGGTGCGAAAGCTCTCGCCAGTGACACCAACCACGGTGTACGGCTCTTTTTCTAACGAGATTGCCTTGCCTACTATCTTCGGATCTCCGCCGAACCTTCGTTTCCACAGCCAGTAGCTCAGGACCACAACCTTGCCTGATCCTGCCCGGTCCTCATCCGCACTGAACGTCCGTCCAAGCACAAGCGGCGCTCCGAACAAACGAAGGTAGTTTGAAGTGACGTGGACTCCGTGAACCTCTTCAGGTATACCGCTCGTCAGCCCGAGCACAGCTTCGCCAAGATCGTACGCCGAGATATCGTCAACTGCCTCGGCGTGCTGCATCCAAAAACGAAGATCGGGAATAGATGCGCCCGGTACTGATCCTTCCGTTGAGTTCAACCAGAATTGGACGATTCGATCAGGTTCCGGATAGCTGAGGGGCTTTAACAGCACTGTGTTGACGACTGAAAAGACGGCTGTATTCGCGCCAATTCCTAAAGCAAGAGTCAGAATTGCGGCTACGCTGAAGCCCGGCGAACGGAGCAGCGAACGGCATGCGTGCCGAATATCCTGCAGACTTTGAGACAGCCAGCGAAACGAGCGTTCCTCGCGATGTGCCTGCTTGACCTGCTCCACGCCGCCACAAGCGAGCCGAGCCTGCCGGTGGACTTCAAGCGGTGACAGACCCTGCCGAAGAAACTCGTCTTCGAGATACAGCAGATGGGTTGCAATTTCTTTCGCCAGTTCCTCTTCGACCCTGCTGTTTCTGAAGAGGCCCTGAATCTTCGCAATCGCTCGTGCGAGATGTTTGATCACGCGCGGGTTCCTTCCACGAGCAGGCGTTCAATCAGTTGCGACGTCCGTCTCCAATGCTCCGTCTCGGCGCGCAATGCTTTCTGTCCGGCGGCTGTGATTGCATAGAATCTCGCCTCACGACCGGTCTCTGTTTTGCTCCAACTACCCTTTATCCAACCGTATTGCTCGAGCCTTACCAGGGCGGGATAAAGCGTGCCCTGGTTTAGGTTGAGCAGCCCGTCCGAGATTTGCTGGAGGCGAGTCGCGATTTGGTAGGCGTGCTGGGGTCCAATCGTCGCTAAATTACGCAGGACGATCAAATCCAACGTTCCTTGGAAAACTTGATGGGTCGTCTTCTTGTCTTTACTAGACATCCAAGTGGACTCTCACGGGATGAGTCTCTGCTCACTACACTAGAATGTCAAGTGCAAGCAGGCGCTTTTGGACCTCCTGAACAGAAAATGCACCTCATGATTTCCTTTTCCAGAATTACGGGCTACCGGGAGGTTGGGGGTTGGCTGGAAACGCCGTGGCAGGCCTGCGCTATCACACCGTACGCGTACTCCACAAAGCCGCGACGCCCTTGTACTGGGGCGACCGGCTCGCGCAAAAAGGCGTCATCGTTGTCACCATCGCCTACCGCCTTGGTCCGCTTGGTTTTCTTGCACTTCCTGAGCTAACGCGCGAGTCCCCGCACCACTCGTCCGGGAACTACGGCCTGATGGATCAGATCGCCGCACTCGAATGGATTCAGAGAAACATTGCAGCCTTTGTCACCATCGCCGGTCAATCCTCCGGTTCTATATCGGTCAGCATCCTGATGGCTTCGCCCCTTGCAAAGGGCTTGTTTCAGCGAGCCATCGGAGAGAGCGGCGGTCTGTTTGAGCCGCTCCAACTCGCACCCAAGTATCTGCTGGCCAACGCAGAACGCGACGGGGACAAGTACGCCGTTTCGCTGAGTGCGGCGTCGCTCAAGGAACTACGCCGGCTTCCAGCAACCCTGCTTGCCGGCAATGCCGGCGGCATCGTCCACGCGGTGATCGAACCGTATGTGCTTCCCCTTTTACCCTGCGAGGCATTCAATTCGGGGCAGCAGAACGATGTCCCACTGCTGATCGGTTCGAACGCCGAGGAGGCGCGGGCAATGGCGGATGTCACGCACGAGACGGCAGCCACGTTCGACAGCGACCTGGAACACAGCGTCGGCCAACTTCCCCTGCCCTGGTTGCGGCATATCCCCATGCGACTGACAAAGAGGCGCAACAGGCGCAGCTCGGCCTGGAGCGCGACCTCCGCTTCGGCTGGGACATGTGGGCATGCGAGGTTGCAAGCGGGAACCGGAAAGAGTCCCGTCTTTTACGACTCATTTCGACAGCAACCGCCGTTTCCGAACGGCTCACCGTACGCGGGTTGGGGCGCGAGCCACTTCGCCGAGCTCTGGTATGTCTTCGATCACCTGGACCAGTCGCTCTGGAACTGACCGCGGCAGATCGGAAGCTGGCTGAGGAGATGTCCAGCTACTGGGTCAACTTCGCGCGATCGGGAGATCCAAACGGCGCGGGCCTTCCCTCGTGGCCGGCGTTCGCCACTGCGGGGAGCAAGGTTCAGTATCTGGGCGATCCGATCACAGTTGGCGGCGTTGCGAATATCGATACGCTGAAGGTCTTCGATGCCGTCTACGTGCGTGGCAAGCCCTTTGCCGCACGGTAATCCTTCGCAGATTTGGTGCGGTCTCGAACTCTGAGTCACGACCAGCGATGGGACCACTATGCCGATCGTCTCAGTGTGCTTCGATAGTCAGCGACAAATTTCTGGATGCCTTGGGTTGTGAGTTTGTGTGCGAGGTCAAAGGTGTCCCATGGAAGGTTCAGGTCCAGTTCTTTGTATGGCATCGGTTTCAGGGGCTTGCCCTTCGCGTCGACCGCTTTGTACTTGAAATCCTGGTCCGGCATAGGAAAACCTGCTGCTGCCCATTCCTGTAAAACCTTGCTCGGCACGGTTGCCAGCTCAGCACCTAACAAGAAGGAACAAAGCAAATGGTTGATGGTGCGTATGCTTGCGGCCAAGACATGCACATGGCCGTCGCTGCGTTCGTACATTTTCTTGATATTTCGGACAAGGTCCATGCCGTCTTCGCCTTGATCATCGAGCCGGCCGACAAACGGTGATACATACACTGGCTCCTTCGATCCCTTGGTTGCGCCATATACGGCAGCGGCTTGCTCCTGCGAAAAGCACAAAGTTATGTTGACCCGAATACTCTTTTGCACCGACATTTCTGCGGCCCGCAAACCCTCGTGGGTGCACGGATATTTCACATAGGCATTGGGAATCCAGGTGAACATTTCCTGGCCCAGGGCAAGCATCTCCTCGGCACGGCTACTTAGATCTGCGAATACCTCAATGGAGACCCCAGCATCTCCGACGAGTGGCGAGATGCTTTGCACAATCTTCTTGTATGCGTCTTTTTCTTCTTGCTCACTCAATTGGTGACCGGATGCGAGGCGTTTTTGAATCTCCGGGTTTTTTGCGATCAGAGATGGATTGGTGGTCTGCCCATCAACAAACCCGATCAAGCTCTTAATCCGGAAGGTTTCTTCGGGATCTCCACCGTCTACAAGAAGTTTTGTCTTAGGCCTATTTGTCAGCATGCTGTGCACCTCCAAGAAACCCTTCCTTCTTGTTCGACCCGAGCGCAATCGTCCCGCGGGCAAGGACAACCTTCAGTATCCAGCAAAATCTTCCGTTCGGATGTCGTCCTCGTCAACGCCCGCGCTTACCAGCATCGCCCTCATGCCGGCAACCATGGCGGGCGGTCCGGCGCTGTAATAGATGGGGCCCCGCAGTGTTGCCAAATGCCTGGACAGCATGTCTTGGTCGATCACAACCACCTCGCCCTTCCATTCTTTCTTGGATTTCGACATTTCTGTCATTGTGCAGATCAGGTGGAAGTTGGGATTCGTCTTCTCCAAGTTCTGCAGAGTTTCCAGGAAAGGTGCATCTTCGGGCCGCCGATTGGAATAGAAAAGATACAAGTTGTGCGGGAGGCGGTCGTGATGGGCTTGCCGCACGATGCTGAGAAAAGGTGTGATTCCGATTCCGCCCGCGAGGAACACGGCCGGCTTGCCACGATTCTTGTGTAGGGTGAAGGAGCCTGCGGCTGAGCCTATTTTCACTTCCGTGGCCAGCGGCACCTTCTGCAACGAGCGCTTGAAAGCAGTGTCCCGCATCCGGGTGGTGAAAACTAACTCGTTCTCGAACGGAGGACTCGCGATGGAAAAAGTGCGTGTGTTTCCCTCGGCATCAGTTTCCGGCGGGTGGATGAGTGTCACATCGGCGAACTGCCCTGCTTTGAACTTGAATCCGGATGGCTTCTCGAAGTGAAAGGCCATCGTACCTTCCGCGACTTCCTCGCGACGCACCAGCTTGGACGTTTGACTTGCCATTTGACCTGCCATCACGGCCGCTTCGGTAGCCATGGCCTCCTTCTTAATAGAGTTCCTAAATGGTGTGCGGTTACAGCCACCATCGCCTGCTCCTGCAGCAGGGGGTCTCGCTAAAGCGGTTCATCGAAAACGTCTAGCTGCCGGAGACGGCCTTCCTTGCCGCACCGGGCGGGCTCACGGTAGCCCCAGGAGCGCCACCTTCATCATCCATTCGCGACACGGCATCTTCGTCCAAATGCCGCTGGGTGGACGAAAAAGATTTTGAGGCGTCACTCTTCTCTCTTCGCCAAGAGATGGTCAGCAATAAGGCACTCTCTTCCAGCGCTTCGACGTCGTGTAATACACCGCAGTCCAGCACCAACAAATGGCCGGTCGACAAGGTCATCTTTCGATCGGCCAAATGGATACGGACCTGTCCCTTCAATTGCTGAATGGAGATCCGTCCCTCCGCTCTGTGCTGTCGCATTCGTGTGCCGCTCTTCATCAGAATTAGAACAATTCGGAAATCTGGATACTTCGCGAGGGTTTTGGAACTCCGCCCAGTCTCCCGCTGCCAGGAGTCTTCTCGCCGCAGTTGCTGCAGCTCTCTTTCAAAGTCGATTTGTAGCAGAGGTTCCGCCAACCCGGGTAGTCGATTCAATGCTTCAATGCCATCGCCGGGATGGCAAGTGCTGAGATTCGTAGCCATGATGAAACTTCCTCCTGTGCATCTCCGACGCGACCACGGCAAGCCACTGAGCTCGAATTACGGGGCGCACCGCATGTCTGAAACCTCGGGAGACCCCAGAAGACGATGATCGACGATATGTTGCAGCAAAACTGGTCAACATTGCACAGCCACTCGATAGATCTCAAGTTCCGGCATTCCACCAAAGCGGCTCGGGACAAGCCAGTTAAAGGTCAAGGCGCCGAACACTTTGCATCGACCGGCGGAGTATTAGCCCCAATGTCACGGCATGCTCGCCGCAGAGTTCTCCATTTTCGAGCCGCGCTTTTGAATTCTTTCAAACACATTCTTCACAACGCGATCAGATCGAACGGCATGAAGAGTGCATGCTTCTTTCCTGTCCATTCCAGCACGCGCGTAAAGGCTCTGCATAACAACGCCCGCGCTTCCACATTCGGATCGCGCTTTTGACGCATTCTCGGAAACAGAGACTCTTCCTCATCTGCAGTATGCTTGGGTGCAGCCTCCCGAAAGTAGCGCAACGCGGACTCGAGTGCAGCGCGAGTTTCTTCCGTCAACGGGCTGATCGATGACCGACGCAACTCCTTCAAGAGCTCCGAGGGACGTTTCAATGCGACGGTGACAGTCCGACAAAAGGCCGGTGGGGTCGGAAAAGGGATGGGTCTTAGCTCCAATCTGAACAGGCATCTTCAAAACACCGCTCAACCAGCTAGCGAAGACTCGTTTGCGCTTGACTCGGCCGCTATATCCCGCAGGATGTATGCATTGACAATTACTCCACACTCTTCGTGGCACCGATGGCAATATTGAGCCCCACAGGGAAGCTTACCCTCTTGTCGATTTTCGCGGAGATCGTCGCTGCTCTGACTCGCTTTCGATTTCACCCCATGTTCGTTGTTTTGCACATGTTTTGTGTCGCGCGATCCGAGTTCGAGTCTCTCTCCGTCGCTTCGTCTCGGCGGTAGATTCCACGACTACAAGCCTGCCAGACCTGTCCCCGTCTGCATGTGACTAATGTCACGGAGAGAATTAGAGCGGAGGGAGATTCCAAGAAACACTAACAAATGGAGTTAACGCCCGTTGCCAGAACCGCGAACCTCCGAATCGACGCGATCGACAAAGGCGTAGAGGCCCAGGCAGATCAGAAACATGACTCCGGAGAATACAGCGGCTGGCAGTGCAGTATGAAGCTTTCCGCTGAGGAAGGACTCCAGAGCGGCGCTCAAGAGCCAGATTTGCACGATCAAAAGAATAACGATCAAAGACATCGCTCCCGCGATGGCCGTAAGGCCGCGAGTTTGAGGAGGCAGGTCGTTCGAAGTCGGCATTAACCTTTTACCTCGATAGCAACTAATTGTTCGCCGCGCGCTTCGAGAACAATACGCGGCAGAGGCCGCGATGGGGGCCCTTGTAGGACAGCGCCATCCTTGATCGAGAAGAAGCCCTTGTGACACGGACATTCAAGTCTGTTTTCCGCCTGAGAGTAATAGACCGCGCAGGAAAGATGAGTGCATTTCTGGCTGTAGCCTACGTATTCGTCTTCAGCGGTCCGAATCAAGATGCAGTGGTCATCTTTTGACGGATAGCTGAATAGTTTGACTCCACCGACAGGAATCTCGCCGAGTTGGGCTACAGGTTGATGCCCATAGATCGGGGCCTTGTAGAAGATCGACCGAATCAGGATCCAGATATTCCCGACGAACATGCCGAGACTGGTCAGGACAAGAAATTTGGTGAGTTGGCGGCGCGTGACGTAGCGTTCGTCCGCTGTGCGAACCGGGAACTCTTCCTTCCAAAGCGGTTCGCTACTCCCTCGTCGCAACCAAGTCATGGTTCTCCTCCCACATGTAGTCCACAACATCGAGGGCAATAGCCTCCCGTTCAGCTGGGGCCATCATGTAAACCTTGGTGGTGATCTTCTGGCTGCCGAAATAGAAAATATTTGTTGGCTTCTCGCGACGATAGGCAATTTCCTCGGGCCTCACATATGACAGCGCCTGACTCGGACAGACGGTTGCGCACATGGGACGCTTGCCGATGGAAGTGCGGTCATAGCACATATCGCACTTCATCATCTGCTGCTCGGGAATCATCATCTTCGGGATGCCGAAGGGGCAGGCCAACACACAGTTGTTGCAGGCGATGCAGCGTGGTTTGAGTGAGGAATGAACGATTCCATCCTCGCCCTTCTTGATAGCATCCGCGGGGCAGACCTGAGCACAAGTAGGCTCATCACAATGCCAGCAGACGTATGCGGCGGAACTGATGCTCTCTTTCCGCTCGATAAAGTCGAAGTTGATCATCGACTTTCCGCGGTGGGTAGCGCATTCCTCGCAGGCCTGCAGGCAGGATCGACAGCCAATACAACGCGAGGGGTCGACATAGAATTCGTATCCGAACACTAGTATCCTCCCCTCGATGCGCCGTTTTTGTGTGCGCTCCGAGCATCGGGGGACTCGTCAGGGCCCTTCGCTCCTGCAATCCGGCACGCCGAAACCTTGAACTCCGGGATCTTGCTGCGAGGATCAAGTGTCCGATGAGTAAGCCGATTTGCACTACTAATGCCGGCCCAGTGATACGGGATGAAGACGGTGTCGGGGCGAATGGTCTTCACTACCATGACGCGAATCGTCAGATCGTCACGCCGTGTTGTCACCGTGATCCAGTCTCCGTCTTTGATCTGATATTGTTCGGCCGGGTTTGCGTTCCTGACAAGTACTGGCTGACCACGCGGCCTGTCGTTAGGAGCAAGGGATATTCTTCATTGATCGGATCGCCGCTGGGGCGCCATTCGGTCACGTTGAAATGCGCCCTGCCGTCATGCGTATAAAACTTGTTGTCGACGAATAAACGCGGGGTGCCGGGGTGGTCGAGCGAAGGACAGGGCCAGAAGATACCCATCTGCTTATCCACTCTCTCGTAGGTGATGCCGTAATAGTCCGCGACGCCGCCTCGTGAGGCGACTCGCAGCTCCTCGAAAATATCGGCAGGATTCTTGAATGGAAAGAACTGCCCGCGACCCAGTCGGTGTGCCAAATCGATGATGATGTCGGAGTCTCGCCTGGCATCGCCTGGCGGATCGATGCTCTTCTGCCAGTGAATGACGCGCCCTTCGGCACTGCAAGCGAGCCCATCTTCTTCCTCTTGCAAGCTGCCGGCGAGAACGACATCCGCATGATGCGCGGTCTCTGAGAGAAAGAAATCAATCACACCGAAGAATTCCAACTTCGACAACGCCTCGCGAGTGAAGTTCGCATCTGGAAGCGACACAAGCGGGTTGAAGCAAATCGAGAGCAATCCCTTGATTTCGCCGCTGTGGATAGCGTTCATGATTTCTTGCGCGCTATAGCCTGGCTGGGGAAGCTCTTCGGGCTTGATCCCCCAGACGCCGGCTACGTATTCGCGAGCGGCTGGGTCCGCGAGCGATCGTTGCCCTGGAAGTTGGTCGCACTTCTGCCCATGCTCACGTCCGCCCTGGCCGTTTCCCTGTCCGGTAATCATCGTGGGACCCGCACCCTCGCGCCCAACATTTCCCGTTGCAAGAGCAATGTTGAGCACTGCCAGGCAATTCTCCACACCTTTGGACTGATGCTCCAGCCCGCGAGCGTGCATCATGATGGCCCTCTTCGATCTACCAATCCAACGCGCGGCCTTCTCGATGGATTCGGGCGGTACACCTGTCATTTCAGCTACCTTCCGGAGATCCCACTCCTTGACGGACTCAGCCACGGCCTCAAAGCCGGTGGTGTATTGGCTGATGAATTCGCGATCCACCAACCCGTCCCGAAAGATGACGTGTAGCATTCCCATCAACAGTACGAGATCAGTTCCCGGACGCAACGGAAGATAGAGATCAGCGTTTCGCGTAATGGGGGTCATCCTGGGATCGGCGACGATCAACTTCCCGCCGTTGTCGCGACAGCGCCAGATGTAGTCGGTTGTGATGGGGGCGCAGTCGCCAATGTTCGCGCCGATCACAAACAGGACTTCCGCTTTGGGGATCTGGCTCCATGGAATTGGGCTTCGGTCGACGCCGAACGCCAGTTTGTAGGCCGTTCCGGCAGATACCATGCACAGGCGCCCGTTGTAGTCGATGTGACGAGTGCCCAGCGCGACGCGGGCGAACTTACCCAACAGATAGGATTTCTCGGTCGAGAGCGATGCTCCGCCGTAGACGGCAATGGCGTCTTTGCCATACTTGTCCTGGACCTCGCGCATCCGGCTAACCGCGAAACTCAAAGCCTCATCCCAGGACGCGGGACTGAATCCCTGGTCGCTGCGCATCAACGGGGCAAGCAGGCGGTCAGGATGATTGCCCTGCAGATAACGCTTCACCCCTTTTGGACAGAGCATTCCGCGGTTGAACGGAAACTCCTCCCATGGCTCAAACCCGATCACGCGGTTTTCGCGAACTTTTAATTGGATTCCACATTGCTGTCCGCAAAAGCAGCAGTGTGTCTTAACCAGCTTCTCAGCCGGATGGACCGACTCATCGTTCCAACCGCCGGGTGGCTTGTAATTGAGATGCGGCCCGAATTTCTCTTTGAGGATCTCTTCTGAGACAGGAGCTCTAGCCATTCGCTTCCTCTTTCAGTCTCAACTGCGCGAGGGAGAGTGACTTGCGCTTGCAGGCTGGACACAATTCCTGCCAATTGCCCACCGGCCCCGACATCGAGTAGTTGAATCCCACTTGCGGCAGCACACGTTTCAGATCTTCGACATGCATGAGAGATGCGTACCGCTCGCCGCAACGAGCGCAGATCGCACCGTCGCCTTCTTCGCCGGCGCGCTGACACAGCTTCACGCCCAGCTGCGCGGGCCGCTGAAAAATGTGGAAGAACTTCCCGAATGGAAGGTAGAGCAATGCCGCAATCACGGTGATCGCGTGCAAAATGGCAATGAAATCGTAGAAGCTCCCCCCGAGCCACTCTTGCGAAACCGTGAGGGCCAAGCCCGTAATCGATATGGCAAAGAGCAAAATCAGTGGCCAGAAATCCATGACCAGGGTCTGCACCGCGCGTGCGCCTTCGTCCCGCATACGGCGCCACAGCGAAAGCGTAATTCCCCCGAGAACCAAGAACGCTGAAATATCAAGGCCATGAAAGAGAAGTAGCGCCGTGAACGTATGCAGCTGGAACCTGCCTGCGGGAAACCCGAACAAGTGCGTGACATATGTCATCTGATCGTCCGGCGAGCTGGTGAAGTTAATCCATCCGAATACCAACGGGAACGTGATCATTACCGCCAGCACGCATCCCCAAAAGATCATCTGATGCATCGCCCAGCGGAGTCTGGAGCGTTTCGCGATAAATGTCTGGGCAACTAGATGAGTTCCTGCCAGTATTACGACCTGGCCGAAGGTTCGAACCACCCCTCTTTCCTTGAACAGTTGCCATCCGCGCTGCCAGTACACATAGGTTGGAGGTTTTCGTATCCAGACGGAGTAGTGGTAAACAACGCCCCAAGTCGCAAAAATGATCGCGAAGGTATAGATCACGAGTGCAGGGTCGAAGTTCTGGAGGTTGCGTGAGCCGAGCACGATGGCGGCGATGAGAATACCGGTCCACAACGTGGCCCAAGCTCCCGCGCGGACTTTGTCCGCGGTACGGGTCAGAGCCGGGGGAACCTTCGACGCAAGGGCTTCTTCCCGGGTCAAGAAGACGCGACCATTCATCCACCAAAGAACACAGGCCACCGCCGACAAAAAAAGAAAACCCGGCCAAACCACTCCCAGCCGGTCACGAAAAAACCCTAGGAGTAACGGCGGAAAAAATCCACCCATTCCACCCATTGCACCTACCAGGCCGGTCACAGTGGCTCTCTGGGTCGGAAAATATCGCGGTACAAGTTGAAACACTGCTCCGTTGCCGAT
>QIAN01000383.1 GCA_003225005.1 Acidobacteriota bacterium | reverse complement strand
AAGCGAGGCTCACCACTGGATAAGCTCGTCGTAGTTGGCATAGGAACCAGCTTGTGAAATCCCTGTGGATCCTGAGTGAACAGCGTCGTCTTGAAGTGCAAAAAACTCTTGACACACTTACTCAGACATCTGGTTACGACAGTTACCCGTTCCGGTCCGTATAATGCAGCAGTAGGACGGCAGCTGTCCCGCTGCATCGGCAGTTCCCCCGCTTTTGCTGCGTGTTTCTGGAGCCCTTCTTTGTTTCCAACCCCAACCAACTCTGGTACGTGCGTGCGTTCCTCACGCCCTACAATGACCAATACGTTTTCCGGAACGCGGTGTCTGTTTGCGCTGCCCGTCCGCTTTCGCGCTTACCGCACGATGGCATCATTAGTTAGGTCCCGCAATTCAAGCCGCCCACCACCCTAAAAATCCAGCAACTCAGCTAAGAGCCTCTAAATCTTCTCCGAATGGAAAGGCGGCTTGATTGGGGGCCCACTCAGTGTCATAGCCGCAACTTCCTGCGTGCTGCGCCCAGTACACCCACCAATCCGGTGCCGAGCAGAAGTAGAGTGCTGGGCTCGGGGACGGGAGAGGTGGAGAAGATCCGCTTGTCAAACAGCCTCTCTAGGAGTAGAGTTCTGGTCGCTGACGTGTGAATCGGAGGAGCTATGAATTACCTTCGGCTAGCGACCGCGGTACTGTTTGCCGTCACCGCGCAATGCTCGTACGCTGACAGCATTCCCACCTTTCACATTACTGAAGCGCTCATGTTTATGGGCCCCAACGACGGCTCGGGCGACAACGTGGGCTTCACTTTCACAGGTCCAGGAGTAAGAATCACAGGAACCGGCGGTATGGGCTGTTTCGACTGGTGCTCAGGTCTGATTTCGGACACGAGCATTGCCAATACCAGCCAGATATACGTCTCATCGTTTGACACCGCGATCTTGGGAGGGAAAACCTACGAAGTAGGGATTTTCGATCTTTTTGACGGTTCCGGCGGGCTGAATGCGTTAACCAGCGGAATTGCGGGGTCAGACACTGGCTCCTTCCAGTTTAACCTGACTTTGCCCACGGACGGGAGTTGGGGCCTTCACTTTGCCCAAACCGTGGACCAGAATGGCAATCCTGCTTTCTATTTCACGCACGGCTCGTTCCGGGCCACAGCGCCACTGCCAACGCCTGAACCCGCTACGGTCGGCTTGATGCTGACTGGCATAGTTGGGATTGCGGGAGTCGTCAAAAGAAAAGCAAAGTTCCGCCACTGAGGTGGAACGGTCGTTCGCGGTAGGCGACCCCTTGGTTTGCGGAACGAATTAAGCTCACACTGCAAGGAAACGCAGCAGGAATAACTAAATCCCAGGGCATATCCTCAAGGCCATCTCTGCTGTTGCAGTGGTAGTCTGTCCAAACCAAGATTAGAAACTATAAAAGTAGGGTCTTCCGTTTCATCGTCGCTTGCACTTCCCTGACGGTTTCCTCAGTTGGCGAAAAATCTTAGTTTCCTATCGACAAGTGCGCCGGCGGTGAGCTTCCGCGCGGACCCAAGTGTTTCCCGCCGGGGCACTTGCGATAGGAGGATTTGTACGAAGCCGCTGGTGCGGCGGACGCGGGGGAGCTATGGGTTTTGCATGCGCGATTCGCGATTTGTTCGTCGCAGGGTTGGGTTGAGCAGACTGGTAAAAGATGTCGGCGAGAGTATTGGTAGGTCCGAGGAGGCGATCCGGTGCGGGTAATTTACGAAAGTAAGTGGTGGATGGAGGTGGATTTCGGTGAGTACAGACACTACGGCTGTCGGAGCAGAAGCTCGCACTGTGGAGAGCGGCATGGTTGGATGATTAGGAAGAGTCAAGGTAGGCGCTCCTGATCGAGAGTTGCCAAGCGGGAATGACAGAGAATCTTTCGACGATAAGCATGGGAGTGGAACATTTTGGGCAGCGGAAACAAGTGGGCTGAGTGGGGGAAGAAGTGACGGCTGCGGGTGTGTGCGCCGTGGGATAGTCGGCGAGCAGGCGCTGACAGAGCGGCAAGAGTCTGGCACGGCGGCGAGTGGCGAGGAAGCCGAAAGAGCGGATGCGGACAAAGCCGCGAGGCAGGAGGTGGAGCAAGAAGGGGCGTAGGAACTGTTGCGAACCGAGCGTCATGATTCTCTTCTTATTTCCGTGGGCATAATCTTTCCAGCGGAAAGTAACCTGGTCGTGCTCGAAGGCCACGAGGCGGTGGTTGGTGATGGCCACGCGATGGGTGTAACGGGCGAGATAGCCGAGCACATGATGAGGACCGCCGAAAGGTGGCTTGGCGTAGACGACCCAGTCTTGACGGAACAAGGGACGTAAGAAGGAGTGGAAGGCCTTCTGGTTGGCCAGGGGTTGAAGAGATCCGGCGAAGGTGAGTTGGTGTTGCTGGAATCGACGCTTTAAGCCGGCGACGATCTTGCCGCGGAAGACGCGACTGAGTACGTGGACGGGCAGGAAGAAGGGGTAGCGGGGATGAATCCACCGGGTACGGTCGGGCGAGATGCCCCCGGCGGGAATGACACAGTGGAGGTGAGGATGATGCAGTAGGTTCTGCCCCCAGGTATGCAGGACCGAAAGGAAGCCGATGTCGGCTCCCAGGTGGCGAGGATCGCGGGCGACCTCTTGTAAGGTCTCGGCACTGGCGCGGAACAAGAGGTCATAGAGGACCTTCTTGTTCTGCAGCGCCAGTGGGGAGAGTTGGTGAGGCAGAGTCAAGACCACGTGGACATAGGGGACGGACAGAAGTCCACTCTGCCGAGCCATA